>NZ_CP107985.1:4956000-5265750 GCF_036108815.1 Streptomyces sp. NBC_00353 | reverse complement strand
CCTCGGCCCCCGGCTTGAGGTCCCGGTAGACGGGAAGCGCCCCCGGGAGAGCGATGACCGGACGCCCCGACACCTCGATGAGGGGCTTGCCGGCCAGGACGGCGTCGCCCGCCTTCAGCGGGGTCTTGGTCACGGTCGGCGTGGTGCCGCCGTCGCCCGCTCCGGCCGCGACGGGGGTGACATCCAGACTCTGTCCGGCGACGACCGTGCCGCGCAGGATCACCGAGGACCGCAGTACGCGCTTGTCGACCGGTGCGGTCAGCACATCGGCAGGCGGCGGCGCCGAGTCGGCCGCGGCCTGCGCGGGCGACTTGATGAGCAGCGAGGCCCCGACGCCCGTACCGGTGAGGACCACGGCTCCGACGGCCACGGCGATCACCCAGCGGCGGGCACGGGACAGGCCCGCGCCCGCTTCGGTCTCGTCGTCCAGCAGCTGCGGGTCCTCATTCATGTACTCGTCCTGACTGTTCATCAGTTCTTGGCGAGGGCCTTCTGGGCGTTCTTCACGTACCCCTGGTTCCATTCCTCCACGAGCTTGAACTCCTCGGCCCGCCGGTCGATCTCGGCCTGCTGGAGAGGCTTGGTGACCGTGTACCAGGTCTGTTCGAGCGAGGATTTCTTGTTGCAGGCACTGTCGGCGACGGCGACCTTCTTCTCCTCGTCGGTCGCGGTCGCCGCGACCCGGTCGCCGCCGTCGGGACTGCCGCCGCTGTCGCGGCCGCTCTTGCCGGAGAACTGGGCGAGCGGGTCCTGCGGCTGGGCGAAGACGAAGCCCTGTTCCTTCATGCAGGCACTCCACTTGCCGACGGCCGTGGTCAGCGAGGCGTCGGCCTGCGCCTTCTGCGCGGCGGCGTTCGCCGCCTCGTCGACCGGGCTGGGCACGGGGAGCTCGGGCAGGCCCTTCGCCATCGTCCGGGACACCTCGCCCTTGCAGCCGCCGTCGGGTACGGCTTTGCCGCCGACGGTGGCGGCGCCGGTGCCGATGCGCACGGCTTCCTCCGCCGCGGAGCCGGTCTTGCCGTCGTCGCCCGTCTCCCGGGCGGCCGCGTCGGCCGCGGCCGGGGAGCGGTAGCCGTAGGAGGCGGCCTGCGCGGCAGGTAACTGCCGGTACTCCGAGTCGCGGGCCGGCTTGGCCTCCACCACCTCGGGCTGCGCGCGGTAGTCGAAGCCGTACCGCTTCATGCAGGACACCATGAGCAGGTTGGTGGCCCGCTGAATGGTTCGGGCGTCGTCGTCGGAGTTCTGGAGGTAGGCGGTGAGCGGCAGGGGTTCCGAGGCGCCCGCCGTGCCCTGCGCGGTGGAGCCCTTGCCGCCGGTGCCGGGTGCGGCGGAGTCGTCGTCGGACTGGCCGCCGCAGCCCGCGACGGCGGTGACGGCGACGAGGGCCAGCGCGGGAACGGCCAGCCGGAGGCCGGCCGGGCGGGCGGAGGGGAGGTTCATCGTGGCTGCTCCATTACGGGGTGGTCTACGAGGAGATGACGCGGCGTGCGTTCTTCAGCCGGGTGTCCCTGTCGGCCTTGGCGGCTGCCAGCTCGGCTGTGCGGTTCGTCATGAGGGAGCGTTCGACGGCGCTCTCGGCCCGGTGCCAGACGTCGACCAGACCGGTCTTCTTCTTGCAGGCGACATCGGCGACGGCGGTCCTCTTCTCCCGGGCGTCGGCGGGCGGCGCCTTGGGGAAGCCGGGATCGTTGGCCGGATCGAGCGGGGAGGTGTAGTCGAAGCCCTGCTTCTTCATGCAGGCCGACCAGGCCGCGATGACCGCGGTCACCCGCCGGTCCTGCTTGGACTTCGCGTACGCGGTGCCGTAGATCTGGCTCCCGACGCGGGTCAGGTCCCGGTTGCCGTCGTTGCCGGCGAGGGTGCGGCGGGCCTGTCCGAGGCAGCCGCCCGGTGGTACGGGCTTCCCCTTGTACGTGGTGAGGCGCTGCTGGTCCTCGTTCCTCAGTACGTGCCCGTCGGGGTCGTACGAGATGCCGCCGGTGATCAGCGAGACCGTGGTGAGGTCGGGCTGCGCGGCCGACGCGGGGCGGCCCCCGAGGAGGCCGGGCGGAAGCCGGTAGCCGTAGTCGCGGGCCCAGCGCGGGTCGGTGACGCCGTACGGGGCCTCGGGCGCGGGTCGCGCGTTGCCGGTGTCCGGGGCCCGGTAGCCGACGTCGTACGTCCGCATGCAGGAGGCGACCAGCTTCTGCTCGGCGGCGTACAGAACGGTACGGTCGGCGCCGCTCAGCCGGTACGGGTCGACCGGCATCGGAAGGGGCTGCTGGATGTGTACGTCCTCGGCCGCGGCGGAGGACGACGGCCTGTTCTGCCCGGTGGACGGCGACGGAGCGGGGACCGGCGTCCCACCGGTGGAACAGGCGCTCAGTAACAGGCAGTTCAGGGCCAGCAGGGACGCCGCGAGAGGGCGTGACGCAACGGACTTCATGGCTCCGCTCGGGATCGTACGGGCACGGGCACGGGCGCCGGAGCAGTCGGAGGTGCGCGCGGCGGCGGTGTGCATGGCGGCGGTGGGAGGGGAAGCGGCGCCGCGACGGGCGCGACGGGCGGGTGCCCTCCGGAGACCGGAGGGCACCCGACTCGCGTGCTGCGGTGTGCGGACGCGGACTAGGAGCGCCACCAGCTGTGCGAGGCGTTCTCGTTGTACACGTTGTCGAACTGCGGGTCGCCGTAGTTGGTCGGCAGCGTGTCCGAACGGCCCGTGTACGTACCGTTGTTGTAGTTGCTGTTGAACCAGACGGTGACGTTGTACGTCGCGTCCAGGTTGCGGCCGCCGGCTGCGTTGTTCTTGACGGTCTGCCCCTGGCCGCTGCCGGAGCTCAGGAAGTTGTTGTCCTGGAGGTTGGCGTCGTTGCCGAAGAAGTCGGAACGCGATCCGCCGAAGTTGCTGTTGAAGAAGTAGCAGACCTCGCCGGTGTTGCAGACGCCGTCCCGGTCCGCGGCTGAGGCCGGGGCCGCAAGGGCGAGGCTGCCCAGGCCGAGGGCTGCGGCGGTGGAGAGCAGTGCGGCGGCGATGCGCTTGGACATATGTGTCTCTTCCTGCTTCGTCTCGCGGATGGATGAGACCCCGGGAGCACAGGTCGACTGCTGTGGTCCGGTGGGGCTTGCGAGACGCTAACAGCGGTTTGAGACAGCAGAGTTGGGACTTTGACCGCTTCTCATTCCTGTATGAGGTTTCGTGCGCATGTTCGCCTGGGGTTGCCTCTGATACCGGGCATTCGGTGAGTCTTCGGCGGTGGGTGTGACGTCCACGCCGATCAGCCGGTATGTGTAATTCCGCCCTTTTTGCGCATATCGAGATCTTGCCAATCATGGCCGGCTCTTCGACGTGGCGGGATCGGATCGGTCGGCGGCGTCGTTCGTGGCCGGATCCACCCATTCCGACCAGCGGTCACTGGTCGCGACGGCCCGCAGCTGGTCCATGCCGAACCCGGTTCCGGTTGCGGTCACCGTGACCCGGGTGCCGTCGGGCCGCAGGACGTCGGCCGTGCGCGAGGTCAGGGAGTTCGACGGGTCCTCGTAGGCCAGCAGCACGGACCCGTCGGTGAGTTTGACGATCCGGCACGTCTTGGCCTCCTGCTCCGCGGGGCACGAGTAGTGCTGCTCCAAGTCGTCCCGGGCGGGGGCGTGCGTGGGTGTCGCGACGGCGCCCTTGCCGTCCTTCCACGGCTGCTGTTTCGGGTCCCGCGCGCCGGCCGTGCCACGGGGCAGCGGTTGCCGGACGGGCTCCCGGACGTAGTCGCCCTGGAGCCACACCGCCACCGTCCCGCCGCTCGCCAGCGTCACCCGGCCGTAGGTCTGCACGGAGGTGTATGCCGGGTCGCTGTCCCGGGTCTGCACATCCGTGACCTCCGGCTGTCCCGGCAGCAGCTCCACCAGCAGCGCGGCCGTGGCGGCCCCGGTCGCCGGTTCACGTCCTGCGGGGGCCGGGGCTCCGGTCGCCGCGAACTCGGGCAGTGCGACCGTTACCGGACCGGACCGTCCGCCGGGCAGGACCACCAGAAGCGCGGTGGCGGTCAGTGCCACCGCCGCCGAGCAGGCCGTGCCCCAGGCGGCGGCGCGTCGACGCCGCCGTCGGCGGGTGCCCCGCACCAGCGACCCCGTGAGCAGCAGTTCGGCGTCCACCGGGAGCCGGGCCAGAGCCACGTCCATGGTCCGGGACAGCTCGGCGGCGTAGGCCGGTTCACCGTCGTACGAGTCCATGGGAAGCACCGTCCTTTCCTGTGTCCTCGCCGATCAGCGCGCGCAGCCGGGTCAGCGCGCGGGTGCACCGCACCCGGACGCTGCCTTCGCTCATCCCGAGCGCGTCGGCGGTCTCCTTGACGCTGCGGTCCTCCCAGTAGCGCAGGACGACCACGGCCCGGTCCTTGGCGGGCAGCGTGGCCAGCGCGTGGAGCAGGGTGACCCGCAGGGCGCTGTCGCCCTCGGGCGCGGCGGCATCCGGCAGCGCGGCCACCGGACGCTCGGCGGACCGTCGCAGCCTCCGGTACGAGAAGTACGTGCGCATCAGGACGGTCCGCGCGTACGCGTCCGGGCTGTCCGCGCGCAGCACCCGCGACCAGGAGGCGAACACCTTCCCGAGCGCGGTCTGCACGAGATCCTCGGCGAGATGCCAGTCCCCGCACATCAGCAGTGCGGTACGGAACATGCGCGGACCGGTGGCGCGGGCGAACTCCTGGAACCCGTCCGTCCCACCGGTCACCTGCGTCACCCCTCAGCCGTCGGCCCCGCGAACTCCCTGCACAGGGAAGACGCCCGAGCCTGCGGCGCGCGTTACACAGACTTCCGGAAATTCTTCGGAGTTACGGACGGACCGGCCCGGCCGACGGTGCACGGGCCGGCCCCGACGGAAGGGGCCGGCCCGGAGACGGACCCGCTCAGCCCGCCAGGAACGCCGCCAGCGCGTTCGCCAGCAGATACGGGTCGTCCGCACCGCACAGCTCACGCGCACTGTGCATCGACAGGATCGCGACGCCGATGTCCACGGTCTGGATGCCGTGCCGGGCCGCGGTGATCGGGCCGATCGTCGTGCCGCACGGCATCGAGTTGTTGGAGACGAACGTCTGCCACGGCACGCCCGCCTTCTCGCACGCCGCCGCGAACACGGCCCGGCCGCTGCCGTCCGTCGCGTACCGCATGTTGACGTTGACCTTGAGGATCGGCCCGCCGTTCGCCACCGGGTGGTGTGTCGGGTCGTGGCGCTCGCCGTAGTTGGGGTGGATCGCGTGACCGGTGTCGGAGGAGAGACAGACGGTCCCCGCGAAGGCCCGGGCCCGGTCCTCGTACGTGCCGCCGCGGGCGAAGACGGAGCGCTCCAGCACCGTGCCGAGCAGCGGTCCGTCCGCGCCGGTGTCCGACTGCGAACCGTTCTCCTCGTGGTCGAACGCGGCCAGCACCGGGATGTACGGAATCTCGTCGTCCGGCTGTCCGGCGACGGCGGCGAGCGCGGCCGTCGCCGCGTGCACGGAAAGCAGGTTGTCCATCCGCGGCCCGGCCAGCAGTTCGCGGTCCCGGCCCAGGTAGGCCGGCGGCTCCACGGCGTGCGGCATCAGGTCCCAGCCGGTCACCTCCTCGGCGTCGACGCCTGCCTCCTCGGCGACGAACCGGATCAGGTCGCCCTCCTCGACGTCCCCGAGTCCCCAGATCGGCTGCATGTGCTTCTGCCGGTCGAGCTTGAGACCGTCGGTGTTGGCCGACCGGTCCAGATGCACGGCCAGTTGAGGCACGCGCAGCAGCGGCCGGTCGATGTCGACCAGCCGGTGCGTGCCGTCGCGCAGGCTGATCCGGCCCGCGAGGCCGAGGTCCCGGTCCAGCCAGGTGTTGAGCAGGGTGCCGCCGTACACCTCGACGGCGATCTGCCGCCAGCCGTACGACCCCGTGTCGGGCAGCGGCTTCACCCGCAGATTCGGCGAGTCGGTGTGCGCCCCGGCGATCCGGAACGGGGTGTGCGCCCCGGCGCCCTCCGGCACGTACCAGGCGATGATCGCCCCGCCGCGCAGCACGTACTTCCCACCGGTGGACGCGTCCCAGGCCGCGGTCTCCTCGACCTGCCGGAAGCCGGCCTTCTCCAGCCGCGCCGCGGCGGTGGCCACGGCGTGGTAGGGGGAGGGGCTGGCCATCAGGAAGGCCATCAGGTCGTCGGTGTGACCGCGGTCGAAGCGGAGGGGAGAACTCATGTTCTTCACTGTAACGACGATGGGCCGGGAAGAATCCGCGTACCGCCACCCCCGGCACATACCTATCCCGCGGCCGCCACGGCTGTCGGCTCCTTGCCGTCCTGCGCCTGCTGCGCGCGCTCGGCGAACATGGTGGCCAGGGCGGTGAGCTGCTCGTCCGGCAGCGCGGTGCGGCTGTGGGAGGTGCTGATTCCCAGCAGGGTCGTCCCGACTCGGATCAGTGACATGGTGGACCGGCCGAAGACGGGATGGTTGCCACGGCCGGCGAAGCGCTCGTCGCCGATGTTCTCCAGGTCCACCTGCGTGGGGTCCTCGCGCAGGGTATGGCTGTAGAAGTTCTTCCACAGCGCCGTGTGGGCTGCCGCGGCGGCCTTCTCGTCGCGGTACGTGAACACCCAGAACAGCGCGTCGGTCTTGCTCTCGGGGTCGAAGAAGTCCGTTCTGCCGTCGAGGCGGACATCGGTGCACGGCGTCTTGTCGGACATCGCCAGGGGGCACATGGAAGGCGGGTTCTCGGTCTGCTCCGGGTATGTCGAGCGACGTGCCACAGCCTCCTCGACATTGCGCCAGCCCGCCATGGCAGGCGCGTCCGGCAGGACCGACAGGACCTGCTTCGTGTTCAGGGACTTGGCCACTTTTGCGGCACGACTGTCGGAGTCGATGCTTCCGCTTCCTCCACCGCAGCCCGTGAACAGCGCCATTGCCGCCATCGCCGCCGCGCACCGCACGTACAACCGCTGGTTCTTCAAGGTGAGCCCTACTCGTCTGTGATCGTCGCCGATGGCTGCGTGCCGTCCTGCGCCTGTTGCGCGCGTTCCGCGATCACGGTGGCGAAGGGGCCCCGGCGGATGCGGATGCTGATCATAAGGACCGGCCCGGTCGAGGTTCGAAGAGGGCAGCCTGCTGCCGGATGACCACCGGACCTGCCCCCCCGCAGGCGGCGGGACGACACGAAAGCGCCGCCGCCCGAAAGTATTCGGGTGGCGGCGCCTCGTTGACCGATGCTGCGGGCCGAAGGCTAGAACGCGGCCTCGTCCAGGTCCATCAGCGAGCCGTCGACCGCCTCGGCGAGCGCGCGCTCGGCCGAGACGCCCGGCAGGACGTTGGCCGCGAAGAACTTCGCTGCGGCGATCTTGCCCTGATAGAAGGCGACGTCCTTGGCGGAGGCGGTCGGCAGCTTCTCGGCCGCCACGGCCGCGCCCTTCAGCAGCAGGTAGCCGACGACGACATCGCCGGAGGCCAGCAGCAGGCGGGTGGTGTTCAGGCCGACCTTGTAGATGTTCTTGACGTCCTCGCCGGTCGCGGTGAGGTCGGTGATCATCGTGCCGACGATCGCCTCCAGGTCCACGGCCGCCTTGGCGAGCGAGTCCAGCGCACCGGACAGCTCCTCGTTGCCCTGGGCGCCGGCGAGGAACTTCTTGATCTCCTCGGACAGCGCATTCAGCGAGGCACCCTGGTCGCGGACGATCTTCCGGAAGAAGAAGTCCTGGCCCTGGATCGCCGTGGTGCCCTCGTAGAGGGTGTCGATCTTGGCGTCCCGGATGTACTGCTCGATCGGGTACTCCTGCAGGTACCCGGAGCCGCCGAACGTCTGGAGCGACTGCGCCAGCTGCTCGTACGACTTCTCGGAGCCGTAGCCCTTCACGATCGGGAGCAGCAGGTCGTTGAGGCCGTGCAGCGCCTTCGCGTCCTCGCCCGCGGCCTCCTTCTCCTGGATCGCGTCCTGGACGGAGGCGGTGTACAGCACGAGGGAGCGCATGCCCTCCGCGTACGCCTTCTGCGTCATCAGCGAGCGGCGCACATCGGGGTGGTGCGTGATGGTGACCTTGGGCGCGGTCTTGTCCATGAAGTTCGCCAGGTCGGTGCCCTGGACCCGCTCCTTGGCGTACTCCAGCGCGTTCAGGTACCCCGTCGAGAGGGTGGCGATGGCCTTCGTGCCGACCATCATCCGGGCGAACTCGATGATGCGGAACATCTGGCGGATGCCGTCGTGCTTGTCACCGATCAGCCAGCCCTTGGCGGGGTGCTGGTCGCCGAACGTCATCTCGCACGTGTTGGACGCCTTGAGGCCCATCTTGTGCTCGACGTTCGTCGCGTACACGCCGTTGCGCTCGCCCAGCTCACCGGTGGTCCAGTCGAAGTGGAACTTCGGGACCATGAAGAGCGACAGACCCTTCGTGCCCGGACCTGCGCCCTCGGGACGGGCCAGCACGTAGTGAATGATGTTCTCGGACATGTCGTGCTCGCCCGAGGTGATGAAGCGCTTCACACCCTCGATGTGCCAGGAGCCGTCCTCCTGCTCGACGGCCTTCGTGCGGCCCGCGCCGACGTCCGAACCGGCGTCCGGCTCGGTCAGCACCATCGTCGAGCCCCACTGCTTCTCGACGGCGATCTCAGCGATCTTCTTCTGCGCCTCGTTGCCCTCGTCGAAGAGGATGCCGGCGAACGCCGGGCCCGAGGAGTACATCCAGATGGCCGGGTTCGAGCCGAGCAGCAGCTCCGCGTAGGACCAGATCAGGGAGCGCGGGGAGGTCGTGCCGCCGATCTCCTCGGGCAGACCCAGGCGCCAGTACTCGGAGTCCATGAACGCCTGGTACGACTTCTTGAACGTCTCCGGGACCGGCGCCGTGTTGGTCTCCGGGTCGAAGACCGGCGGGTTGCGGTCGGCGTCGGCGAAGGAGTCGGCCAGCTCGTTCTCCGCGAGGCGGGCGACCTCGTCGAGGATGCTCTTCGCCGTCTCGACGTCCATCTCGGCGAACGGGCCGGTGCCGTACAGCTTGTCGCGCCCGAGGACCTCGAAGAGGTTGAACTCGATGTCGCGGAGATTCGACTTGTAGTGCCCCATGGGAAGGCTCCGTAATCAATAGCAGTGGCGCACAGCGCCCCGGTCAAGGCGTGAGGGCCGGGCGGGCGACGAGCTGGCGGTAGGCATATCAGCTGACCTCCCCGATGATGCTACCCGTCAGTAATAAGACGCAACCCCTCGAGGGGTGGATGTGTCCCATTACTCTTTGGGGTATGTACGGCTACGACCAGAATCAGGGCGCACAGCAGCAGATGGGTGGCGGCTACGGCGAGCAGCCGCTGTATCCCGAACCCTCGCCGCCGTCCCTCGGTGACGCGGTACGGGCCTTCACCACCGGATCCCTGTCCGCCGAGGACTTCCAGCAGATCTTCGCGACCTCGAAGGTCTACTGCCCGCGCGGCGACAACCCCGGCTTCCTCGCCCTGCACAACACCCAGCAGCCGGTGATCCCCATGTTCACCACGCTCAAGGAGCTGCGGCTGTACGCAGGCAAGGAGTCCAAGTACTTCGTGATCACCGGCGCCGAGGTGATCGATCTGCTGCCCACCGGCTACGGCTTCGTCCTCGACATGGAGGGCGAGCACCGCATGGTCTTCGACGCCAAGGCCGTGGAGCAGATGGTCGACTTCGCGATGCGCCGCATGTACGGCTGACGTCGTCGCCCGCAGACGGCTCATTGCCGGCCTTCCGGACGCCAGTAGGGGCCCGTACCGCTCAGGTACGGGCCCCTACCGCTGCGTGCGACAGGCCGGGAATGCGGTGCCCCTTGCAAGATGTTCACTGTTCAACTAAATTGAAGGCAGAACAATCCCGGAGGTGGCTCCCATGCCCGCAGTGACCGTCGAAAACCCACTGACCCTGCCCAAGGTCGCCGCCTCTGGCGACGCCACGGCCCGTCCCGTGCTCGCCGTCACCACGGCGCCGAGCGGATTCGAGGGCGAAGGCTTCCCGGTTCGCCGCGCGTTCGCCGGGATCAACTACAAGCACCTCGACCCGTTCATCATGATGGACCAGATGGGCGAGGTGGAGTACGCGCCGGGCGAGCCCAAGGGCACTCCCTGGCACCCCCACCGCGGCTTCGAGACCGTCACGTACATCATCGACGGCACCTTCATCCACCAGGACAGCAACGGTGGCGGCGGCACCATCCGCGACGGTGACACCCAGTGGATGACGGCCGGATCCGGCCTCCTGCACATCGAGGCCCCGCCGGAGTCCCTCGTCATGTCGGGCGGCCTCTTCCACGGCCTCCAGCTCTGGGTGAACCTGCCCAAGGCCGACAAGATGATGGCCCCCCGCTACCAGGACATCCGCGGCGGCCAGGTCCAGCTCCTCGCCTCCCCGGACGGCGGCGCGCTGCTCCGCGTCATCGCCGGTGAGCTCGACGGACACGAGGGCCCGGGCGTCACCCACACCCCGATCACGATGGTCCACGCCACCGTGCGCCCCGGCGCCGAGGTGACCCTGCCGTGGCGCGAGGACTTCAACGGACTCGCGTACGTGCTGGCCGGCCGCGGCACGGTCGGCGAGGAGCGCCGCCCGGTCCACAAGGGGCAGACCGCGGTCTTCGGCGCCGGGTCGTCGCTGACCGTCCGCGCGGACGAGAAGCAGGACGGCAACACTCCTGACCTGGAGGTCGTGCTGCTCGGCGGCCGTCCGATCCGGGAGCCGATGGCGCACTACGGGCCGTTCGTCATGAACAGCCAGGCCGAACTCAAGAAGGCGTTCGAGGACTTCCAGGCCGGCCGTCTCGGCACCGTGCCCGCGGTCCACGGCATGGGTGAGTGATCCTGCGGCAAGGGCCGCGCTGACGGTCCGTCACCCGTACGGCCGTGCAGGCGGGACATGACTGCCGCACCGTGATCGGGTGGGAGGGTGCATACCCGGAAGCCCCTCCTGCCCGACGCCGCGTGGCGGACAGCCGCCTGGTGCGCCGTACTTCTGCTGGTCACCGGTGTCGCCGCGGTTGCGATCTGGTTGTGCATCGTCCTCAAGACGGCGGTCACACCCGTGCTGCTCGCCCTGCTCGGTACGGCGCTGCTCGGCCCCGTCCACCGGTGGCTGGCCGAGCACCGGGTGAACCGGTCGGTGGCCGCCGGGCTCACCTGCGCGCTGCTCGTCGCGGTGGGCGGCGGCGCCGGGTACATCGTCGTCACCGCGCTCATCGACAGCGGCGGCCAGATCGTCCAGTCGCTGAAGGCTGCCGGGCAGTGGGTCGTCGACCACTTCGGGTTCGCGCGGGACATCAATGTGGACGACCTCGCCGCCAACGCGCAGAAGCTCGTCGAGAAGTTCGGCGCAAGCGCCGCGGGCGGGCTGCTCACCGGGATCAGCCTGGTCGGCTCACTGATCGCGACCGGCGTCCTCGCCCTGCTGCTGACCTTCTTCTTCCTGCGCGACTCCCACCGGGCCGTGGACCTCGCCCACGCCATCGCCCCGCGCGGCACCGGTGAGCTGGTCGAGGCGATGGGGCGGCGGGCCTTCGAGGCCGTCGAGGGCTTCATGCGCGGCACCACGTTCATCGCGCTGATCGATGCCGTCTGCATCACGGTCGGCCTGCTGATCCTGCGGGTGCCGGGCGCGGTGGGGCTCGGGGCGCTGGTCTTCGTCGGCGCGTACATCCCGTACCTCGGCGCGTTCCTCTCGGGTGCCGTCGCCGTCCTGGTCGCGCTCGCGGACCGGGGTGTCGTGATCGCGCTCTGGGCGCTCGGAGTGGTGCTCGCGGTCCAGGTGCTGGAGGGGCACGTGCTGCAGCCGGTGATCCAGAGCCGTACGGTCCAGATGCACCCGGCCATGATCATGATCGCGCTGACCGCGGGGGCGAGCGTGGCGGGCCTGCTGGGGATGCTGCTGGCGGTACCGGTGTGCGCGGCGGCCTTCGGCGTCCTCGGTGAACTCCGCAAGGGCTACAGCCCCGACCCGAACCCACCGTCCCCCTCCACCCCGCCCGACCCACCGACGCCGCCGGACACACCACCACCCAGGACATCGGGCCCGCCCGGCGATTGAGGGCGGAGCGGCCACCGGACGCACCCGGGCCGCCCCCTACGACTCGTGCAGCTCGAACCAGATCGACTTCCCCGCCCCTCGCGGATCCACCCCCCACGCATCGGCCAGCATCTCCATCAGCACCAGGCCCCGCCCACTGGAAGCCATCTCGCCGGGCCGCCGCCTGTGCGGCAGTTCGTCGCTGCCGTCCGCCACCTCCACCCGCAGCCGCCGTTCGCCCCGCTCCCCGGTGGCCTCGGCGACCATCAGCGCGTCGCCGTCCGTGTGGACGAGGACGTTCGTGGTCATCTCCGAGACCATCAGCACGGCCGCGTCGATCTGCTCCGGGTCCTCCCAGTCGTGCAGCAGCTCCCGCAGCTGCTGCCGGGCGGCCGAGACCCGCTCGGGTTCGGCCTGGGCGATGGTCATCGCGGTGCGGCGCGGCGCGGTCCGCGGCATGGTGCCGGCCTCGCGACGCAGTAGGAGCACCGCGATGTCGTCCTCGCGGCGGTCGGCCAGCGGGCCCGTCGTGTAGTGCGACGTCGGCCCGTGCACGGCCTGCACCAGCTCGTCGGAGAGCTTCTCCAGGTCACCGCTCTGCTGCTCCAGGACCGGCCGGAGCCGGTCCCAGCCGGTGGCCAGGTCGTGGCCGCCGGTCTCGATCAGCCCGTCCGTGCACAGCATGATCGTTTCGCCGGTCTCCAGGACGAGCCGGGTCGTCGGATAGTCGGCGTCGGTCTCGACACCGAGCGGTAGTCCGCCGCCGGTCTGCCGGATCACCGCGGTCCCGTCGCTGCTGATCACCACGGGGTCGGGGTGGCCCGCTCGGGCGATGTCGAGGGTGCCGGTCTCCGGGTCGGCCTCCGCGTACAGACATGTCGCGAACCGCGGACCGGTCTCCTCCCCGTCGTCGTACGCGTCGGTGAGCCCGGAGAGGAACCGGGAGGCACGGGCGAGCACCGCGTCCGGGCGGTGCCCCTCGGAGGCGTACGCGCGCAGGGCGATCCGCAACTGGCCCATCAGCCCGGCCGCCCGCACGTCATGGCCCTGGACGTCGCCGATGACGAGGGCGATACGGCCGTTGGGGAGCGGGATCATGTCGTACCAGTCGCCGCCCACCTGGAGCCCGCCACCGGTCGGCACGTACCGGGCGGCCACCGTCATGCCGGGGATCTCGGGCCCCAGGGTCGGCATCATCGACCGCTGGAGCCCCTGCGACAGCTCCCGCTCGGTCTCGGCCTCCCCGGCCCGCGCCAGGGCCTGGGCGAGCATCCGGGCCACCGTCGTCAGCACCGAACGCTCGTCCGGCGAGAACGACACCGGGTGCCGGAACCCCGCCATCCAGGCACCCATCGTCCGGCCCGACACGATCAGCGGAAGGAAGGCCCAGGAACGACGCCCGAAGCGGCTGGCCAACGGCCAGGTGGCCGGGAAGCGGCGGTGGTACTCCTCGGGCGACGGGAGGTAGATCGCCCGCCCGGTCCGCACGACCTGGGCGGCCGGGTAGTCGGTCTCCAGGGGCATGTCGTCGAACGGGTCCTCGTCACCCTTGTTGTGCCCGTGGTGGCCGATGATCGTCAGCCGCTCGCCCGCGACACCGAAGACGGCGAGCCCGTCCGGTGAGAACCCGGGCATGGAGAGCGAGGCGGCGACCCGCAGCACCTCCGCCGTGGAACGGGCCTCGGCGAGCGCCCGCCCCGCGTCCAGCAGGAATGCCTCGCGGGACCGGCGCCAGTCCCCGGTGATGGGGGTGTGCGCCCCGATGGTGCCCGGCTGCGGTTCGGCGACCTCCTGGAGGGTGCCGACCAGTACGTAGCTCTCGCTGCCGGCCGATGCGACCGGCAGCGGTTTGGAGCGGCTGCGTACGGTACGCAGCACCCGGCCGCCTTCGTCCACGATCCGCAGCCTGGCCTCGGCCAGGGTGCCCTCGTCGAGCGCGAGGTTCACCACCCCGTAGATCTCGTTCCAGTCGACCGGGTGGAAACGCGCGCGCACCGAGGCCTCGCGGAAGACGCCGGCCTCGGCCGGGAGCTCGAGCAGCCGGGCCGCCTCCGCATCGAGCGTGACCGAACCGGCTCCGTGGTCCCAGCGCCACAGGCCGGTCGCCGTCGCGGCCAGGACTTCCTCGGTGCGCATTGCCCCACTTTATGAAGATGTGCTCGGCCGACGCCACCGAGGGCGGCCGTCGGCGGGTGGTCCTGACCTCGCCGGATGATCTTGAAGTGACTATGACAATGAAGTCGTGGGGGCGCGGGCGGTAGCCTGGGGAGGCTGAATCCACCCCAACCGCGAAGACTGGATGAACGACGATGCATCGGTACAGGTCCCACACCTGCGGCGAGCTCCGCGCCTCTGACGTCGGCACCGACGTCCGGCTGAGCGGCTGGCTGCACAATCGTCGAGACCTGGGCGGCATCCTCTTCATCGATCTGCGTGACCACTACGGTCTCGTGCAGCTCGTCGCCCGCCCCGGCACGCCCGGCAACGAAGCCCTGTCGAAGCTCACCAAGGAGACCGTCGTCCGGATCGACGGCAAGGTCTCCGCACGTGGCGACGACAACGTGAACCCGGACCTCCCGACCGGCGAGATCGAGATCGAGGTCACCGAGGTCGAGGTGCTGGGCGAGGCCGCCCCGCTGCCCTTCACGATCAACACCGACGACGGGGTCAACGAGGAGCGGCGTCTGGAGTACCGCTTCCTCGACCTGCGCCGCGAGCGCATGCACCGCAACATCATGCTGCGCTCCGCCGTCATCGCCTCGATCCGCTCGAAGATGGTGGCTCTCGGCTTCAACGAGATGGCGACCCCGATCCTCACCGCGACCTCCCCCGAGGGCGCCCGTGACTTCGTCGTCCCGTCCCGGCTGAACCCCGGCAAGTTCTACGCGCTGCCGCAGGCCCCGCAGCAGTTCAAGCAGCTCCTGATGATCTCGGGCTTCGACCGCTACTTCCAGATCGCGCCGTGCTTCCGCGACGAGGACGCCCGCGCCGACCGCTCGCCCGGCGAGTTCTACCAGCTCGACGTCGAGATGTCGTTCGTCGAGCAGGAGGACGTCTTCCAGCCGATCGAGAAGCTGATGACCGAGCTCTTCGAGGAGTTCGGCAACGGCCGCCACGTCACGTCGCCGTTCCCGCGGATCCCGTTCCGCGAGTCGATGCTGAAGTACGGCAACGACAAGCCCGACCTGCGCGCCAAGCTGGAGCTCGTCGACATCTCCGACGTCTTCGCCGGCTCGGAGTTCAAGGCGTTCGCCGGCAAGCACGTCCGCGCCCTTCCGGTGCCGGACACCGCGGGCCAGTCCCGTAAGTTCTTCGACGGCCTCGGTGAGTACGCCGTCGAGCAGGGCGCCAAGGGCCTCGCCTGGGTCCGCGTCGGCGAGGACGGCACCCTCGCCGGTCCGATCGCCAAGTTCCTCACCGAGACGGACATCAAGACCCTCACCGAGCGCCTGGCGCTCGTCCCGGGCCATGCCGTCTTCTTCGGCGCCGGCGAGTTCGACGAGGTCTCCAAGATCATGTCGGCCGTTCGGGTCGAGGCCGCCAAGCGCGCCGGCCACTTCGAGGAGGGCGTCTTCCGGTTCTGCTGGGTCGTCGACTTCCCGATGTACGAGAAGGACGAGGAGACCGGCAAGATCGACTTCTCGCACAACCCGTTCTCCATGCCTCAGGGCGGCCTGGAGGACCTGGAGACGAAGGACCCGCTGGACATCCTTGCCTGGCAGTACGACATCGTCTGCAACGGCATCGAGCTGTCCTCCGGCGCCATCCGTAACCATGAGCCCGAGCTGATGCTCAAGGCGTTCGAGATCGCCGGTTACGACCGCGAGACCGTCGAGCACGAGTTCGCGGGCATGCTCCGCGCGTTCCGTCTCGGCGCCCCGCCGCACGGTGGCATCGCCCCGGGTGTCGACCGCATCGTGATGCTGCTGGCCGACGAGCCGAACATCCGCGAGACGATCGCCTTCCCGCTCAACGGCAACGCGCAGGACCTGATGATGGGCGCGCCGACCGTGCTGGACGAGGCGCGGCTGCGCGAGCTGAACATCCAGCTCCGCAAGCCCGCCGCGACGGTGAAGGAGAAGGCCGAGGCCAAGGACTCGGTAGCGAGGGACACCGGCGCGAAGTAAGCGTCAGCGGTTCCGCTTCTGTTCCACGTGAAACAGCCCCTGGCCGTCGGCCAGGGGCTGTTCCGCGTCATGGCCGCCTTCCACAGCAACGCACAGCTGACACACACGCCCCTGCCAGCTCCCCTGCCTAGCCTCACTTCGCATGACAGAGACTCAAGGACCCGCACACAAGAAAGACATGACGCGTCGCCGGATGGTGCTCGCCGGTGGTGCGGCGGTCGTGGCCGCCGGGATCGGGGCGGGCGTGGTTGCCGGTGCCTCGGCAGACGAGGTCACGAGCAGCGGCAGTGGGAAGAAGTCCGCCGCCGGGCAGGGCGAGGAGTGCTACCGGCTGACCTCGGAGACCACCGAGGGCCCGTACTACATCGACGCCGACAAGATCCGGAAGGACATCACCGAGGACAAGGAGGGCATCCCGATGACCCTCCGCCTCAAGGTGATCGACTCGGACACCTGCAAGCCCGTGAGCCGGGCGGCCGTCGACATCTGGCACTGTGACGCGCTGGGCATCTACTCCGGTTACGAGTCGATGAGCTCGGGCGGCCCCGGCGGTGGCGGCACTCCGCCGAGCGGTGCCCCGACGGATGCCCCGACCGGCACCCCCACCGACGCCCCGACGGGTACGCCCCCGTCCGGCGGGCCCGGTGGCGGCGGTGGCGGGCACTCGGAGCCCACCGACGACGAGCGCTATCTGCGCGGCACCCAGCTCACCGACAAGCACGGCTATGTGGAGTTCAAGACGATCTTCCCGGGCTGGTACCAGGGCCGCTGTGTGCACATCCACACCAAGGTGCACGTCGGCGGGAAGATGACCGACGCCGGGTACGAGGGCGGACGCACCTGCCACACCGGGCAGTTCTTCTTCTCGGAGTCCGCGGTGCTCGACTCGGCGAAGATCGCGCCGTACTCGACCAGCACCACCACGCGTACGACCCTCACCGAGGACACCATCTACGACCAGAGCGGTGTCACGGGCGGGCTGATGAAGCTCTCGTACCGCAAGAACCACATGGCGCGTGGCGTCGTCGGTTCGATCACGATGGGCGTGGACCCGGACGAGACGCACGACGGAACGGACCTCTGACGCCCCGTTCCCCCGCGAGGGGACGGGCCCGGAATCGCCACGACAGGGCGCGGTTCCGGGCCCTTTCCTTGCGTGCGCAGCCACATTCGCACAGCAGGACACGCCCGAGATGACGGGTCGCACCGGATCGGATGCGGCCGTATGGCCGCTTTGTCTGATTAATCGTCGATCGGCTCGGCAAAGACTGGCTCGGGGGCTTTGGTGCGGGGATCTCTGTCCCCGCTGCCCTCGACGCCGACTGCTAGGAGCCCCCCGTGCCTGTTCCCGAACCCGTGCCCCGTGCCGGCCCTCGCGCGTCCGGACGTACCCCGTACGCGGTCTGTGCGGCGCTCCTCCTCCTGCTGACCGGGTGCGCTGCGGCAGGTACGGCACCCGGACCCACCGCGGTGCGCGCCGGCGCCCACGCGCCCACCGGCGGCGCCGGCGCGGCGGGCCCCGGGGCCGCTGCCGCGCGCGGGCCGGCCGCCCCGACCGGGCCCCGCGAGATCCGGATGCTGGGGCAGGTGGCCAGGTCCGCGATCCCGGCCGAGTCCCGGCAAGCGCTCGTCGTCACCGGGGACTCCCCCGACTCCAGCGAGGCCACGGCCGTCCTCTACACCCGCGACGACCCCACGGTGGGCTGGCAGCCGGCCGCCGGCCCGTGGCCCGCCCACAACGCCCTGTACGGGTGGACCGACGAGCACTGGGTGAACGACCTCCGGACCCCCATCGGCGTCTACGGGCTGACGGCCGCGGGCGGTCTGCTCGAAGCGCCGGGCACCGAGCTGCCCTATGTGCAGAGCCCGGCCTTCACGGTGAGCGGCGTAGGGTTCGACGGGGAGTCCCTGGAGGGTTCGTTCGACTACGTCATCGCCATCGATTACAACCGCGTCCCCGGCGCTTCCCCGCTGGACCCGACCCGTCCGCTCGGTGAGGACCGGGGCGGCGGCATCTGGCTCCATGTCGACCACGGCGGGCCGACCCAGGGCTGCATCTCGCTTCCCGAGGACCGGATGGAGGAGCTGCTGCGCATCCTCGACCCGGCAAAGGTTCCGGTGATCGTGATGGGTGACGGGGCGGCGCTGGCCCGCTGACCGGATGTCACGTATACGAGTTGCCCGTACGCACGCATACGGGAGGGGCCCGGACCGTCACCGGTCCGGGCCCCTCATCTGCGTACCGAGCCCTGTGCGGGCCTCCGTGTACCGAGCCGTGGCCCTACGCGGGCTTCTCCTCGAGGCGCGGGAACAGCACCGCACCCTTCGTCACCGTCGCGCCCGCCGGCAGCTGCCCCCAGCCGCCCGCGTCCTGCACGCGCTGGTCGGGCAGCGCACCCAGGGACTCCTCGGCGCCCAGCGACTCCCACAGCTTCTGCGAGGTCTCCGGCATCACCGCGTTCAGCAGCACCGCGACACCGCGCAGCGCCTCGGCGGCCGTGTACAGGATCGTCGCGAGCCGGGCCCGGCCCTCGGGCGACTCGTCCTTGGCGACCTTCCAGGGCTCCTGCTCCGTGATGTAGCCGTTGACCTGCTTCACGAACTCGAAGATCGCCAGGATGCCGGCCTGGAAGTCCAGCTCCTCGCCGATCTTCCGGTCGGCCGTGGCGACGGCCTTCGCGAGACCCTCCTGGACCGCCTTCTCGGCCTCGCCGGCGGCGGTGGCCTCCGGGAGCGCCCCGCCGAAGTACTTGCCGACCATGGCGGCGACGCGCGAGGCGAGGTTGCCGTAGTCGTTGGCGAGCTCGGAGGTGTAGCGGGCGGTGAAGTCCTCCCAGGAGAACGAGCCGTCACTGCCGAACGCGATCGCCCGCAGGAAGTACCAGCGGTACGCGTCCACACCGAAGTGCGAGGTGAGGTCCTGCGGCTTGATGCCGGTCAGGTTCGACTTCGACATCTTCTCGCCGCCGACCATCAGCCAGCCGTTGGCCGCGACCCTGCCGGGCAGCGGCAGGCCCTGCGCCATCAGCATCGCCGGCCAGATGACCGCGTGGAAGCGGAGGATGTCCTTGCCGACCAGGTGCACATTCGCCGGGAACGTCCCGTCGAACTTCTCCTGGTTGGCGCCGTAGCCGACCGCCGTCGCGTAGTTGAGCAGCGCGTCGACCCACACGTAGATGACGTGCTTCTCGTCCCACGGCACCGGGACGCCCCAGTCGAAGGTCGAGCGCGAGATCGACAAGTCCTGCAGGCCCTGCCTGACGAAGTTCACGACTTCGTTGCGGGCCGACTCGGGCTGGATGAAGCCGGGGTTGTTCGCGTAGAACTCCAGCAGCTTCGGGCCGTACTCGCTCAGCTTGAAGAAGTAGTTCTCCTCCTTGAGGATCTCCACCGGCTTCTTGTGGATCGGGCACAGCTTCGTGCCGTCCTCCGCCTCGATGAGGTCGCCGGGGAGCTTGTACTCCTCGCAGCCCACGCAGTACGGGCCTTCGTACCCGCCCTTGTAGATCTCACCCTTGTCGTACAGGTCCTGCACGAACTCCTGCACACGGTCCGTGTGCCGCTTCTCCGTCGTACGGATGAAGTCGTCGTTCGCGATGTTCAGGTGCTCCCAGAGGGGCTTCCAGGCCTCCTCGACGAGCTTGTCGCACCATTCCTGCGGGGTGACGTTGTTCGCCTCGGCAGTGCGCATGATCTTCTGACCGTGCTCGTCCGTGCCGGTGAGGTACCACACCTTCTCGCCACGCTGGCGGTGCCAGCGGGTGAGCACGTCGCCTGCGACGGTCGTGTAGGCGTGGCCCAGGTGAGGAGCGTCGTTGACGTAGTAAATGGGGGTCGAGACGTAGTACGCCGTCGCCCCCTGCTTCTCGGATCCAGTGGCCGCCATGGTCGAAATCCTAACGGCCCGTGGGTGATCCACTCACACCGATAAACGCCGCAGCCTCTTCCGGTGACCAGGACCCGTCCTGGGAGGGAGCGGAGATCTTCGCGGAACTCGTCGTCACGGGATTGTGCCGGGCGGGATTCGTCCGCCGCAGCCGGGGCGGCACGGCGTCCGGCTCGACACGGTGCGGTGCGGCGTGTCCCGGGACGACCTGGCGCTGGACCTGCCGCCGGATGGGGCGGGGTCGGTGCTCGGCCTTTCGACCGTACGTTCTGCAGCGGTGGTGCCCGGCGGTACGGTCACGGCGGTGCCCGGCCCGAGGGCGGGCTCGCCGTGACCGTACGTCCGCCGGTCGACCTGCCTGGTCAGCCGTTGTCGGCGGCGTTCTCGCGGGCCGCGAGCCAGGCGGGGAGCGCGGCGAGGATCTCCTGGTAGAGCGTGGCGTCGGGCACCTCGCTCGGGGCGGGGCCGGCGTGGAAGAACGCGGCGTTCGGGGCGTCCAGCTTCCGCAGGAAGTCGAAGCCCTTCGCGTCCTCGTCGCCGAACGCGACGAACTGGAAGAACAGCTGCAGCCGTGCCGCTTCGGCGAGCGCCTGCTTGGCGGGCTGCTTGGCGTCCGGCGGTCCGTCCGTCTGGAAGATCACCAGGGCGGGGCCGGTGGCCTCCGACTTCTCGTAGTGCGCGACGACCTCCTCGACGGCGCGGTGGTAGCTCGTACGGCCCAGGCGTCCGAGGCCCGCGTGCAGTTCGTCGATCCGGCCCTCGTGGTCGGTGAGACCGATCGTGCCGGTGCCGTCGATGTCGGTCGAGAAGAAGACGACGGGCACGGTGGCGTTCTCGTCGAGGTGCGCGGCGAGGGCGAGCGTGCGGTCGCCCAGGTGCTGCGCGCTGCCGTCCTTGTAGAACGGCCGCATCGAGCCGGAGCGGTCGAGCACCAGGTACACGGTGGCCCGAAGCCCGGTCAGCCCGTGCGTCTTCAGTCCGGCCTGGGCCGCCTTGTAGGCGTCGACGAGCGCGGGTGCGCCGGCCTCGACCCGGGTGAGGGCGACGGCGGGGGCCTCGGTGACCTCTGCCGGTGCGGATGCCTCGGCGGCGACTGCGGGGGCGGGCGCCTCGGTGACCTCTGCGGGTGCGGGTTCGGGTTCGGCGTCCGGCTCGAGCGGCAGCGCGTCGGCGACCGGCGCGGCGTCGGCCGCCACGGCGACCGGCTCGGCGACCGGCTCGGGCTCGGCGGCGGCCACGGCGGCGACCGGCTCGGGCTCGGTGACGGCCTCGGCGGTGGCCACGACGATGACCGGCTCGGGCTCGGCGGCGGCCTCGGCGGGGACCGGCTCCAGGACCTGGGCGACCTCGGCCTCCGGCTCGGCGGTGACGGTGACCGGTTCTGCTTCGGCCTTGATCTCGGCCGGTGCAGCCGCGGGCTCGACCTCGGCGGCCGGTGCGGTTTCGGCCTCCACCTCGACGGCGACCGGCTCGGGCTCGGTGACGGCCTCGGCGGTGGCCACGACGATGACCGGCTCGGGCTCGGTGACGGCCTCGGCGGGGACCGGCTCCAGGACCTGGGCGACCTCGGCCTCCGGCTCGGCGGTGACGGTGACCGGTTCTGCTTCGGCCTTGATCTCGGCCGGTGCAGCCGCGGGCTCGACCTCGGCGGTGGCCGGTTCTGCCTCGGCCTCCACCTCGGCGATGGCCGGTTCTGCCTCAACCTCCACCTCGGCGGCAGCCGGTTCTGCCTCGGCCTCCACCTCGGCCGTGGCGGTGACCGGCGCTACCTCCACCTCTGCTTCGGCGGCAGCCGGCACCGGCTCCGCCTTCGCCGCGGCCGCGACGCGCTTCGAGGCCGAGCCCTGGGGCGGGACCGTGGGGGTGGGCTTCGGGCTGGATGCGGATGCCTTGTCGAAGGCCTCCGCCACCAGGTCCGTCGCCAGGCCGCTGTCGCCCGAGAGGGTCCGGGGCGAGGCGGGAGCGGGTACCGAGACCTTTGCGGCCGACGCGGGTTCGACTGCCGGTGCGGTCTCGGCCACCGGCTCGTCCACCGCGACCGACTCCGACTCCGTGGGCCGGGTGCGCTCCGTCTGGGGCGGGACCGTGGCCGTCGTCGGCTCGTCCTGCTCCGTACGGTCGCGGCCGAACACCTTGCGCAGCAAGCTCCGAATGCCCATGGGCGAGGCCTTTCGCATGAGTTGAGTGCGATGAATGTCCGTACTGCGGGAATTGATCCCTGGCCAGGGCGGATACGTAAGGTTAGCGGCCGGATCCGGCCGTTCGGTGGCGCGGCCCGCCTCCGTGTCAATCGGACGGCGGTGGCCCGGACTTCACTCTGCATTCTTTTGGAGTCTCTCGTACCGCGTGATTGCGCACCTACCGTCACGGCGGACACGCCGATCCAGGACCGCCGGGTGCTCGTCGTCGTCCGGCGCAGGAGCGGCCGCGGCGTCGGCGCCGGGGGCTCCGTCCGCGCACTCCGGTTCACGCGGTGGCGACCTGGCGGCGCCACCGCGCGAACTGGGCCGCCGCGTCCCCGGTGTACGACCACGGCACCCGCACCGCCCGCCCGTCCAGCAGCCGGAAAGCGTCCGCGGCCTCCGCCGGCCGCCCCGCGTAACACGCCGCGTGCGCCAGGTAGTTCAGCTCGCCGACCTCCTCCGCCTCCACCGGTCCCGCCTCACGCATCCCGAGCCACCGGTCCCAGGTGCGGCGCACGTCCGTGACGGCCAGTTCGTGGTTCCAGTGCTGCTGCCCGGTGAGCGGCGCGACGACGGGCCGCCCGTGCGTGTCGTCGGAGACGTACCGGTGTTCCTCGACCCTGGCGATCTGCACCAGCACCGGCAGTGGCGATCCGGGCGGCGCCGCACTCGCCGCGTAGCGCGCGAAGTCGTACATGGTGCCGTGGGTGCCGTGCCAGCGCGCCGAGTAGTACCGCAGCAGCTGGGTGTGCCCCTCCATGTGGTGCGGATCGCGGCGGAGCAGCTCGTCCCACCACTGTGTGACGCGTCGCCTGGCCCCGTCCTCGTACAGCCGGGCCGCTGTCAGCAGCGACGCCCAGGGCATCGGATCGGGCGGGCAGACGTCGGCGGCCCGCAGACAGCAGTCGACGACCCGGTCCACCCGGTTCTGGTCGAGTCCGGTGCCACGTCCTGCCGCGACGGCCCGGCCGAACAGCCGGACCACTTCGGTCGCCGCCTTCAGTACCTGCGCGTCGGCGCTCTTCGGCTCGGCGGCCAGCCAGGTCTCCACGGTGGTGCTGCCCGCGACGGCGTGGGCGAGGATCCGGATCCGGTGGGTCCGCAGGGCCCACCGGTTGCCGGTGGCGTGCAGCAGATCGCGTACGCCCTGCCAGCGGCCGATGACGATGTCCTGGCGGGCCGCGGTGAGCGGCCGGTCGCCGAGATCCGGGTCGAAGTGCACCGGCGGGGGTGTACGGCGGCGTGCAGCCATCAGTAATCGGTGACGATCGTGGTGGAGTGGGCGTAGTCGGACGGTTCCTCGGTCCGTACGGTCTGCGAGGCGTCGAGCTTCGCCGGCCGGTAGTACGAGCTGCCGCGTCGCCAGTACCAGAGCATCGGGACGGCTCCCACGGCGAGACTGCCGAGGCCGAGCGCGAGCGCCGTTGCGCTGAAGTCGCCGAGCGCCTCGAAGAAGATCCAGAACATGAAGAGCGAGCCGGTCAGCGGCCAGAGTCCGCCGAGGACGAGATCGGCGACCGAGCGGCACAGCAGTTTGCGGTACGCGACGACCGCGGCCAGGCCCGCGAGGCCGTAGTACACGGCGATCTGCAGCCCGATCGCCTCGACGGCCACGCCCAGGATGTGGTGGACCGGGCCGAGGGCGAGGGAGGCGAGGATCAGGGCGAGGGCGACGCCCCCGACGGCGGCGACCGCCACCCACGGGGTGTTCCAGCTGCGGTGCACCCGGCCGAACGCGGCCGGCATCGTGTGGTCGCGGCCCATCGCGAACAGTGAGCGCGTGACCTGGATGAGTGTGGTCTGCAGCGTCGCGACGGTCGACAGCATCACGGCCACCACCAGCAGCTTTCCGCCGACGCCGGGCCAGACCCGTTCGCCGAGCACGGTCAGTACGTTGGCGCTGTGCCGCTCGATGTCGTCGGCGGAGAGGACCACGTTCACCGCGATGGTGAACACCTCGACGAGCGCGAAGACGGTGAGCACGCCCACGATCCCGGCCAGGCCCGTGGTGCGGCGGCTGTTGCGGGTCTCCTCGCTGAGGTTGCCGGTGACGTCCCAGCCCCAGTAGTAGAAGGCGGCGATCAGCGCACCGGAGGCGAAGCCGGAGACGCCGTCGAAGTGTTCGAAGCCGAGCCAGGACCAGTCGAAGGCGTGCGCGACGCCGGGTCCGGCTCCGGTGCCTTCACCGGGGGCGGACCCGCGGACGAGTGCGACGACCGCGAAGACCAGCAGGATCACCAGCTCGACCCCGGAGATCACCAGCTGGGTGCGGGCGCTGAGCCGGGCTCCGCCGAGCACGACGAGCAGCATCACCAGGAACCAGCCGGCCCCGATGAAGGTGGCGAGCGTCGTGTCGTCGGCGAACCGGGAGTCGATGACGGTCAGCGTCATCGTCCCGGCGGGCAGCGATCCCGCGACCATGAACAGGGTCGCCGCGACGACCAGTGCCCAGCCGCTCAGGAAGCCGAGGAACGGGTGCAGGGTCCTGCCCACCCAGGAGTAGCCGGCACCCGCGTTGACGTCGATCCGGCCGAGCTGCCGGTAGGCGAGGGCGATGCCGAGCATCGGTATCGCGCAGTACAGCAGGGCGGCGGGCCCGCCGAGACCGACCGTGCCGACGAGCACGGCACTGGTGGCGGCCAGCGAGTAGGCGGGGGCGCTGCCCGCCACGGCCATCACGATCGTGTGGAACGTGCCGAGGACATTGGGCTGGAGCCCACGGCCGGGCCGGTCGGGCATGCTGCGCATCGCTGTTCTCAACTGCTTCCGGAAGTGTGCCGTGCCCCGGCCGGAGTCCCGTACATCCGTCAGCGGCACGACATGTGGCGGCATGTCAGAAACAGATCTTCGAAAATCCGAACGGAAGCGGTCGGTCCGTTCGGGAAGACTGACCGCATCGTAGTCCTGTGATTACAGCTGAGTGGACCTGGCCGCCACGAGCGTTACGCGACGTCTGCACGGCGTCTAGAGTCGGATCCATGGTTTCCGGTGAGGCACCGCAGGCGGAGGGAAGCGTCCGCGTCGACAGTTGGATCTGGTCGGTACGGCTGACCAAGACCCGCTCGCAGGCCGCTGCCGCCTGCCGCGCCGGACACGTCAGGGTCAACGGCGACCGGGCCAAGCCCGCGCAGACCCTGCACGTGGGGGACGAGGTACGGCTCCGGCACGGCGGCCGGGACCGGATCGTCGTGGTGTCGCGCATCGTGAAGAAGCGGGTCGGCCCTCCGGTGGCCGCGGAGTGCTTCGTCGACAACAGTCCGCCTCCGCCGCCGCGGGAAGCGGTGATCCAGGTGCCGGTCCGCGACCGGGGCACGGGCCGTCCGACCAAACGCGACCGGCGCGAGATGGAGCGCCTGCAGGGCCGTGGCCCCGGGGACCACCCGGCCTGAGCCGGACACGGGCGCGCAGTCGCGGGCTCGTCGTGGACCGCACACCTCTGCGGGAACGCGTACATGCACCCTGACCTGTCGCGTTCCCGCGGTCCCCTACGGCTGTGGTGAGGCGATCGCGCGTGCCGCCGCCACCTCCTGGCGCAGCGGCGCCAGCACCCCTTCCTCGTCGCCCGGCAGTTCGGTGCGCACTCCCACCAGGACCACGGTCGCCCGCAGCCGTTCGGCCAGTTCCCGCAGCTGCTGCCGGATCTCGGCCACCTCCGCGGGCGCCGGTTCCGGCGCCCCGTGGTTCACCCGGACCCGGGCCGCCGTCGTCGCGTCCACGATCCGCTCGACCGCGACGACCAGCGGCAACCAGGCAGCGGCCCGGGTGCCGACCGGCGGCGGTTCCGTCAGGGCGCGCTGGAACTCGGAACGTATGGAGGACAGATCGCGGTAGATGCGGCGCCGGGCCCGCGCCCGTTCCGCCTGGTCGGGGCGGGTGACCCCGCCGCCGTCGCCCGCCGTGCCGAATGCCGACCCCACATAGTCGGCGAGGTCCGTCACCGTGTCCGCGAGCCGGTGGCCGATCCGGGTGTGCCAGCTCTCCGGCCACAGCAGATAGCCCGCCACCAGCACGATCACACAGCCGATCAGGCTGTCCACCAGGCGGGGCTGCACCAGAGCGACGCCCCGGTGGTTCAGCAGATCGGACAGCAGCAGGATGACCGGTGTGATGGCCGCGGTCTGAAACGCGTACCCCTTGACCGCGAGCGCCGGGATCAGCGGGGCCAGCAGCACCATCACCGGTACGTCCCACCACCCGATCGGCACCTCGGCGAGGACGGGCGCGGCGACGACGAGACCGGCCGCCGTGCCCACCGCACGCAGCACCGCACGGGAGAAGACCGAGCCGAAGTCCGGCTTGAGCACGAACGTGACGGTCAGCGCCACCCAGTAGGAGCGGTCCATGGAGACCAGTGAGGTCAGCGCCTGGGCCAGGCCGATGCAGAGGGCCAGCCGCAGCCCGTAGCGCCAGGAGGTCCCGGAGAACAGCACGGAGCGGGTCGCCCGCCGGATCCTCACCCCGAGCGCGGCGGGGCGTCCGAGCCGGTCGTCGATGTTGTAGGCATCGGCGTTGTGCACGACGGCCACCGCGTGGCGCAGCGCGCTGTCCACCGCCCGGGTGGCGGGTGAGTCGGGTGCGGGCAGCTCCGGTTCGGCGCCGCCGGCGCGGCTCTCCTCGACGTCCTCCGCCAGTTCACGCACCGCCGCCGGGATCGCGTCGGGCAGCGGACATTGCCGTACATGCACCGCGGGCGCCGCCTCGACGAGCGGGATGACCACATTGAGCTGGGTGAGCAGCCGCACCATCGAGCCGCTGCGGCCGTGGTACCGGGCCCGGCGGGCGAGGATCAGGTCGTACGAGGTGTTCAGCGACCGGGTGACCGCCTGCCTTCGCTCCTCGTACGCGTCGGTGCCCGCGGCGGCCAGCAGATCGGCGACCGTGAAGTATGTGTCGGCGACCGAGAGCCGCTCCGGCAGTTTCCGCCGCAGCGGCCACGCCAGCAGCGTCAGGGCGAGCACGAACAGGCCGCCGAGCATCAGCAGCAGCGGCGCCACCCACCAAGGCTTCGGCAGCGGCAGCCCGGTGCCGACAACCGAGTTGAGCAGGAGCAGCAGCCCGGACAGGGAGGCCACGGCGCCGATCGTCGACATCATGCCGGAGACCAGGGCGACGGCGGTCAGCGCACCGACGGCCGCCCAGCCCGTCCCGTACACGAACGAGCCGAGCATGATGCCGAGCGCGCCGAACAGCTGCGGAACAGCGATGTTGAGGATCCGCATCCGGTACGCGTCGGCGGTGTCGCCGATGACACCGGAGAGCGCGCCCATGGAGACGAGCGCGCCGTACGCGGGCCGGTCCAGCGCAAAGCCGACGGCGAGCGGTGCGGCCAGGGCAACGGAGGCGCGGACAGCCGCGGCCCACGGGACGGGGGCCGGTTGTGGGCGAAGTCCCGTCAGCAGCCAGGCCGGCGGCGCGTACCGTTTCCGGTCCGCCTCGGCATCTGCCAATGCGCTCAGCCTCCGGTGCCGTGCGTCAGTTCTGGTAGCCCTCCACCTCACCGGCCGGGCGCACCTTCGCTCCGGACGGGTCCTCACCGAACTCGCTGAGCGCGCGCCGCTGCCGCAACAGGTCCCAGTACTGTTCGAGTTCGGCTTCCACCGTGCGCAGGCGTGACTTCTCGTTCGCGGACAGGCCCATCTCCCGGGTGGAGCGGTCGCGCAGATTTCGCTCCTCGGAGACCAGACCGCCGATGTTGTCGATGATCTCCCGGTCGTCCATGACGCCTCCTTCGGGCTCGTTCGGACTTGTTCGGACTCCCTCTGCGAGTGGTTCTTCCGGGGCGCGGGTCAGAGCGCGAACAAGGTCTTGCCACGGGCGCCGCCCGTGCGGTTCCGGTCGAGGGCCTGCGGGGCCTTCTCCAGCGGGAGCTCGATGTCGATGAGCACCTTCAGCACGCCCTCCGCGGCGCCCGCCGCCAGGACGTCGAGCAGAACGGGTGTCGGTTCGAGCCGGAAGTCGATGGACCCGACGCCCTCGGGAACATTGGCCCGGCCGGCGACGCCCCGCGTGCTGACGGCGGCACCGCCGCTCCGCACCAGCGACGCCATGGCCGCGAACGCCTCCGGCGTGGTGGAGACCAGGTCGACGAGCGCATCGACGCCGCCCGGAGACACCTCCCTTACCGCCTCTTCGAGCGGACGAGCCGTCGTGTCGAGGGTGACGGCGGCGCCGAGCGCCCCCATCCGCCACCCCTCGTCGCCCCGCACCACCGCGAGGACGCGCAGGTCCCGGGCGGACGCGAGCTGGGTCAGACAGCTGCCGACGCCGCCCGCCGCCCCGATGACCAGCAGGCTCTCGTGGCCGCGGAGCACCACCGTCTCCAGGATCTGGGCGGCGGTCATCCCGGCGGTCGGCAGTGCGGCGGCGATCCGCAGGGGGAGGCCGTCCGGGACCAGGGCGATCGCGGAGTCCTGCGGGACGGACACGTACTCGCCGTACGTGCCTGTGCCCACCGGCGATCCGGTGACCCGTCCGAAGACCGCGTCGCCGACCCGGAAGCGGTTGTCGCCGGTGCCGATCATGTCCACCCGGCCCGCGTAGTCCACGCCGATGACCAGGGGGAAGACATGCGGCGCCTGTCCTTCCAGGGCGCCGTCCGCGGTCTGCCAGTCGGACGGGTTGAGCGCGGCGTACTCGATCCGCACCCGTACGTCGCCTGCTGCGGGAATCGGCTTGGGCACCTCGACCAGGGTCGGCTCGGCCCGGAACGCGCTGACGGCTACGGCTCGCATAGGGATGACCTCTCAGTCGCCCAGACAGTGACGCAGTCTCGGGCTCCACTCTTCCCCGGCCCGCGCGTCGCCGCACGTCGAACCCGGCGTCAGCGGTCGTGCCCGGAGCTGTACCCGGGGACGGGTCCTTTCGCGGTGAGCGGTGTCAAAGTCCCGGATCCACTCCCGGGTGCGACCGGCTCGGGCCGTGTGGACCCGCGCCCCGCCCACATCCGCGCGAACACCGCGCACAGCGCCACCGCCAGCCCGGCAGCGAGAACGACCCACACTGCCGTACGGAGCGAACTCGTCAGCGCGTCGTACACCGCCGCCGCCCCGTCGCGATCACTGCCGGACACCCCGGCCAGCACCCGGTTCCGGGCGACCGCGATCGCCCCGCGCAGCACCAGCGCACCGATCGCGAAGCCCAGCCCGACGACCGCCGTGGCGGCCAGCGCGGCGAGGGCGGCGCCCCGTCGTCCGGGCCCGCCGCGCACCGCCGCCACGAGCACGGTGGCGACGGCGAACACCAGCGTGCCGACGGCGGGCCAGATGCTGCCGGCCCGCAGCAGGCGGAACGTCTGGCGCAGCTGGTCGGCTCGGTCGGCCGAGAGCAGGGTGATGTCGGTCCGCCGGACCGGAATTCCGTCGGCGAACGGCGCCCCACTGTCCACCAGGCTCTGTTTGGCCTGCTGCATCACCGGCGCCAGGTCCATGCCCACGGCCTTGCCGCTCTCACCGTTCAGCGCGGCGGTGACGGCCTCGTGGGCGGTGCGGTTGGCGGCCACCCAGGCGGAACGGAAGGCATCCGTGGTGGTGAACGACTGCACCGCCTCGTGCAGGAAGTCCCGCGAGGTGTCCTGGAGCAGCCCGGGGTCGATCTGCTTCGTCGCTTCGTCGGTGATCAGAGTGGACATGGTGGCCTGCACGTCGGGGTCGGAGGCGAGCGGCTCCACCGCCGCGACGTACCGGTCCGTGTTGTCGATCTCCAGATCGACCCAGGCGGACAGCGCGCTCAGCGGGACGAGGACAGCGAGCAGCACCAGCACTACCGCCGACAGGGCCGCTGAGATATAAGTGCGCACCCCTCAAGGGAATCCCGGATGGCGACGCCGCGCCCAGGCGCAGTGAGCCATTCGAGTTGCCGGGCGGCGCAACCGGGTGTGCCCTTGAGTGAACAGGGGGCCACGGAAGGAGTTCTCGGCCATGGCCACACACGCTTCGATGCCACGCCGTGCCGCGCCGACGCGCACCAAGCACCCCAGCACACTCAGCTGGGCCATGCCCGTCACGCTGGGCGTGATCCTGGGCTGGTGGGCGACGTCCATCGTGCGCGGCGGCGGCGTGCTCACCGGCACGCAGCTCGCGCTCGGTCTGATCTCGGGCGCCGTGCTGGCGGCGCTCTGCTACGCCGTCGGCCGGGCGCAGAAGCGACTGCCGGTGGAGGCCAAGGCCATCGCGTACGGCACGCTGTTCGGCGGTTCGGTCGGCTTCCTCTACAGCCTGTCCGACAAGACGACCGTGCTCGCGGCCATCGTCCTGGGCCTGGTCACCGGTGCCGGGATGCTGGTGTGCGCGTTCTATGCGTTCTACGTGACAAAGGACTGAGCCCCGCCCTTCTCCTTCCGTCTCCGTCATCCTTGACCTTCTCCGCGGGGGAAGCCCCAGCATCGGTGGGGCCGGGCGGACCGCCCGGTACGAGGAGGTCTGTGGTGGAACGCGAGGCGCGTGCGAAGGGCACGTCGGCGCTCGTGACGATCGGGGAGTTCGCCCGGTCGTCACGGCTGTCCGCGAAGGCCCTGCGCCGCTACGACGAACTGGGACTGCTCCGGCCCGCCTTGGTCGATCCGGTGAACGGCTACCGGTACTACGACGGGACGCAGTTGGAGACGGCCAGGCTGGTGGCCTGGCTGCGCCGGATCGGGATGCCGCTGGCCGGGATCAAGGAGGTGGTCGCGCTCGATGCGGGCGCGGCCGCCGCGGCGATCCGGGCGTACTGGGCGCAGGTGGAGGCCGAGACGGCGGCCCGGCGGGACCTGGCGACCTTCCTCGTCGACCATCTGTCAGCGGAGGAAGTCGAGATGTCACAGGTGGACATGGACCGGGGAACCTTGGGGACGCTCGGAATCCGGTACGCGGCGCAGTCCGACCCGGGTGCGGTGCGCGGGACCAACCAGGACGCGGCGTTCGCCGGGGCCCGGCTGCTCGCGGTCGCCGACGGTTTCGGGGAACGCGGCGCGGGGGCGAGCACGGCGGCGATCGATGCGCTGAAGCCGGTGGCGCAGGGTGCGGTGCGCAGCGCGGTGCCGGCCGCGGAGCTCCTGAACGCCCTGGAGGATGCGGCGGACCTGGCCGCGCGGGCGGTACGGGACGCGGTCGCGGGGAGCGGTGCGCCGGACGAGTCCGGGACGACGCTGACCGCGATGGTGTGGACCGGTTCGCAGCTGGGGCTGGTGCACATCGGGGACTCGCGGGCGTATCTGCTGCGTGGCGGCGAACTGTTCCGGATCACGCACGACCACAGCCTGGTCCAGTCGATGATCGACGACGGTTCGCTCACCGAGGAGGAGGCGGCCTCGCACCCGCAGCGCGCGCTGCTGCTCAAGGCGCTGGTGGGCGGGCCCGGGCAGGACGGTCCGGCGCGGGCCGACGTACAGCTGCAGGAGGCCAGGCCCGGCGACCGCTATCTGCTCTGCTCGGACGGTCTGTCGGCGGTGGTCGACGGTACGGAGCTGGCCGGGGCGCTGGGCGCGGCGGACGGCCCCGACACAGCCGTACGGGAACTGGTCGCCCTGGCGCATGCGGCGGGTGGCCCGGACAACGTGGCCTGCGTCGTCGCGGACGTGGTGGCGCTGTAGACGCGGACGGCCCCGTGCGCACCGGCGCGCGGGGCCGTCCGTCTCACCGGATCGCTCAGGTCTCTCAGTCGCGGACGACCGTCACCGGGCACGGCGCGTGCTGGGTGACGTGCAGGCTGACCGAGCCGAGCAGTGTCGCCTTGAACCCGCTGTACCCGCGCGCCCCGACGACCAGCAGGTTGGCGCCCTTCGCCCGGTCCAGCAGGGCCTCCGCCGGGTTGCCGATCACCACGATCTTGCTGACCGCGGCCGCGCCCTCCGCACCGAGGGCCTCCTCCAATGCCTCGGTGAGCGAGACGATCGCCACGGCCTGCGGATCGAAGTCCTCCGGCATGCCCGGCATCATGGACGCCCAGCTGGTCGCGGGGTACTCCCAGCTGTTGACGGCCTCCACCGAGTCACCGGTCAGCTCGGCCTGGCGTACGGCCCAGTGCAGCGCCTTGATCGACGACTCGGAGCCGTCCACGCCCACCACGATCCTGCCCATCTCTGCCTCCAGCTCGGTTCAGCACGCATCTGCCGATACGCCGCAGCGCATTTTTGCGGATAACTATCATCAAACCGGACATGGGCGCGACTGTCGGTCCGACCGCCGTCATTCGGGCGTCCGGGTGCCCGTGTGTCCCCGGCGTTCAGTCCAGCCGCAGGTCGGCGAGCTGCTGCTCGAACGGCACCACCTCGTCGTCGAGCCCGAGGGCCCTCGACGCTCCGGAGACCGCCCGGCCGCCCGAGATCATCCCTGCGAGCTCGCCGCCCGCGCGCCGGATCCGGGACGGCAGCCCCTCGGTGTACTCGTCGCCGGACGAGCCCCAGTCCTCCGACGCCGCGTACACGGATGTCGGTACGACGGTGGCCCGCAGGTACGCGAAGAGCGGCCGCATCGCGTGCTCCAGGACGAGCGAGTGCCGGGCGGTGCCGCCGGTCGCCGCGATCAGGACGGGCTTGCCGGTCAGCGCCGTGTGCTCGATCAGGTCGAAGAACGACTTGAACAGGCCGCTGTACGAGGCGGTGAAGACCGGCGACACGGCTATCAGGCCGTCCGCCGCCGCCACCGCGTCGATCGCCTCGTCCAGCGCGTGCGGCGGGAAACCCGTCACCAGGTGGTTCGCGATGTCGACGGCCAGATCGCGCAGCTCGATCACCCGGATCTCGACCGGCCTGTCCTGCTCGGTGGCCAGCCGCTCCCGGGCGGCCGCCGCCAGCCGGTCGGCCAGCAGCCGGGTCGACGACGGCTGACTCAGTCCGGCGGAGACGGCGACGATCTTCAGAGCCTCGGTCTGCATGGTGGGTCAGATCTCCTTCGTGCGGGCGACGACGGCCGGGTGGACGGGTGCGGAGTCGGGCACTCCGGCCGGCCGCAGGTTGGCGAACTCCTTGCGCAGCACCGGGACGACCTCCTCGCCGAGGATGTCGAGCTGCTCCAGGACCGTCTTCAGCGGGAGTCCCGCGTGGTCCATCAGGAAGAGCTGGCGCTGGTAGTCGCCCACGGCGTCACGGAACGACAGGGTCCGCTCGATGACCTCCTGCGGGGAGCCGACGGTCAGCGGCGTCTGCTGCGAGAAGTCCTCCAGGGACGGGCCGTGCCCGTAGACCGGCGCGTTGTCGAAGTACGGGCGGAACTCGCGTACCGCGTCCTGCGAGTTCTTCCGCATGAACACCTGGCCGCCGAGGCCCACGATGGCCTGCTCGGCGGTGCCGTGCCCGTAGTGCGCGTACCGCTGGCGGTAGAGGTTCACCATCTTCTTGGTGTGCTCGATGGGCCAGAAGATGTTGTTGTGGAAGAAGCCGTCGCCGTAGTACGCGGCCTGCTCGGCGATCTCCGGGGAGCGGATCGAGCCGTGCCAGACGAACGGCGGGACGCCGTCCAGCGGGCGCGGGGTCGCGGTGAACGACTGCAGCGGCGTGCGGAACTTGCCCGCCCAGTCGACGACGTCCTCACGCCACAGCTTGTGCAGCAGCGCGTAGTTCTCGACGGCGAGCGGGATGCCCTGGCGGATGTCCTTGCCGAACCACGGGTAGACCGGACCGGTGTTGCCGCGACCCATCATCAGGTCGACACGGCCGTCCGCGAGGTGCTGGAGCGTCGCGTAGTCCTCGGCGATCTTCACCGGGTCGTTGGTGGTGATGAGGGTGGTGGACGTGGACAGGATCAGGTTCTCGGTGCGGGCGGCGATGTAGCCGAGCGTGGTCGTCGGCGAGGACGGGACGAACGGCGGGTTGTGGTGCTCGCCGGTCGCGAAGACGTCGAGGCCCACCTCCTCGGCCTTCAGCGCGATCGCGAGAGTCGCCTTGATCCGCTCGTGCTCGGTCGGTGTCCTACCGGTCGTGGGGTCGGTGGTGACGTCTCCGACGGTGAAGATCCCGAACTGCATGGCGCCCGCCTCCGTAAGCGTGAGTAGCGATGGTTGAACCTTAAACCAATTCTTTCACCGCGTACAACGGGGCACCTGCCGTCTCTATTCCGGCGTCCGGGGGAGAGCTGCCGGCGATGCGTACCCTGGACGAGGACTTCCCGGTGCACGCCGGGCACCCGGGACCGGGAGAGGCAGGGTCGGTGAGCGAGAGCGAGCGCTGGAAGGAGCGGGGCGTCGCGCTGCGCGTCTTCGTGTACGTCTTCGCCACGCATCTCTTCGCCGGCTTCGTCTACCTGCTGTTCTACGTGGGCGAGCACGCCCACAAGTGAGCCGTTCGCCGGACGGAACGCGAACGGCCGTGGGAGTTCTCGCCGCGATCGCGGCGCGAACTCCCACGGCCGTGGGCTGAGGACCTGCCGGGCCCTACTTGGTGAAGGTGAAGTACTTCCAGGCGCCGTGGGTGGTGGAGTTCACGTTGTCGCCGGAGGAGTTGTTGACGTAGGAGGAGCGCATGCGCATCCGGTAGCCGGTGTCGTGCGTGCCGCCGAGCGTCACGACGGACTTCCCGCTGGTGCCGAGCTTGAAGTACTGCCAGCCCGCGTCGTACCACTTGCCCTGGTAGTAGATCTCCAGGCTCAGTTTCTGGGAGCGGCCCTTGTAGTACGTCATGGTCGTGGTGAAGACCGGGTCGGTCTTCTTGTGGAAGTACGCGTACGAGGTCGAGCCGATCTTCGCCGTCTTGTACTGCTTGGCGACCGACGTGGAGACCTTGACCTTGGCGTACGCGACGGACTTCGCGGTCTTCGACGCGTAGCGGGCGTCGCCCGCGAAGACGGCGGTGACCGTGGTGTCACGGGTCATGTCCACGGTGGCGGACAGGTTGCCCTTGGAGTTGACCGTGCCCCGCTTGACCAGCTTCTTCGGCTTGTCCGTGCCGAACGGGTCGGCCCAGATCTCGACCGTCCGGTTCTTGTACGTCGTACCGAGGTGCGCCGTGAACGAGACATCGGCGCCGTACGAGTACAGGGCGCCGTTGTGGTTCAGCGTCAGCGAGGGCGTCGCCCGCGAGACGGCGACCGAGGCGGACGCGGAGGCCGTGGTGTGCGTGGCGTCACCTGCGTACGACACCTTGTACGTCACCTTGCCGCCCGCGGGCGGGGTGTCCGTGAACGAGAACGCACCGTTCGCACCGAGCGCCTTCGTCCCGAGGGACTTGCCGCTCGGGGACTCCATGTCGGTACGGGTGACGGTCAGCGGCGTTCCGGCCGGAAGCGGCAGGGTGGCCTTGAGCGTGCCCTTGACCGTGAGCGACTTGGCGCGGGGCGCGGAGGCCGGCGCGGTCACGGTCATCGTCGGGGCCGACTTGGTGGGGTCGGTCAGGACACGGAGAGCGCGGTCGCCCTTGCTGTTGCTGGTCACCGCGAACAGGCGGCTCCCGCCCGGCTCCCAGGCCAGACCGCCGGGGACGACTTCGTCGCCGCCGCTGATGGAGTCGTCCGTGTCGGGCAGGTCGTACTGCCGGACCGCGGTCGTGGTCCCGGGCGTGAAGACGTAGAGGTCCGGGTCGTACGGGGACGAGGTGCCCGCCGCGACCGTGCCGTCGGGGGCGATGGCCACCGCGTCGGGGTGGTACGCGGACGGGTAGGACCCCACGTCGGTGAGGTCCGACGTCCGCCACAGCCGGTGATGGTCGCCCGGATTGGCGGTGACGAGCCCACTGCCGTCCGGCGTGAGCGCGAGATCGGACGTTATCCCCAGCCACGGCACGCCGGGGCCGCTCGAATACTGAGCCGTACGGTTCGCCGTGCCGGTGGATACGTCGTACACGCCGAGCGAGGACCCGTTGTAATCCGGGGAGCCGGCGGCCAGCATGTTCGGGGCGCCCGGAGTGGAGGCGAGCTTCGGAGCGACGGCGTAACCGGTCTCGGGGTCCTGGCCGAGGGTCACCACGGGCTCGGCGCCGGACAGGTCGAGCGAACCGATGTCGCCGTGGTCGTTGCTGCCGTACCCGAACCAGATCTTGCCGCCCGCGAGCGCAAGGTGCTCCGGGTCGGTGCCGTCGCCGGTCGCGTACCGGGCGGTCCGGGTGACCGTCTGCGTCTCGACGGACACGATGGAGTCGTCGCCGGGGACGGCCGCGTACAGCTGCCCCGAGTCGGCGGACAGGGCGAGCCCGTCCACGCCCGTCAGACCGGTCAGAGTGGCCAGCACCGTACCGGAGTAGTCGGTGGCGATGAGCGTCCCGCCGTACGGATCGCTGATGAAGATCTTCTGGTGGACGCCGTCCACCACGATGTCACCGGCGGACTTCACCGGCAGAACCTTGCTGGAGTCGGCCGCGGCCGACCCCGCTGTGCCGGCCACCAGTGCGGCCGAGCTGAAGAGGACCGCGAGAGCTGTCGCAGCCGTGAGAGTGCGTCTGGGCACGAGTGGTATCCCCCCACTGTGAAACCGGCCCGTGTATCCGGGTGCGGTGATCGCAGAGTAGGACATGGGTCCGACACACAACTCACCGCGTCCGCACCTTCGGTGGATCGAGTCCGGGTCTGCGGGAGCGGGCGGTCGCGTCGTCGAACGGCGCCCCCGGCCCTGCGCTGTACCGGCCACCGCGCACCGGCACCACGCCGTCGGCAACCCGCATTCCGCGTGGAAGTCCCGTGAGGGTGTCGCCGGGTCGCGTTACAGTGGCCCCATGACCTCCGTACCGTGCCGAAACCGGTGGCGCTCCTTCTAGGAGCGGCCGCCTCATCTGCACGGAACCAGGGCCGTTCGATATGGACGGCCCTTTTCTCTGCCCTCGTACGGGTACGGATGCCGATCCCGGCGGGCCGTCCTCCACGCAACCAGCACCCGCGAGGAGAGACCCATGACTACCGTCGCCGCACCCGTCACCACCCCCGCTCAGCGTCGCAGTGCCGAGCTGGAGCAGCAGATCCAGCAGGATCCCGGGCGGTTCCGCGTGATGACCGGGGACCGGCCCACCGGGGCGCTGCACCTCGGGCACTACTTCGGCACCCTGCACAATCGCGTACGGCTCCAGGACCTCGGTGTGGACGTCTTCGTGATCATCGCCGACTACCAGGTGCTCACCGACCGGGACGTCGCCGAGCGGCTGGGCGAGCACATGGAGGGGATGCTGCTGGACTATCTGGCCATCGGTATCGACCCCGCCCGCACCACCATCTTCAACCACAGCGCGGTGCCCGCGCTGAACCAGCTGATGCTGCCGTTCCTCAGCCTCGTCTCCGTCGCCGAGCTGAGCCGCAATCCCACCGTCAAGGACGAGATCGCGCACTCCCGGCAGTCCGCCGTCAGCGGGCTGATGTTCACGTATCCCGTGCATCAGGCCGCCGACATCCTGTTCTGCAAGGGCAACCTCGTCCCCGTCGGACAGGACCAGCTGCCGCACCTCGAAGTGACCAGAAGCGTCGCCCGCCGCTTCAACGAGCGCTACGGGCCGGTCTTCCCGGAACCGGACGCCCTGCTCTCCGCCGCACCCCTGCTGCTCGGCACCGACGGCACGAAGATGAGCAAGAGCCGGGCCAACTCCATCGCGCTCGGCGCCACCGCCGACGAGACCGCCCGGCTGATCCGCGGTGCGAAGACGGACGCCGACCGGCGCATCACGTACGAACCGGAGACCCGGCCCGAAGTGTCGGGGCTCGTCCTCCTCGCCGCGCTCTGCCTCGACCGCGACCCGCACGAGGTCGCAGAGGAGATCGGTGACGGCGGCGGCGCCGCGCTCAAGCGGACCGTGACGGACGCCGTCAACGAGCGGCTGGCGCCGGTGCGGGCGCGACGGGCCGCGTACGCGCGGGACATGGCGTACGTACGGTCGGTGCTGCGGGAGGGCAACGAGCGGGCCGGTGCCGTGGCCGACGCGACGCTGGCGCAGGTGCGACAGGTGATGGGGGGCGTGCTGTAGCGGATCCCGTCGGATCAGGTCACGTCAGTCTGGTCGGTCGGTACGGGAGGGGTGTCCACCCGTACCGGACGCCCTATCGCGGTGTCACCGCCCGCCGTCTGCGCAACAGCTCCGCAAGTCCGCGCCGGGTCGCCGCGATCACCACGCGGTCCTCGGCGCGTAGTACGTACCCGGGGTGCAGATCCCAGATCAGGCCCGACGGTCGGTCCGAGGACGAGGGACCGGCCGTTGTCAGGTCCGGGTGCCGGTCCTCCGGCGGTGTGGCGTCCAGCGCCAGTACCCGCCAGGCCCCCGCCCGGAACGCCTCCTCGACCGTCCGGCCCTCCAGCTGCGGGTGGCCCGCCACCTTGATCGCCGCGAACAGCATCACCTTCCGCTCGACCGGGATCGCGCCCAGGATCTGCCGCCCCATCATCGCGACGGCGAAGGACGGGGCAGCCAGGTGGGAGACGGACCGGGAGCGGGTCAGGGCCTGCGGGTGGGCGGTGCGCAGGGTTCGGTAGACGGCGGTGGCGAACTCGTCGTCGAAGAGGCGCAGCGCCACCTGCAGGTCCGGTTTGACCGAGCGGGCGTAGAGGGTGGCCTCCAGATTGGTGGTGTCGGAGCTGGTCAGGGCGAGCAGGGCGCGGGAGCGCTGGATCTTCGCCGCTTCCAGGACGCCCTCCTGGGTGACGTCCCCGAGGACGACCGGTACCTGCAGCCGCCGGGCGACGGGGATGCCGCGCGCGGCCGGGTCGTCCTCCACGCACACCACAGGAATGTTGAGCTCGCGGAGCCGGACCAGCACCCTGGTGCCGATCTTGCCGAGTCCGAGCAGCACCACATGGCCGGAGAGCCCGCGCGGCGGGCGGCGCAGCGACGATGCCGTACGCAGGGAGCCGAAGGCTTCCAGGACACCCGCCACCAGCAGCGGCAGCAGCATCAGCCCGGCGACGCCGGAGAGCAGCTGGATGACCTGCCGGGCGGCGGAGTCGTCGACCGCCGGGTCGCCCATCGCGAACAGGTCGAGCAGCGTCAAGTAGACGGCGTGCAGCGGGTGTTCGCCCGTCGTGAGCGTGGAGGCGACGGCGAGGCCCAGCACCGCCGCTGCGACGCCCAGCACCGACCGGCGCAGCCGGCGCGAGAAGATCTGGCTCAGGGGCGCGCTCCTGCCGCCCATTCGCGGGGCCGGCCGGTCCGGTGCGGCCTCCCGGATGGCCTCGAGGACCACCGTGCCACGGCCGGTCGCGGCGGCCACCGACTGCTGGTCGGGCAGGAGTTGGGGGCCCTCGGCGCCGCTGCTGTCGGAGCCTTCGGCGCCCGCCGGGTCATGGGTGGTGGAGGAGAGCAGGGCGAGCGTGCACAGGCCCGGGTCGGCGACCTCGCCCTGCCGGGGCGGGGTGCGTTCGACGGCCCGCAGGAGCAGGCCCTCCGCCTGGACGACCTTGCTGGAGCCGGTGAGCGCCGTCGCGGCGAGCGCGGGCGCGGCGGTGTCGGCGTCGGAGAGGACAGTGGTGGACGTGTCCAGTGCCGTCGGGTCGAGTCCGGGCACGGCGACGGCGGCGGCCTGGTCGAGGAGGGTCTCCAGGTACTGGCCGAGCTTGCGGTTGTAGAGCCGGATGACCAGCCGGACACGGGGGTTGAGACGGCGGGCGGTGAGCGCGGCGCGGATGTTGCGCTCGTCGTCGTCGTAGACGAGTGCCAGCGCGGCGGCCGTGTCGACACCCGCCTCCTCGAACGCCTCGTCGGACGGCTCCGCGGCCTCCAGGATGCGGACCGCCTCCAGGCCGGCGCCGGTGTCGCTGTCGGAGCCGCCGTTGGCGACGGTGCCGCCGTTGCCCAGGTTGCGGTTCATCGCCGCCGACATCCGGCCGAACAGTGTGGCCGCCCGCCCGCGTTGGGTCAGCGGCAGCTCCGGGCGGCGCGGGTCGCGCCCCGGCGGGAGCAGCAGCGTGACCCGCTCCCCGTAGACGTAACGCAGCTCCACCGCCAGCCGCTGGGCGAGTGCGTCGTCGCCGCAGACGACCATGTGGCCGCTGAACGGGGAGCGTTGGGGCTGCTGGGGAAGTGTCGACACGGAACCCAGCATGCCTTGCCCGCCCCCCGATTGCCGGACGCTCCTATTCGGACCGGTCGGTGATCTTCGCCCCGGTGATCGACCCGCCGGATCGACGGATCGCCGACTCGACTGCCGCGACCCGGTCCGCGAGCAGACCGAGGGCCGCGACCGCCCGGGTCATGGGGCTGCTGTCCGGGCCGCCCAGTGCCTGGGTGCGCACGTACGAGGCGGTGACCGCCGCCCACCGGTCGGCCTGTTCGGCGGTGAGCCTCCCGCGCAGGGAAGCCAGTTTCAGCAGGCTGGACTCGGCGCCGGTGGTGAGCGTCTGGGCCTCGCCCGCGTAGTGGTCGTCGATGACTGCGGCGAGCTCCGCGTCGTTCATCACGGGCACGATCCGTTCGGCGATCCTGTTCATGTTGCGGTACGAGCCCTGCAGCCGGAACGGCGGTTCGGTGCGCGTCGCGTCGGTCTGTGCGGCCGAGGCGATGTATGCGGCGTTCACCGCGAGAACGGTGGTGCGGGCGGTCAGCAGGTGGCGCAGGACCGAGACGATCCGGTCCAGTTCGGTGGGTGTGTACGGGTGGTCGAGACGGTCCGTGCGCGCGATCGGGGACGGGCCCGCGCCGGAGGCCAGGCGCACGAGCAGCGCGAGATCTTCCCGGGAGCGGCCGGCGAGGGGCGCCAGCACCGGGTTGGCGGTCAGCGCGTTCTCGACGAAGCTGAGCGCGAAGACGTCCTCGCGGCCGCTCAGCACCTCGCCCAGGTTCCACACGTCGGCCCGGTTCGCCAGCATGTCCGGGATCCGGAACTGCTCGCCGGACTCGGTGTACGGATTGCCCGTCATGCACACCGCGAACCGCTTGCCCCGCAGGTCGTAGCTGCGCGGTCGGCCGTCCCGTACGCCCTCGACGCGGCGGGTGGCGTCACAGAGGGGGATGAACTTCTGGAGCAGTTCGGGCGAGGTGTGCTGGATGTCGTCGAGGTGGAGGAGCGTGTTGTTGCCCGCCTCCAGTGCAAAGTTGATCTTCTCGATCTCCTGGCGGGCGGTCGCGCTGCGTGCCTGCGCCGGGTCGAGGGAGGTCACCTCGCGGCCGAGCGAGGGGCCGCTGATCTTGACGAGGACCAGGCCGAGCCGGTCGGCCACGTACTCCATGAGGGTCGTCTTGCCGTAGCCGGGCGGCGAGAGGAGCAGCAGGAGGCCCTGTGAGTCGGTGCGCCGGTCGGCATCGGCCGTGCCGAGCTGCTTGGCGAGACTGTCGCCGATCAGCGGCAGGTAGACCTCGTCGATGAGCTGGTTGCGGACGAACGTGGACATCACCCGCGGCCGGTGGTCGTCGAGCCGCAGCCGGGTGCGTTCGGCTGCGACGAGGGTGGTGCGCTGCCGCTGGTAGGCGCGGAAGCCGGGGACGGCAGTCGTGCGGAACTCCGCCGTGCGGGCGAGGAGTTCGTCCAGGCGCACGGCGAGACGGCCACGGTCGATGCGGGGGTGGATGCCGAGCAGGCCGTCCACGGTAGCGGCGATCGGTGCCTCGCAGTCGTATCGCTCGGTCCCCGGCTCCGGGCAGAGCTCCACGGCGACCGCCTCCGCGAGGTCACCGTTCGTGATGTCCGCGCCGCCAGCGCGGGCGTACGAGGTCAGCCAGCCCTCGACGAGCTGGCGGCGTGCGGGGAGGTCGTCGCGGAGGGCGGACAGGTCCTCGTCGTACGCCGAAGTGCCGGTCGTGCGGCGGAACTTGTCCAGGAAGGTGCGGACGGCGGCGCTCGTCACGAACCCGGCGGGGCCGGAGGTCAGCTCCTCGAAGAGATATGCGGCGGTGGTCTGCGCGTCATCCGCCCCGATCCTGGCCGCCCACTCCTCCTGGAGCGTGGTGATCGCGGGCGCCGGGCCGAACGTCTCGCGCGCCCGGGCCAGGGAGACGGCCCGGCGCGTCCAGGAGGTGCGCAGGGCGTCGTCCGCCTCCCATGTCCAGAAGAGCTGTGCCGCCGCGCGCACCGCCGGCGGGACGCGCAGCAGACCTGCTCCGGCGTGCAGTCGCAGCAGGGTGGCCAGGATGGCGGTGGCGTCCTCGTCATGGACGCCGCGCTGATATCCCTCGTCGTACGCGGAGGCCGCCGACTCCCGTACCAGCAGGGCCAGTTCGGCCGGTGCGCGGGCGGCCAGCGCGTCCGCGCCGTGCTCGTCCAGGAGGCGGGCGGCGAGGTGCTCGGCGCGGTAGACCCCCGGGGACTCCGACGGCAGCTGCTGCTGCCAGTACGGGCGGGCCGCGTCGAACGCCGGGTCGGTGACGGGAGCCCGGTAGTCGGTTCCGGTGACGGCGAACGCGAGCCGGTCCCCGGACGGCACGAGCGTCAGGTCGAACGGCTGGGTGTTCACGGCGAACCGGTGCCGGCCGAGCCGGATCGTCGCACCGCCGTCCGCGTACAGCTCGCTGCGGTCGCGCAGCGCCCGCCCCGCCTCCTGGCGGGCCGCCTTCAGCCGCCCGTCGAGCTCCTCGGCCCGCACCGGGTCGCCGAGCCCGCGCAGCTCGTCCGCCGTGCGGCGGACCTTGGCGACCATCGGGTCGGAGGCGAAGTATGTGTGGACCGCGTCCAGGTCGGGGAGGGCGGACAGACGCCGGGAGACCGTTTCGAGGACCCGGGCCGCCGACTGGGCCAGCCGTTCCGCGCGGCGCGCCCGGGCGTCCTGCAGCGTCTGCTTGCGGGCCGAGAACGCCTCGTACACCTCTGTCCGTCGCTCGGACAGCTGGGCGAGAAAGTCGTCGAACTCGGCGAACCGGGACTCCAGATTCTCCAACTGGAGCAGAAGTCTCGCCAGTTGTTCGTCGCATGCGTCGGGGGAGTCCGCGGTGGACAGCGCGCCGGTGACCGCCTGCCCGAGCAGGGCGAACTCGGCGGCGAACTCCGCCCGCCCCTCGTGGTCGATGAGCTCCCGGCGGCGGGCGTCGAGCGTGGCGCGGGCCCGGTTCACACCGCCGAGGACCTCGGCGATCCGCTCCAGGATCGATGTACGGACGGCTCCGTCGCCGATCTCCAGCCCGGCCACGACGTCCGTGACCGTCGCCAGCCCGTCCGTCATCTCCGTCAGCCGGTCGCCGAGCGCGGTGGCGTCGACGACGGTGGCGAGTGCGGAGGCGTCCGCGGTGAGCTGCTCGATGTCCCGGTGGTAGCCGGTGAACGCGTCGTCCCGGCTCAGGAACGCGACCGCGCGCTGGGCGGCGGAGCCGATGTCGGCGCCGGTGGTGGCGGTGAGTGCGGCGATCCGGTCGGTGTCCGCGTACCGCATCTCGGCGAGCGTCGCCAAGCGGCCGTGCGCGCGGCGCAGTTCGTTGAGCTGAGAGACCCAGGCGGCGGCCGAGCGCGGGGCTTCGCCGCGGATGCGGCGGACGAGCGCGGTGATCCGGTCCGCCGACTCCGCGAGCGCGTCAGCGGCCTGCCGGGTCAGCTCCTGCACCGTCTCGAATTCGGTGAGGACCTGCTGCGCAGTGTCTCGGAGATCTGTCAACGGGGCGGTGAGTACGCCGAGTTCGGGGTCGGTCAGCCAGTGGTAGCGGTCGGTGGTGCGGGTGCAGTCGGCGACCAGCTGTGCATACACGGCGGCGGTCGGCGAGGTCTCGGTGGCGCTGTGCGCGAGGGCGAGACAGTCGGAGATGCCGCGGACCAGATCGGCGTTGCCGACCCGGGCGAGCGGACCCGTTCCTGCCGGGCGGGAGGCGGCGTAGGTGTCGGAGACGTACGGGGTCCGCCAGCGCTGCACCGTGTGCACACGCGCGGGCTCGGCCGACGCCGTGTCCTTGAGGAGGACGAGCGCGCCGTCGTCGAGCAGGGCGTGACCGCGGCCGAGCAGCGGGGCGGCGACCTCCTGGCGGATCAGGTTGTAGGGCAGGAGCAGGCCGCGGCCGCCGTCCCGGGAGCGGAAGAGGTAGAGGACGTCCTCGCCGTTGGGGGACCGGACGGCGCCCTCGAACACCGGGTCGGCGAGCGGCTCGGCGAGGTCGAAGGTCTTCGCGGTGCCGGTGGTGAGATAGGTGCCGCCGGGGAAGATGATCCCCTGGTCCTCGGGGAGCCGGCGGCAGGCCGGACCGATGGCGTCGAGGCGCTGCACGGTGGAGAGCAGGCTGTTGAAGACCAGGTGGCGCCAGGAGTCCTCGTTGTACGGGCGGATGCGCAGCAGGATCAGCGGCCCGACCTCGGCGTACTCGACGTCGGCGTCGGCGAGGGACTGGAGCGGCTCGGTGACCGGCTCCTCGTAGATGCCGTCGGGTGTGTCGGTGTCGTCGGCCGTCTTCACGGTCAGGGTGCCGCCGAGCGTGTCGACGAAGAGGGTGCCGCTGTCCCCGATCGCAATGTGCGGGTGGCGGCCGGGGATGTGCGAGTCGCGGCCCGCCGGGGTCCAGGTGAAGTCGTGCGACGGCGGGAAGACGTGGTCGCGGTCGCCGCGCGCGTCGAGGAACGGGCCGGGGGAGCCGTCCGCGGCGAGCGCCCAGCGCAGGACACGGATGTCGTCGGCGGTCTCGCCGGTACGGAACACGGCGAGCAGCCGGCCGTCGACGCGGCGCAGGCGGAGCAGGCGGGCGTCGCGGTAGTAGCGGTGCAGGGCGGTGAATTCGCGTACGAACGCCTCGTCGGCGAGCAGCGTGTCGCCACTCCCGGCCAGGTCCGGTCCGTACAGCGCGAGTACGTCGGCGACGGCGGCCTCGCCGCGCGCGCCCGGCCCGCGCTCGAAGCCGAACAGCAACTGTCCGCCCACGGCGACCAGATCGCGCGGCAGCGACGGCTGCTCCGTACGGATCTGCTCGGTGGCCAGCAACCGCAGTTCCGTCGAGCCGAACGCCTCGGTGCGGCGGGCGTTGAGGGCTTCGGCGCGGCGGGCGAGTTCGGCGGCGTGCGCGGCGAGGCGGCGCCGCAGCACGTCGTAGGTGCCCGCGTCCACGGTGAGGGCGGGGTCGGTGTCCATGTGTACGGCTCCCTACGGGGTGTGCTTGCGGATTGCGCGGCCTCCGGCCGCACGTCGCCCTCGATCGCCGGCCGGGATCGAGGTGGCGGTCGGACATGTCGAGCCTGTCCGGCGATCGAGGACGGACCGGCCGCCGGACGGGACCGCCCCGCTACGCCGCCGGCGTCCCGTTGCGTGCCGCCACGTCAGGCGCCTCCGCCGGCGCCCCGACCCGTACATCCGCCAGCCCGAGCTTCCGCGCCGACTCCAGCAGCTGCCGGACCTGGCCGGCATCCGCCCCGATCCCCGGCGCCGCCATCATCCGCATCAGCAGCGCCGACACCGTCAGGTTCTGCACATCGCCCGTGGATACCGACCCGAGCACCCGGGTCAGGTCCTCGGTGAACGACGACGACCCGTTCAGCCACGGCCCGGCGAGGGCCTTCGCCGTGTCCGAGTTCTCCATGAACCCGTCCACGCTCTTTCCGAGCGAGATCGACGAGACCAGCCGGTCGAAGAAGACCGACTCGCCGCCGACGATGTCGATGTCGGCGTTCTCCAGACCGGCGGCCACGATCGTCGCCTGCGCCTCCGCGACCTGCCGCTGCACATCGAGTCCGGCCAGCCGGACCTCCTTCTCGGCGGCCAGCCGCAGCCGGTACTCCTCGTGCCCGCGTGACGCGTCGTCCAGTGCCGCCATGGCCGCCGCCTTCTCCGTGAGCCCGGCCGCCTCTGCCTTCAGCTTCTCGCCGATCATCGCCGCGTCCGCGGTGGCCTGCGCCTGGGTGCCCTCGGCGGTCGCCAGGGCCTTCAGCCGTGCGCCCTCCGCCTCGGCCCTGAGCCGGGCGGACGTGGCCTCTGCCTCGGCGAGACCGGTCTTCTCGATGACGTCGGCCGCCGCCTCCCGCACCTGCACCTCCGCCAGGCCGGGCGCCGCGGACTCCGCCTGGACGCCTTCGGCGAGCCGCAGCTTGGCCCGGGCGTCGAGATCCGCGCTCTTGAGCCGGGCCTCGGCGAGCGTCAGCTGCTCCGCCGCCCGGTGGGTGGCCGCCGCCTCGGCCGCCTCCGCCGCCTTGATGTCCTTGACCAGCTTCTCCTGGGCCTCCGCCTCGGCGGCGATGATCACCGATTTGCGGGTGCGCTCCGACTCCTCGACGGCCCGCAGTGTCTTGATCGACTCTTCCTGCTCGGCGACCGTACGGTCCACGGCGATCCGCTCCCGGATCACATCGGCGACCTCGCGGCGCTCTGCCTCGACCTCCTTCGTCGCGGCGATCCGATTCAGCTCGGTCTGCCGTTCGCGCCCGATGACCTCGATCAGCCGGTCCTTCTCGATGCGCTCGTTCTCGACCGCGATGACCCGCTCACGGTTCTTCTGCGCGACGGCGATCTCCCGCGCCTGGTTCTCGCGCTGGATGCCGAGCTGTTCCTCGGTACGGATGAACGCCGCCTGCGCGCCCAGTCGTTCCTCCTCCTGGACCCGGGCGGTGGCCGCCTCCTCGCGGGCCCGCAGCGTCTCGACCTCGCGCCGCTGCTTGATCTCGGCCTCGGCCTGCCGGCGCTCCAGCTCCAGGATGGTCTCGCGGGCGTCGACGTTCTGCCGGGTGATCTCCTTCTGCTCGGTGCGCTGGAACTCGTTGGTGCGTACGTGCTCGATCGTCGTCAGTTCGGTGATCTTGCGGATGCCCTGAGCGTCGAGGATGTTGGCGCTGTCGAGCTGCGCCATCGGTGTCTGCTCGAGGTGGTCGATCGCCGCGTCGTCGAGGTGGTAGCCGTTCAGGTCGGTCCCGATGACCCGGATGATGCGGTCCCGGAACTCTTCGCGCTTGGTGTACAGATCGACGAAGTCCAGCTGCTTGCCGACTGTCTTGAGGGCCTCGGCGAATTTCGCGGCGAAGAAGTCCTGGATGGCGATCTTGTCGCTGGCCCGCTCGGTGCCGATGGCCTGGGCGACCTTGATGACGTCCTCGACGGTCTTGTTGACCCGTACGAAGAAGTTGATGTGGATGTCGGCGCGGATGTTGTCCTGGCAGATGAGGCCCTCGCGGCCGGTGCGCCGGATCTCGATCGTCTTCACCGAGATGTCCATGTACTCGGCCTTGTGCAGCACCGGCAGGACGACGGCGCCGGTGAAGGTCACGTCGACCTTCTTGGTCTTGGAGATGATCAGGGCCTTGCCCTGTTCGACCTTGCGGAAGAGCCTGCTGACGACGAGGAGCAGAGCGATCGCGATGAGCAGGACCACGGCGATGAGCACACCGAAGCCCAGGGAGATGGCATCCATGACAGTCCTTGGCGGCTGGTGACGAAGGCGAGGAAGGTGAGAGGAGCCGGACCGCCCGAGCGGCGGCGGGCAGCCGTGTGCGCGCCGGATCGCGGCGTACGGCGGCGGCCGGTGGCTCAGCCGGTCCGGCGGGGCCGGGTACGCGGCAGCTGCCGCGGTGGCGTCGGTGGTCCCGGGTCGAGTGTCACGTCGTAGGGCGAGACCCAGAAGAACTCGCCCTCGTCGTCGTACGCGTAGAGAAGCCCCGCACTGCCCGCCGTGAAGACCGCTTCGTCCGTCTGCCGCAACTGCCTGACCTGCACGATCGCGGTGGACCCGTCGGCCGCCGCGACCTCGGCCTGGCCGAAGTCGGAGCTGACGGAGCCGGTACGGATGGTGCAGACCCGGCCGAGGAAGTCCTGGCGGGACGGCGGAGGTTCGGCCGGGAAACGGCGACGGTAGCGGGTGACGAGCATCCGGACCACGGCCCAGGAGACCAGCAGCGCCCCGGCGAGCACGGCACAGGCGAGCGCGGCGCGCGGGGTGCCGGTGACCGAACTGCGGTGCAGCAGGACGGTGCCGGTCAGGCTGGTGAACCAGGCGACGACGATCATCACGGACACCGAGACGGCGACCGGCACACCGCCGATCCCGGCCAGGTCGGTGTCGAGGTCGGCGTCGAACGAGTGGTGGTCGGCCGCACCGGCCAGGACCAGCAGCCAGAAGCAGATGACGACGACCAGGGCCGCGCCGAAGAGGGCGGCGGGAAAGGAGAGCGCCGCGCTCAGGAACTCCTGCATCGGTCCACTCCCCCCTGCGTGTGAGCGGGGGGTGCGGCGGATGTGCTGTTCGGCGGTGACCCCGGTGCCGCGACGTCGCCGACAAGCGGCGCCGCAGCAGCCGGGTCTTCCCCCGTCCCCGTATCCCCCGTGCTCCCCCGTGTTTCCCCCGGTGGTGCTGGGCCTGATCGTGACAGCCGATGCCGCCGTTCCGCATTGCCGGAATCCGGCAATCTTTGTACGCCCTTGATGCCGGGCACCAGCACCTGCTCCGATGCGTTGAGCGAGTGTCAGTGACGCGTCAAGACTGGGGGCATGGACGTGCCGGAGCCGGAGATTCCCGACGAGTATCTGGGGGACTACACCCGCATCCTGGGGGAGGTCGCCGCGACCGGCCGCCGGCTGACCCGCGACGAGCTGGAGAGCCGCCGGGCCCTGGGGCGGGAGGCCGCCGAGGCCGGATTCCAGCTGCGCTCCCTGGTCCGTCTCCACCTGGCGGCGACCCGCACCGCCTGGCCCGGCGCCGACGCCACCGACCCGTCCACCGACTGTGTGCTGGCCGCGGTCGAGCAGTCCGTCGACGCGTTCGCCGAGGGGTTCGAGCGGGCCCAGCGGCTCACCGTACGGCGGGAGGAGGCGGCGCGCCGCGAGTTCATCGACGACCTGCTGTACGGGCGCAGCGACCTGGGCCGGCTCGCCGAGCGGGCCACCCGGTTCGGGCTCCGGCTGTCACGCGCCCATGCGGTCGCGGTGGCGGCCGGCCCCCAGGCGTATACCGAGACGGACACCGTGCCGCGGCAGGTGGAGTCGGCGCTGCTGACCCGCTTCGACGGCCGGAAAATCCTGCTGACGACGAAGGACGGGCGTCTGGTCTGTATCGCCCCGGGTTCCCAGCCGGACGTCCTGCGCTACTTCGCCAAACAGGCGCACGCGGCGACGGACGGCGGCCGGGTCGCGGTCGGCCGCCCGCACCGGGGGCCGGGCGGTGTCGTCCAGTCGTACGACGAGGCGCTCGCCGCACTCGACCTGGCGGACCGGATGAACCTGGACGATCCGGTGCTGTACGCCGCCGACCTGCTGGTCTACCCGGTGCTGACCCGGGACCGGCAGGCGATGGCCGATCTGGTGCGCAGCCAGCTGGGCCCGCTCCAGCAGGCCCGCGGCGGTGCCGAACCACTGCTGAAGACGCTCTCCGAGTACTTCGACGCGGGCTGTGTCGCCGCGGAGACGGCCCGGCGGCTGGCGCTGAGCGTGCGGGCGCTCACGTACCGGCTGGAGCGGGTCCATCAGCTGACCGGTTCGGACCCGTCGGACCCGATGCACCGGTACACGCTGCAGACGGCGGTCATCGGCGCCCGGCTGCTGGACTGGCCCGCCAAGGAGCTCTGACCGGCGGGTCCGCCCCGCTGCCGGATCCCGGTGCGCCTGCCCCGCTGCCGGCTCCCGGCAGGCCCGAACCCGGGCGCTGCTCACCGCGTGCGGCGATCCTGACCCGCGCTTAGCGTGAAGTGCGGGGGATTTCGGGGTGCGCACCGAGGGAGACCCAGGACCATGGCCCGTCACGCACGTCATGCGCGAGAGCCGTTCGAGGGGGAACGCTCCGTGGGTGGCGTGAGAGGGACCACGACCTCCTCGCCGGCTCGCTCCGCGGCCGGGCGTGAGCGTCGACCGACGCATCGGTGGTGGGTGCTCGGGGTGATCGGTCTGGCGCAGCTGATGGTGGTCCTGGACGCCACCATCGTGAACATCGCCCTGCCCTCCGCCCAGCAGGACCTCGGCTTCTCCGACGGCAACCGGCAGTGGATCGTGACGGCGTACGCCCTGGCCTTCGGCTCGCTGCTGCTGCTCGGCGGCCGGATAGCCGACCTGGTGGGCCGCAAGATCGTCTTCCTGACCGGTCTGGTCGGCTTCGCGGTGGCGTCGGCGATCGGCGGTGCCGCCCCGGGCTTCGAGGTCCTGGTCGTCGCCCGCGCTCTCCAGGGCATGTTCGCCGCGCTGCTGGCGCCGGCTGCGCTCTCTCTCCTCACCACGACGTTCAACGTCCCGAACGAGCGGGCGAAGGCCTTCGGGATCTACGGTGCGATCGCGGGCACGGGCGGCGCGGTGGGACTGCTGCTCGGCGGGGTGCTCACCGAGTACCTGAACTGGCGCTGGTGTCTGTACGTCAACCTGCTGTTCGCCCTGGTCGCCTTTGTCGGCGGCGCCCGGTTGCTGACCGCCGGCGCCCCCGCCCACCGTCCGAAGCTCGATGTCCCGGGCACGGTCCTGGTCTCGTCGGGCCTCTTCTGTATCGTGTTCGGCTTCTCGAACGCGGAGTCGCACCCGTGGAGTTCACCGCACACCTGGGGCTTTCTCGCGGCGGGCGGTGTGCTCGTGGCGGCGTTCGCCTGGTGGCTGACGCGGGCCGCGCATCCGTTGCTGCCGTTGCGGGTGGTGCTGAACCGGAACCGGGGGGCGTCGTATCTGGCGATGTTCATCGCCGGCGGCGGCATGTTCGGCGTCTTCCTGTTCCTCACCTACTACCTGCAGAGGACTCTGCTCTACTCGCCGGTCGCCACCGGTCTCGCGTTCATCCCGATGGTCGCCCTGATGATCGCGACGTCGATGACGACGACCAATGTGCTGGTGCCGCGGTTCGGCGCGAAACCGATCGTGCCGCTCGGCATGGGCATCGCCGCGGCCGCCATGGTGTGGATGACCGGCCTGGACCTGACCAGCGGCTACGTCACCCATGTGCTGCCGAACCTGCTCTGCCTCGGTCTGGGCCTCGGCATGGTCTTCGCGACCGTGATGAACCTGGCCACGTACGGGGTGGCCGTCCGTGACGCGGGTGTGGCCTCGGCAATGGTCAGCACCAGCCAGCAGGTGGGCGGTTCCATCGGTACGGCGCTGCTGAACACGCTCGCCACCGGCGCCGCCACGAGCTACCTCGTCGGACGCCCGCCGACCCCCGCCAACATCGCCCAGGCCCAGCTGCACAGCTACTCCACCGCGTACTGGTGGTCGGCGGGATACTTCGCGCTCGGGCTGCTGGTCACCGTGGTCCTGTACCGCAGGGGCGCGCCCCGCCCGCAACTGGTCGAGGACGCGGCACCGGTCCGCGCCTGACGTCCGCGCGCACCGAACCGGTCGGCGCCCTCGGCGAGCGAGGCTCCGCCCACGGTGACATCGACGCCGGGCGGTGCGGGCGGAGGTGGGCGGCCGGGGACCCGCTCGGGGGAGTCGCGAGTCCCCGGCCGGGCCGGGAGCGGTCCGATGGTCAGTCGGACCGCGGTGTGTTCCCGGCGGTACGGGGGGCTGTCGGGCCGGCCCGGAGAGGGTGCCCGACGAAGGTGTCTAGAGGTCGAACTCGTGGGGCGGAAGGTCGAGTGCGAAGCACGCCTCCCGCACGACGGCCTGCTCCGACTTGTCGAAGTCGCCGTCGGCGCCGCCGATGACGATGCCGATCTGGATGACGGCGCGCGCCTCGGCCGGCTTCTTCTTCGCCTTGCCGATCTCCTGGAGCACGCTGACCTTGCCGAAGGCGAAGTCGGCGGTGAGCTTGTTGACGTACTCGTTGAAGCGTCGCTGCAGGTCGTCCGCCGGGAAGTTCTGCAGCACCTCGTTGGAGGCGATCAGCGAGGCGACGCGCTGGCGCTCGGACGGGTCGATGGAACCGTCGGCGGCGGCGACCAGGGCGCACATGGCCATGCTCGCGTCCCGGAACGCACCGCTCTTCAGGTCGTTCTTCTTCGCCTCGAGCTGCGACTGCATCGTCGTCGCGGATTCCTTGATCCGATCCCACAGTGCCATGACGTCTCCATACGTTGCGTTGCGTTGCCGGAACGAGATCCAACTCTACAGACGTGTAGAAGTTAGCAGGATGATCGCCCGCTGTGTCCGGGAACCGGCCTTCAGTACGATGCTGCGACGCCGTGGACGACGCGGTATCGCACGAAGGGCAGTCACCACGATGGACACGGCCGGGGCCAGCCACCACCCGCACAACGAACTGCCTCACGACAACGTGCCCCCGGCGGGCTCCGCCTCCGACGCCCGGCGCCCCCGCAAGCGCGGCCAGGGCGAGCTGGAGGCCCAGGTCCTCGCCGTTCTGCGCTCGGCGAACGGCCCCGCGACGGCGGGCTGGGTACAGGAACACCTCGACGGCGATCTCGCGTACACCACCGTCATCACGATCCTGTCCCGTCTGTACGAGAAGAAGTGCGTGACCCGCTCCCGCCAGGGGCGCTCCTACGTCTGGACGTCCGCCTCCGACGAGGCCGGTCTTGCCGCGCTGCGGATGCGCCGGGTCCTGGACGGCGAACGGGACCGCGAAGCCGTACTCGCCAGGTTCGTCTCGGCGTTGTCCCCGGGCGACGAGGAACGCCTGCGCGCGCTGCTGGCACAGACGACGGAGAAGGACGAGGACTGACCGATGGGCGTCTTCGTCTACCTGCCCCTCGTGCTGCCGCTGACCGCGCTGCCGATCGCGCGCCTGGCCGAACAGCATCTGCACCCACGCAGCGCCACCCGCCTGCTGGCGGCCGTCGGTACGACGCTCGCCCTGTGCAGCACGGTTTCCCTGGCGCTGCTGATGGTGGTGGGCACGGCCCAACTCCCCGGCAACCCGCTGCCGGACGGCTGGTCGGACCCCGAGGTGCGCGCGGCGGTGCCGTACGAGGAGAAGGCGGGCATCGTCGCGATCGGGGTGCTGGCGGCGGTGGTCGTGGCATGCGGGTCGGCGGTCCACCACCACGTACGCCAACGCATCCGCGCCGCACGGGCCCTGCGGTCCCTCCCGGAGCAGCCGTCCGGGGTCGCCGTCCTGCCGGACCCGGAGCCGTACGCGTACGCACTCCCCGGCGCCCCCGGCCGGGTGGTCGTGTCGACGGCGATGATGGAGTGCCTGACCGCCCGCGAACGCCGGGCGCTCGTCGCCCACGAGCGGGCCCACCTGACCGCCCGCCACCACCGCTACCTCCTCGCCACCCAGCTCGCCGCCCGGGCCAACCCGTTCCTGCTGCCGCTGCGTACGGCGGTGGCATACAGCACGGAACGATGGGCGGACGAGGCGGCGGCGCAGGCGACCGGCGACCGGCGGGCAGTGGCGGGCGCGGTCGGCAAGGCGGCGCTCTTCGCGCACCGGTCACCGGACGCCCTGCCCGCGCTCGCGGCGGTCGGCCCGATCCCGCGCCGGGTCGCCGCACTCCTGGACCCCGTCCCGCCGACCCGGCTCTGGCCGCCGTCGTCCGCCCATGTCGCCTTCGCGGGACTGGTGGCCACCGCCGGAACCACGATGTCGGCGCTGTCGTCGCTGAACGCGACGGTGACACTGGTACGGATCCTGCACGCGGCGACCCCGCTCTGACGACGGCTCAGTCGACGGCCGAGGCGCGCTCCACGACCGGAAGCTCCTCGTGAGTGACAGGCACGCCGCCCCCGGAAACACCGCCCCCACGGTCCCGCCGCTTCCGGATCCGGGCCACGACGGGCTGGGTCCAGCGGGCGGTGAGCGGACCGACGATCACCAGGATCAGGACGTACGCGGTGGCGATGGGCCCGATCCGGGGCTCGGTCGCCACGGCCAGACCGGCGATCACGATGGAGAACTCACCGCGCGCCACAAGCGTGCCACCGGCCCGCCACCGCCCGGGCGACCCGATCCCGGCACGCCGGGCCGCGTACCACCCGGTTCCGATCTTGGTGAAGACGGTGACGACGGCCAGCAGCAGGGCCGGCAGCAGCACGGGCGGAATCTGGGCCGGATCGGTGGAGAGCCCGAAGAACACGAAGAAGACGGCGGCGAACAGATCACGCAGCGGCGTCAGCAGCTTGCGGGCGCCCTCCGCCACCTCCCCCGAGAGCGCGATCCCGACGAGAAACGCCCCGACCGCCGCGGAGACCTGCAACTGCTGGGCGACCCCGGCCACCAGGACGGTCAGCCCGAGGACGACGAGGAGCAGCATCTCCGGATTGTCGGATGACACGGCCCGGCTGATGAGCCGGCCGTGCCGCAGCGCCAGATACAGCACGAACCCGACGGTGCCGAGCGCGACCAGCAGGGCGATGCTGCCGCCGGCCAGGCCGACGCCGGCGAGCATCGCGGTGAGCAGCGGCAGATAGACGGCCATCGACAGGTCCTCGATGACGAGGACCCCGAGAATGACGGGCGTCTCCCGGTTACCCAGCCGCCCCAGATCGGTGAGCACCTTCGCGATGACGCCGGACGAGGAGATCCAGGTGACCCCGGCCAGCGCGACGGCCCCGACGGGCCCCCACCCGAGAAGCAGTGCGGCCACCGCCCCGGGCGTCGCATTGAGTATGAAGTCGACGGCCCCGGACGGATACTGCGTCTTCAGGCTGGTCACCAGCTCGGACGCGCTGTACTCCAGCCCCAGCAGGAGCAGCAGCAGAATGACGCCGATCTCGGCGCCGACGGCGGTGAACTCCTCGCTGGCCCCGAGGGGCAGCAGCCCCCCGTCCCCGAACGCCAGGCCGGCCAGCAGATAGAGCGGAATCGGCGAGAGCCCTATCCGCCCGGCGAACCGCCCGATGATCCCGAGCCCCAGAATGACGGAGCCGAGCTCCACCAGCAGTGCGGTCGTGTCGTGCACGGTCAGCCCTCCGCAATGATCTCGGAGAGCGCGTCGACGCCCTCACGCGTACCGACGACGACAAGCGTGTCCCCGATGGCCAGCCGGAAGTCCGGCCCCGGCGACGGGTGCGCACTGTGCGTCCGCAGGACGGCCACGATCGATGCTCCGGTCCGCGTCCGCGCCCGGGTGTCCCCGAGCAGCCGCCCCCCGTACGGGGAGCGCGACCCGAGCGGTATGTGCTCGGTGACGAGATCGATGCCGTCGGTCCGTACGGCATCGATGGGCGCGGCGTCGATGAGATGCGCGAGTGCGGTGGCCTCCTGCGGAGTCAGCGGCACGGAGAGCCGGCACGAATCGGGGTCGTCGTGCTCGTAGAAGCCGATGAACCGCCGCCCGTCGTGGTGGACGACGACCGAAATGTGCTGTCCCGACTCGGTGGTGTAGTCGTACTGCACACCGACTCCGGGCAGCGTGGTCCGGTGGGTTCCCATGGCTTCCTCCCGAGGTGTACGACGGCACGGCGACGCACTTGGCGATCTCTTTAACGTCTCATTACCTTAACCGGAGACTTCCGCCGCTTGCGGGGCACGTGTCGCGGACCGCCTGCCGTGCCCTCCCGCGCCGCACCGATCGGCACGGCGCGGGAGGCTGCCGGGGCCAGGACGCAGCCGTGCCCGGCGGCCTGTTGCTCACCGCCGGGCACGTGGGGTGGGGAACGCCGTCAGCCGGGTCCCGGTCCTGCCGTCGGCCGGCTGCTCGGGAGTGGGCTAAGCGGTGCCGCCCGTCGGGCCCTTGATGCCGGCGATGTGCTCGGCGAGCGTGTCCAGGGACTGGAAGGTGGCCCCGAGGACCGCGACATGCTTCCACCGGAGCACTCCGTCCGGCCCGATCAGGAACACGGCTCGGCGCACCCCGATCCCGGGCGCCGTGATCCCGTAAGCCCGGGCGATCTCCCGCCCGGCGTCCGCGAGCAGCGGCATCCGCAGACCGTATGTGCGGGCGAACGACTCATGGCTGTCCACACCCTGTGGACTGATTCCCCAGACCTCCGCGTCGAGACCGGTGAAGGTCTCCATGCCGGAGGAGTACGAGCAGAGCTGCTTGGTGCAGACGGTCGTGTTGTCGCCGGGGTAGAAGGCGAGCACGACGGTACGGCCGCGGGCGTCCGAGAGTGTGTAGTCGCTGCGTTCGAACGTGTCTCCGGCGAGCGCTCCGCCCGGCAGTGTGAAGTCCTGGACGGGCTGGCCGACTTGTGGTGACGATCCCATGGCGGGTCCCCTTGTGTGCGACGGGTGTACGGCATACGGCGATGTCTCGGTACAGCATGCTCGGTACGGTGGTGGCTTCCGCGACCAGGAGGTACGCATGGCGGATCGGCGACCACCGTCGGCGGCGGTGCTCCTCCTGCACGGCGGGCGCGAGACGGGGCTGGGGCCGCCCCCGCCCGGGCCGTTGAACCTTCCGTCGCTGCGCATGCGGCCGTTCGCGCGGGGCGTGGTCCGTGTGACCCGGGACGAACCGGTGGACGTGGCGGTACGGGAGGTCCGGTACGGACACCGCGGGTGGAACGGGTCCCGGGAGGATGCCCTGCACGATGCGGTACGGGCGCTGGACGGCGTGCGGCGTGAGTTCGGCGAGGTGCCGGTCGTGCTCGTCGGGCACTCGATGGGCGCCCGGGCCGCCCTGCGCGCGGCCGGGCATCCCCTGGTACGAGGAGTGGTGGGCCTTGCGCCGTGGTGTCCGCCCGGTGATCCGGTCACCCAACTCGCGGACCGGGACGTTGTTCTGCTGCACAGCAGCCGTGACCGTGTGACGAGCCCTCAGGCCTCCCAGTCCCTCGCCACCCGTGCCCGCCGGGCCGGTGCCCGCTCCTGTCTGGTGACGATCCGCGCCAGCGACCATGCGATGCTCCGCCGGGCCCGGGCGTGGCACACGATGACGACCGGCCTGGTGAGGGGCTTGCTGGGACTGTCCGCGCTCCCGGCGGCGGTCGACGCCGCCCTCCGGCTGCCGCTGGACGCACCGGCGTCGGACGGCACGCTGGACTACGACCGGCTGCGCGCCGGGGGCGACGCCGCGGCCGTGCGCCGCCCGTGACGTACCGCGCGGCAGATGTGCGTGCCGGACCCTGCGAGCCCAGCGTGATCCAAACGAGAGGCCCCGGGCGTGGCGACGACATCGCGGTGCCGGCTTCACGGTCCCGGCTCCCGGCCCCGGAGCAGGACACTTTCCGGCGGTGTTGTCAGTGGTCGCTGCGAGGATCGGTGTCATGGAGTCCTCGGAGCCACTGCTTCTCGCCGACATCGAAGCCGCCGTCCGTGCCAGTTGGGGCGCCGACACGGCCACACCCGGCCACCGGCCGCACTGGACGGCCGACAACCCGGCCCGCGACCAGTGCGGGGTCACCGCCATGGTGCTCAACGACCTGCTGGGCGGCGAGCTGATCCGCGGCGAGGTCCGGGTCGACGGCGAACGCACCGACTTCCACTGGTGGAACCGGCTGGGCATGGGTGTGGAGATCGACCTCACACGGGAGCAGTTCGGGCCGGAGGAGATCGTCTCGGGCGGCACGGTGATACCCCGGCCGGCGGAGATCGTACGGCTGCGCGAGGAGTACGAACTGCTCCGCGACCGGGTGCTGGAGAAGCTCCGGCGTTAGCGGGCCCCGCGGTCAGCCGAGCTCCAGGCTGGTGATGCCGAACAGCCCGGTGTGATCGACGTCCGGCATCGGGCCCGTGTACATGCGGGCCGTCTCGAACGACGGAGCGAGGCCCAGCTGTTCGGCGAGCACGACCGCCGCCGGGTTGATGTCGGGTACGTCGACGGCGATCTCGGTGTCCGGTGCGGTGGCCGACAGTGCGCTCATCAGGACGGCGGCGACTTCGGGCGACGAAGCGTGGAGGGGGCCGATGCGTGACGCCGTACGGCAGGGGCGCATCACGGCGAATCCCCGCAACTCCCCGTCGTCACCGACGGCGGCGAGGGCGGTGCGTCCGGGGGCGGCGATCCACGGGGCGAGAAAGCTGTCGCGCTCGGCGGGGAAGAAGCGGCGGTCGTAGACGGCCAGCCGGTCGAAGGGGAGCGAGCGGGCGTCGACGAGCGTGAGCCCGGGCGGTACGGCGATGTCCGCGGCCGGCCGGCCGGCCCACCGCATGTTCGTCCAGGCAGAACGAAACCCGGACTTCCGGTAGTTGGCCTGCTGGTCGACGACGCCGTCGAGCCCGACGTTGCGCCCGGCGAGCCGGTCCATTCCGGCGCGCCAGACCTGGATGCCGTAACCCTGGCCGCGAAGTTCCGGGCGGGTGAGATAGAAGCCCAGGAACCCGAAGCCGGAGCCGTACCGGACGACGGAGACGGAGGACACGGGCGCACCGTCGAGCCGGCCGATGAGGAAGCCGCGCGGGTCGGTGGCGAAGAAGGCGTGGCTGTCGGTCCGGCCCGGGTTCCAGCCCTCGGCGTGGGCCCACTCGCCCAGCATCTCGATGTCGTCGGCGCTTGCTGTGGTGATCTCGAATGTCGGCACGGGGCACCTGTACCCGGGACGTGATCGCTTCAAGGGCGGCTGTTCGGCCATTCGCCACTGCGTTACCACCCCGTCCAGAGCAGGTGGTTGACCAGCAGGGCGACGACGGCCTGTGCGGTCAGCCAGCCGCGGCGGGTGTCCGGGGGAAGCAGCGCGGCGGCGGGCAGGAGCCAGAGGACGAACGGTTGCCAGATGCGTTCCGTCTCCGCCTTGCTCATCCCGGACAGATCCGCGACGAGGAGAGCGAGGAGCGCGGCCAGGGTGAGCAGGATCAGCCGTTGCCGGGCGGAGGCGGTGCCGGTGCGCAGGGCGCGTACGGACCCCGGAGCGCCGGCCGCGGCCCGGCGGAGGCCGGCGACCGTCGCGAGACCGGCGGAGACCGTGGTGGCCGCGAGGTTCGCCCAGACCCAGTAGGAGTACGGACGGATCCCGCCCGCCCCCTGGTGGTACCGCTCGACCAGCAGCCGGTACCCCTCCCACCAGTTGAAGCCCGCCAGGGTGAACGCGACGGGGACCACGAGCGCCCCGAGAAGGAAGAGGGGCACGGGGCGGGCCGTGCGGGTCAGGAGGAGGACGGTGAGGAGCAGGAGCGCGATGAGCGTCAGACCGTACGAGAGGTAGCAGGTCAGGCCGTAGAGCAGCCCGGAACCGAGGGCGGCGGCCGCGGCGGCCGGGCGGGGGCTGTGGGGCCGTCGCGTCGCGGCCAGGGCGAGGAGCGCGACCGACCATGCGGCGACCGCGGCGAAGTAGCCGTCCGCCGAGGCCCCCGTCCAGACCGCCATCGGCGCGAGGACGAGGAACGGCGCGGCGCCCCGCGCCAGGCGTTCGTCGGCCAGGGCGCGCACCGCGATCAGCGCGGCGACCACCGCCGAGCCGCCGAGCACGATGCACCAGACACCGGCCCATCCGCCGCCACCCAGTCCGATCCGGTCCAGCAGGACGAAGGTGAGTGTGGCGCCCGGCGGATGACCGGCGACATGCGCGGGCCAGTTGTCCGGACGGCCGATCAGGATGTGGCCGGTGAAGCTGTGCAGGGCCGCCCCGATGTCGCCGAACCGGCCGATGACCTGGAGATATTCGTGCTTGGTGGTGAGCCGGTCGGCGATGCCCCGGCCCCAGCCGTCGATCATCGCCAGCGAGAGGATCCAGACCAGGGAGGCGCCCCACGCGGTGGCGAGCAGGCCCCGCCAGGGCAGCCGGCCGGCGAGGCCCGGCCCGTACGCGACGACGGCCGCGGCGACGACGACGGCGGCCGGGGTGCCGGGGCCGGTGTGCGGATACCAGGAGGCCAGCAGGGGCGGCCAGTGGGCGAACAGGGTTCCGTGGGCGTCCTGGATCGCGCGCCCGATCAGGACGGCCGCGGTGACGAGCAGGACACCCGCGGCGGCGGCGATCAGATCGCCGCGGCGGCCGGTGGTGCGCTGCTGCGGGGGGTGGTGGCCGGTGGTGCGTTCCTCGGTCTTCACGCAGGCACGCTATGCAGGGCGGGGCGGCTGCGGGCGGTGCCACCGGGCCACGTCACCGAACTGTCAGATCCGGCCCGGAGATCTTGGCCCGGTTGGCCGTCGCGGGGAGTGACGTCAGCGTTTCGTCAGGAGTCGTGCGGACCCGGGCCCGGCAGCCCGGGCATAGCTTCGGGGCATGGGCGACACACGTCACGGCAGAGCATCCCGCTTCCCGTTCCCGTCGTTCCCGGACCGGTCCCGGGTCCGGGAACGGCTGCCTTCCGCGCCCGGGTTCTGGCGCAGCCCGGTGCGCGGTGTCCGGTTTACGGCGGTGCTCGGTCTCGTCCTCCTCGTCGGGCTGACGCTGGTGTTCGTGACGGGTCTGCTGTCGTACGCCGCGTACAACCCGGATCTTGCCGCGGTCAACGACAAGACGCCGGGCAAGGGGCTGCTGGGGTTCTACCTCTTCGCCTGGCCGACCGGGCCGCACTGGCTGTACCGGCTGGACCAGGGAGTGCATGTCACGGGCGGCATCGTGCTCGTACCGGTGCTGCTGGCGAAGCTGTGGTCGGTGATCCCGAAACTCTTCGCGCTGCCACCGGCCCGGTCGGTGGGGCACGCGCTGGAACGGGTCTCGTTGCTGCTGCTCGTCGGCGGGGCGCTGTTCGAGTTCGTCACGGGGCTGCTCAACATCCAGGTGGAGTACGTGTTTCCGGGATCGTTCTATCCGTTGCACTTCTACGGCGCGTGGGTGTTCTTCGCCGGGTTCGTCGCCCATGTCGGGCTGAAGCTCCCACGGGCCGTACGGGTGCTGCGCAGCGGGGAACTGCACGGTGAGATGGACGAGTTGGCAGCCCCTGCCCCCGACGCGCCCACCATCTCCCGGCGCGATGCGTTCGCCATGGTGGGCGCCGGATCGCTGCTTCTGCTGGTCACCTCGGTGGGCCGGAGTTTCGACGCGCTGCGGAGCACCGCTCTCCTCACCCCGCGCGGGGTCGCCGACCCCGGATCGGGACCCAACGGGTTCCAGATCAACAAGACGGCCGCGTCCGTCCGGGTCACCCCGGCCGACACGGGGGAACGGTGGCGGCTGACCGTCCAAGGCCCTGCCGGGGAGCTCACGTTCACCCGGGAGCAGCTGCTGGCCATGGACCAGTGCAGCGCGGCGCTGCCGATCGCGTGCGTGGAGGGCTGGTCGACCTCGGACCAGTGGTGGCGCGGGGTGCGGCTGCGGGACCTGGCGGCGCTCGCGGGGTATCCGGACCGGCCGCCGGGGGTGCTGGTCGAGTCGGTGCAGCGCAGCGGACCGTTCCGCAAGGCGGCACTGCGGGACAACCAGGTGCGTGACCCGAGCTCGCTGCTGGCGCTGGAGGTCAACGGCGAGACGCTGTCGCCGGATCACGGGTTCCCGGCACGGATCATCGTGCCGGCGGCGCCCGGTGTGCTGAACACCAAATGGGTGACCCGGCTGACGTTCGGAGAGCTGTGATGAGACGGAGCGGCGAGCGGGCGAAGCGGACGAGGCCGACCGGGCCGGCGGCGGTCCTCAGGCGTTGGTACGGGGAAGGGCCGCTGCACCTCGTCCTGCTGGCCGCCACGTTCGCGCTCGCGGGCTATGCGGGGGTGCGGCTGCTGGAGGGGGACACGTTCGCCGTGGCGGTGTGGTTCGTCGGGGCGGCGCTGCTGCACGATCTGGTGCTGCTGCCGGTGTACGCGACGGCGGACCGGGCCGTACGCATGGCGCTCGGGCCGCGCACCGGCCTGGTCAACTTCGTCCGCGTACCGGCCTTCCTGTCCGGGCTGCTCCTGCTGATGTGGTTCCCGCTGATCACCCGGCAGGCGAAGCACTACGAGCCGGCGAGCGGGCTGTCCCCCGATGTCTTCCTCGGGAATTGGCTGCTGATTACGGCTGCGCTGTTCGCGGTGTCGGCGCTCTGGCTCACGGTCGGGACCCTCCGGTCGCGGCGCAGGGCGACGAAGGGGCGGCCGTCCGCCACCCACTGATCGACCGGGTGCCAGCCGTTCGGCTGCGCGTACCGGAGCAGGGCAGGGGTGCCGATCCGGGCCCACGGGAAGTGCCCGTCCCCGGTATCGGTACGGTCCGGCCCGCCGGCCTCGTCCGGTGCGCGGCGGCCGTCGTACAACCGGACCTGGACCCGCTCGTCGATGTCCGGCGACACGGTCTCCGCGATGAGCAGACCGCCGGGGGCGAGCAGCTCCGCGGTGCGGAGCAGGAGGCCGTGCGGGTCGCCGCCGATGCCGATGTTGCCGTCGATGAGCAGGACGGTGCCCCAGCGGCCCTCGCCGGGCAGCGGGTCGAAGACGGAACGGCGCAGCGCCGATCCGCCGATCCGCAGCGTGTGGTCGACGGCCGTCTCGCTGACGTCGATGCCGAGCGCACGGTGGCCGCGGGCGGCCAGTTCCGCGACGAGGCGGCCGGGCCCGCAGCCGATGTCGAGGACCGGCCCTTCGCAGCGGCGCAGCGCGGACAGGTCGGCGGGGTCGGCGCCCCCGCACCAGCGCTCGACGTCCAGGGGCAGCAGCCATCCGTCCGTGCGGCGGAGGAAGAGCGGACCGTGGCCGTTGCGCAGCGCGTCGGTGTACGGGTCGGTGCTCCACGGGACCATGTCCGGATGCGCGGTGCCGGGGTGGTCGGTGTCCGGGTGCCGGGTGTCCGGGGGCACGGGAGCCAGCACCGAGCGGTTCGGCACCGTCCCGCTCATCGGGTCGCCGCCCCGGTCAGCCGGGCGAGGGTCGCGGCGAACTGCCCGTGCGGTGCGGCGGCTGCGACATGCGCGGCGTCCGCTGCCGTGTCCACGTCCCGCAGCGGCGGCAGATCGCGCACGGTCAGCCCCGCGTCGACGAGCCGGCGCCGCTGGACGGCGCCGGTCTCCGGGGCGGACATCGGCACGCCGCGCACCAGGTCCGGGTCGGGTGCGGCCAGGCCCAGCGCCCAGAAGCCACCGTCGTCGGCGGGCCCGAACCAGGCGTCGCACTCGTCCCACGCGTCCGGGGAGAGCGCGGGCGTCAGATCGGCGGCGGTGATCTGAGGGGTGTCCATGCCGATGAGGAGCGCCGGTCCGGCACAGCCGTCGAACGCCGCCGCGAGCCGCTCGTCGAGGCGGCCGGTGGACTGTGCGACGACTTCGATGCCGGGCGGCAGCCACGGACCGGGCCGTCCGTCGAGCACGAGGACGCGCCGCCGGGCCGGCAGGGAGAGCGCCGTGCGCAGCGTGTCTCTGAGCGCGGCCTCGGCGAGCTGCGCGGCTTCGGCGGGGGTGAAGGGCGGGGTCAGCCGCGTCTTGACGAGGCCGGGCAGCGGTTCCTTGGCGATCACGAGGAGGGTGGTGGGGCCGGTCGCGACGCCGCGGCGGGCGCGCGCCACGCTCATCGGGACGCCCCCGGGCGTACCGCCCGCACCGAGGTCCGTTCCGGCGGCTCGCGCAGGACGGCGCGCATGTCGCGTACCGCCTGCCAGGTTCCCCGCCAGGTGCCGGTCACCTTGGATCTGCCGGTGCGCGGGAGATAGGGGACATCCGTCTCCGTGACCCGCAGCCCGGCGTCCGACGCGCGCACCACCATCTGCAGCGGGTAGCCGCTGCGCCGGTCGGTGAGGTCCAGTGCCAGCAGGTCCGCCCGGCGCCCGGCCCGCATCGGACCGAGGTCGTGCAGGCGCAGGCCCGTCCGGCGGCGCAGCATGCGGGCGAGCGCCAGGTTCCCGGCGCGGGCGTGCAGGGGCCAGGCGCCGCGGCCCTCGGGGCGTCGGCGGCCCAGCAGCAGATCCGTTTCCCCGTCGGCGATCCGGCGTACGAAGCCGGGCAGCAGCCCCGGGTCGAGGGAACCGTCGCAGTCGCAGAAGCAGACGAACTCCGCCCCGGCGGCGAGCAGACCGGCATGGCACGCGGCGCCGAAGCCGCGCCGCGGCTCGTGCACGACGGTCGCGCCGAGGGAGCGGGCGAGGTCCGCCGACCCGTCGGTGGAGCCGTTGTCGACGACGACGGCGCGCCAGCCGTACGGGATGCCGGCCAGCACCCGGGGCAGCGCCGCGACCTCGTTCAGACAGGGCAGCACCACATCGGCGCGCGGGGACTGAGTGCGGAAGGAGTCGGTCACCTCGCTCACCCTACGGAGCGGAAACCGGCATTTCGGGCTTCATGTTCTTACGAAAGCCGGACGTCGGCCCTTCGGCGGACCGCCGACCGGCTCTCCCGGCAACCGGGATGCCAGAGTGGCTGTATGGAGAACATCCCGGACGCCCCGGGTGCCGGCACCGCCCCGGGCGTTCCGCGCGGCCATGTCCTCGTCGTGGACGACGATCCGACGGTCGCCGAGGTGGTCGTCGGCTATCTGGACCGGGCGGGCTACGACGTCCGGCGGGCCGGCGACGGTCCCGCGGCGCTGGAGTGCTTCACGGCGCGCCGGCCGGACCTGGTCGTCCTCGACCTGATGCTGCCCGGCATGGACGGCTTCGAGGTCTGCCGCCGGATGCGGGCGCACGGCCGTGTGCCGGTCATCATGCTGACGGCGCGCGGGGACGAGGACGACCGCATCCTGGGCCTGGAGACGGGCGCGGACGACTACGTCACCAAGCCGTTCAGCCCGCGCGAGCTCGTGCTGCGCGTCGACGCGGTGCTGCGCCGGGGCCGGGCAGCGGGGCCCGGCGCGTACGCCGTCCGGGCCCCGCTGGAGTGCGCCGGACTCCGTCTCGATCCCGCGGCCCGCCGCGCGGTGCGGGACGGCCGCGAGCTCACCCTCACCCTCCGGGAGTTCGACCTCCTGGCCTTCTTCCTGCGCCACCCCGGCCGGGTGTTCACCCGGGAGGAACTGATGCGGGAGGTCTGGGGGTGGGACTTCGGGGACCTGTCGACGGTGACGGTCCATGTGCGGCGGCTGCGCGGCAAGGTCGAGACGGATCCGGCGCGTCCGCAGCTGATCCAGACGGTGTGGGGGCTGGGCTACCGCCTGGACCCGGCCCCCGTCCCGGCCCGCCCGGACGGCACGGAAGCCGCCCCGCCGGGCGCCCCGACCACCGATGCGGACCCCTCATGACCGACCTCCTCCTCATCGCGCTCTTCGCGTTCCTGGGCGCCGCGGCGGCCGGGCTTCTCGGCGCACTGGTCCTGCGCGTCTTCCGGCACCGTTCGCTCGTCGTGTCGCTGGCCGTCGTCGCCGCCGTCGCCGTGACCGCGATGCTCGCCGGGACCCTCGCGGTCGCCTGGGCGATGTTCCTGTCGGCGCACGATCTGACCGTCGTCACGACCGTCGTCGCCATGGCCGCCGTGGTGTCCCTCGCCACCGCGATGCTGCTGGGCCGCTGGGTCGCGGCCAGGAGCCGGGACCTGGCGCTCGCGGCCCGTTCGTTCGGCGACGGCGGCACGTTCGCCGCCCCCGAGGAGCAGGCGACCGCCGAACTCTCCCACCTGGCAGAGGAACTGGCGGCCACCAGCGCCAAGCTGGACAGCTCCCGGGAGCGCGAACGCGCACTGGAGACGTCGCGCCGTGAGCTCGTCGCATGGATCTCGCACGATCTGCGGACCCCGCTCGCCGGGCTGCGGGCCATGTCGGAGGCGCTGGAGGACGGCATGGCCGCCGACTCCGGCCGCTACCTGCGGCAGATACGGACCGAGGTGGAACGCATGAACGACATGGTCGGCGACCTCTTCGAACTCTCCCGGATCCACGCCGGATCGCTCACCCTGACCCCCACCCGCATCTCCGTGTACGACCTGGTCGGTGACGCCCTTGCGGGCGCGGACCCGCTGGCGCGCGAGCACGGGGTGCGGCTGGTCGGCGACCGTATCGACGCCGTGCCGGTGGAGGTCGACAGCAAGGAGATGAGCCGGGTCCTGGGCAACCTCCTCATCAACGCGATCCGCCGTACCCCGGCAGACGGCACGGTCGCGGTGGCCGCTCGCCGCGCCGACGGCGGGGTGGTGCTCTCGGTGACGGACGGCTGCGGTGGCATCCCCGAGGAGGACCTGCCGAGGGTCTTCGACACGGGCTGGCGCGGCAGCCACGCCCGTACGCCACCCGCCGGTGCGGGACTCGGGCTGGCGATCGTCCGCGGCATCGTGGAGGCGCACGAGGGCCGGGCGCAGGTCCGCAACGTCACGGGCGGCTGCTGCTTCGAGGTCACCCTGCCGGCGGCCGCTCAGGCATGAGCGGGCCGCCCTCGACCGCCCGCCGGGCCCGACCTCAGCTCCGCCCCCGCGAACTCCTTCATCCCCTCCGCGAACCCCACCTCCGGCCGCCAGCCCAGCTCGTCGCGCAGCCGGCGCGAGTCCGCCGTCACATGGCGTACGTCCCCCAGCCGGTACCCACCGGTGATCTCCGGTGCCGGGCCGCCGTGCGCGCAGGCCAGTGCCGTGGCCATCTCGCCGATGGTGTGCGGTTCGCCGCTGCCCGTGTTGTACGCGGTGAAGCTGCCGGCTGCCCGTTCCCGCACGGCCTCCAGCGCCATTGCGTTGGCGGCCGCCACGTCGCGTACGTGGACGAAGTCCCGCCGCTGGCAGCCGTCCTCGAAGACCTGCGGTGCCTCGCCCCTGGCCAGCGACGAGCGGAAGAAGGACGCGACACCCGCGTACGGGGTGTCGCGCGGCATCCCCGGCCCGTACACGTTGTGGTACCGCAGGGCCGTCGCCCGGCCGCCCGTCGCACGCGCCCACGCGGCGGCGAGATGTTCCTGGGCGAGCTTCGTCGCCGCGTACACATTGCGCGGGTCGGCCGGGGCGTCCTCGGCGACCAGGCCCGGGGTCAACTCGGCCCCGCAACGCGGGCAGCGCGGTTCGAACCGGCCCGCGGCCAGATCGTCCACGGCTCGCGGCCCGGGCCGGACCTGCCCGTGCCGGGGACAGTCGTACCGCCCCTCGCCGTACACGACCATCGACCCGGCGAGCACCAGACCGCCCACCCCGGCGCGGGCCGTCTCCGCCAGCAGGACCGCCGTCCCCAGGTCGTTGCAGCCGACGTACTCAGGGGCGTCCGCGAAGTCCTTGCCCAGGCCGACCATCGCGGCCTGGTGGCACACCGCGTCGACGCCCCGCAGCGCATCGGCCACGGCGTCCCGGTCCCGTACATCGGCGACGATCATTCCTTCCCGGCCGCTGCGGGCACCCCCACCGTGCGCCGACTCCAGCAGCGCGTCGAACACGACCACTTCATGGCCGCGCGCGACCAGCGCCTCGGCGATGTGTCCCCCGATGAACCCGGCTCCGCCGGTGAGCAGTACGCGCATGACGCCACGTTAGGTCCCCGGGCGCGCTCCGCTGCGGCGCCGTACGGGCACGTCACCGGAGCGTAAGGACCAGGATCGCCGGGTCGCGCGCGGTCAGGGCGTGACGACGGGGAAGTCCGGGTCGGTGGTGTCCAGGACCGAGACCAGGGTCCGGAGCGCGCCGATGTCCCCGGTGTGCTCGATGGTGTCGAGCCCCTTCCCGGCCAGCAGGTCCAGCAGTTGCGGCCGGGTCAGGGTGAACGTCACGTCGGCGGGGGTGTCTTCGAAGCCGGGGGCGCCTTCGAAGCCGACGGCGGCGTCCGCCGGATCCATCCTCGTCGGCACGAGGACGCCGTTGCGCAGGCTGGTGCGGAACTGCTCGTCCAGATCGGTGAAGTGCCAGTCCAGAGTGGCCCGGTGGTCCCATGCCTCGGGGCCGTTGATGCGGATGGCGAGCGCATCGAAGATCTGCTCGACGCTCAGTGTGTCGGGCATGCCTCCGGTGGAGGGGGCGGCCCCGGTGACGCCCTGGCGCAGTTCGAGGGCGCCCATGAGGTAGCAGTTGCGCCAGATCGCGTTCTCGGCCCCGTGGGCGAGCAGCTCGAAGGTCCGGGCGAGCAGTTCCTTGGCCCCGGTGTGGTCGGGCTGCGCGAAGACCGCGTGCTTGAGCAGTTGGGCGGCGAACCGCAGATCGCCGTCGGAGACGTACTCCCCGGCGCGGGCGACCACCGCGTCGACGCCACCCATGCAGTCGACGTACCGGCGGGCGGACTCGGTCGGCGGGTGCTCCCACAGCGAGGAGGGGTGGCCGTCGTACCAGCCCAGGTAGCGCTGGTAGATCGCCTTCACGTTGTGGCTGACGGAACCGTAGTAGCCGCGGGCGTGCCAGGAGCGGGCGAGGCCGGGCGGCAGTTCGATCACCTCGGCGATCTCGGCGGCGGTGCGGCCCTGGTTGGCCAGGCGCAGGGTCTGGTCGTGCAGATAGGCGTACAGGTCGCACTGCGCGGACAGGAATGCGGTGAGCCGCTCCGTGCCCCAGGTGGGCCAGTGGTGGGAGGCGAAGAGGACGTCGCTCTCGGAGCCGAAGAGCTGGACGGCCTCGTCGAGGCAGCGGGACCAGGTCCGGGCGTCGCGGACCACGGCGCCGCGCAGCGACAGGATGTTGTGCAGGGTGTGGGTGGCGTTCTCGGCCATGCACAGGGCGCGGTGTTCGGGGAGATGGAAGTTCATCTCCGAGGGTGCCTCGGTGCCGGGCGTCAGCTGGAAGTGGAACACCACGCCGTCGACCGTCTCGACCTGCCCGGTGCGGGTGATCTCGATGGTGGCCGGGAGGAGGCCGGGGGTTCCGGTGGAGGTGGTGAAGCCGAGGCCCGTCCCGACCAGACCGGTGGGGCCGCGGTCGAGGTTCTTGCCCGAGCAGTAGGCGCCGCGCCGCAGCACGGCCGTACCGGCGTACAGGTTCTCCGTGCCCGAGTGCTCCATGAAGCCCTGCGGGGCGAGGATCGGTACGCCGTCGACCCGCTCGCCTCCGCCGATGACGCCGTGGATGCCGCCGAAGTGGTCGAGGTGCGAATGGGTGAAGAGCACGCCGGTGACCGGACGGTCGCCACGCTGCTCGCGGTAGAGCGCGAGGCCGGCCGCGGCGGTCTCGGCGGAGGCGAGCGGGTCGACGACGATCACACCGATGTCGCCCTCGACGAGGGTCATGTTCGACATGTCGAAGCCGCGGACCTGGTAGATGCCGTCGGTCACCCGGTACAGGCCGGCGCGGGCGCACAGCTGGGACTGCCGCCACAGGCTCGGGTTGACGGTGTCCGGGCAGTCCCCCTCCAGGAAAGCGGTGCCGGCGAAGTCCCACACCATGCGTCCGTCGTCGGTGGTGATGGTCGTGGACGAGGGGCCGGCCACGAAGCCCCGGTCGGCGTTCTCGAAATCGGTGCGGTCCGCGAAGTCCGGCGTTACCGGAGCGGCAGGTGTGCCCGATGCGGCGGCTGTGGTCATGCTGATCTCCTGGGGCCGATGGCGATACCAGCCGCCGAGCTGGGCATCTGACCGATGGCGTCGCCCACGAATCCCTCCCGGGGCACGTGAAGCGCCGTCCCGGCCCCGTACCGCAGGACGCTTCAGTCCGTAAAAGTCCGTCGGTACACGACTATTTGGGCATGCCTGACGTTACGCAACCGGGGATGCGCCGGGAGAAGCACCGGTGGCCGGACGGCCGTCAGACGAGCAGGAACGCACCCGCCGTCGCCGCGCCCAGCGACGCTCCCGCCACCACCTGTGCGGCGGTGTGGTAGCCGAGCGCCACCCGTGACCAGCACACGGCGGCCGTCATCGCGTACGCCAGGAGCCACCACGGGGAGTGGACGGCGGCGAGCAGCGCGACGACCGCCGAGGCAACCGACGCGTCCACCGAGATCTTCCACACGGTGTTGACGGCCAGCAGGACGACCGTCATCGCCCAGAGCGCCAGCATCGCCACCAGGATCCCGGTCGGCGCGTGCCCGAGGACCATGACGACCGAGCCGGCACCGATCGAGCCCAGGATGACGAAGAAGATCGGCGCACGCTTCGTACGGTCGACGACATGCCGGTCGCCCCAGGTGCCGCGCCCCCGCTCCCACTCGATGTAGCCGGCCGGGACGAGCCCCGCGCACAGGGCCCCGAGCAGGCCCCACAGCAGACCGGTCCAGTGGCCCGCGGCGGCCGACCCGATGGCGAGCATGCCGACCAGCAGGACGTTGCGGGGCTGGAGCACGTCCGTGACCCTGCGGGCGGCCGACGCCTCGGTGCCGACGGTGGAGTCGAGGGTCGGGTCGACGGTGGACGTCACGCTGTCTTCTCCCGGTCGGTGAGGGACGCCAGGACGCGCCGGGCCCGGTCGTCGGTGATCGTTCGGTACGCGGCCGCCACCTGCACCAGCCACGCCACTTCGCCGTCCTGGTCGGTGGCGTGCTGCGTGCCGACCGCCCCGGCCGGCCCCGCGGGGGCGCCGGCGTTCCTGGCCGTCAGGGCGGCCTTGATCCAGTAGGCGTCGGCGAGCGGTCCGGACTTCGCGGGGTCCGGCGTGTCGGCGGCGGCCGCGGCCTCGGCGGCCGGCAGCAGGCCGTCCGGTACGTAGTGGCGCAGTTTCTCGACCGCGTCCGCGATGTCGGCGGTCCACCGGTCGATCCGCAGATCGGCGGGGGTGTCGAACCGGGTCAGTTCACGGCGCAGCGACCGCGGCGGCTCGAACGGCTGGTCGGGAAACGCGGTCATCAGCTCGTACCACAGGGCGTGCAGCCGGCTCTGGGCCCGCCACAGCTTCACCCGGCGACCGCCCTTGCTGAAGGCGGGGACGGACGCGCCCACCGCGAAGAACGCGAACAGCACGAGCTGCGCGGCCTCGGTGACCTCGTCGAACTCCAGGGCGAGGGCCGGGCTCGGCCGGTCGATGACACTGACCCACAGGAACAGCGTGCGGCTGACGGTGTAGCCGACCCCGATGAACATCGCGAACGTCATCATTCCGAGCCCCACCCGCAGATGGCGCAGCCGGGCGCCGGCGGTGGCCAGCGCCCACTGGTACGCGCAGACCGCGGACGCGGCACCCAGGTAGAGGTAGAACACGCTCATGTACAGCGTGGCGCCCCACTGGCCTGCGTGGTCGGAGACGAAACGGTCCGACGGCACGGAACGGTCGACGACGGTGAAGAAGAGCACCGTCAGCAGGACCAGCGTGGCGACGGACGCCTTCGCCGCCACCTGCTGGATCGTCCGGGCGAACCGTACGTGCCGCGGGATGTCACCGGCGTCGGGGTACTGGCCGTAGATGGCGACGATGTAGCTGAGGATCGCCAGGATCGCGACGGTCGCGGTGTAGTGCTTGATCAGGACCGAAAGGTCGGTGACCGGGCTGTCGTTGAGGCCGATCCGGACGACCCGGGTCTTGGTCCACAGGGCGGCGGCGAATCCGGCGTAGCAGCCCCACAGGGCCCGGCGACGCTTGTCCTCCTCGTCGCCCCACAGGGCGGCCGGCATGCGCCACACGGCGACGGCCGTCATCAGGGCGGCTATGAGATAGCCGGCGAGGTCGAGCGGGGTCACGGCGAAATTCCTCTGGGTGGGGGACAGCTGGAGGGTGGGGCGGGGAGAGCCGGAGGGTCAGGTCCGGCGGAACAGGCCGCTGCGACGGCGGTGCGCGACGGGGCGGGAGAGCGAGTTGGCGAGGCGGCCCATCATGTCGTCGCTCGTCACGTCCCTGGCCATACGGGGGATGAGCGAGGCACCGAACTCGGCGACCCGCTCGTCATGGGTGTCGTACTGGGCGCGCGCCTGCACCGTGCCGTCGCCCGCCCGCAGCGCGTCCGCGACACCGGAGTCGAGGACTCGGGAGATCAGGGACGTGTCGAAGACGGGCAGCAGTCGCTGGAGCTGCTCCGCGTCGAGCGAGGTGCCGTGGTCGAACCACTCGTGGCACAGCTCGTGCAGGATGACGTGCTGTGTCTGGTACGCGGTCGGGCGCCGCCGGTAGAGGACGAAGCTGGTCCGGCCGGAGGCCAGGCGCAGCCCGCAGGCGGCGTTGACCCGCGCCAGCCGGTCGGGCATTTCATGCAGCACGATGGTGCGCCCGCGGGCCGCCTCCATGTTCGTCACCAGGCCGGCGACGGAGAACGGGGCGGGGATGGGAAGGTCGGCCAGCCCGGCCTCGCACTCTTTCCGCAGCGCACGCAGGGACATGAGATCTACTGCTCCGACCGGCCGTCGGCTGCGTCGCCCCGGCGGTCCTTCGCGTCCTCCAGGAGCGAGAGCGCGAACTGCAGGAGCTCCGGCGGAAGACCGTCGTCGTCGAGGCCACGGCCGGCCAGCCCGCTGATCTCCCCGGTACGCCGCTTCGCGAGGAACCGCAGCCCCGCGACGACATCGTCGACGACCTCGGACTCCTCCTTGAAGAAGCGCCAGTCGACGCCGAAGCCCAGCCCGAGGGCCTTGAGGATCTCCTCGGACGGCTGGGTGACCTTCCCGGCGAGGATGTTCGAGAAGTAGCTGTGCGACAGTGAGCCGCCGCGCTCCTTGACCAGGTCCGCGAAGACCCGCCCGGAGATCTTCTGGCCGGGGAAGGTCTCCTCCACCATGTACTCGACCTTCTGCTGCAGCGTCCGCAGCTCCGGCGCGTGTTCTTCGCCGTTGTCCATCGGGGCCCCCACGTCCACGTCCGCCGTACGCGCGTCCGTCCGAGCGGAACATCCTGCTCCGGTGCCAGGAGCGGGCTTGCGCAAACACTCTACGTCACTGTTAACTCGAAAAAACATGGGCAAGGGACCACGAGGGGAGTCCCTTGCCCATGAAGTCGTCGTGCGTCCGCGCGGGCCCGCAACGAGTCGTAGCCCTTCACGACGGGGGATGCGTGAAGGGCTACCCGTTCATTATGGCCGTCGGCCGGGCCGTCATCAACTGACCGGCCGGTCAGTGTGTCCCGACCGGGTGTGCGGACAGGCGTACGGAGATGTGTGCGGCGAGGCGCACGGCGGTCCTCGCGCCCCGGGGTGTCGCCCTCTCCGGCAGGCAGATAATTTCACCTGGCAGGCCCGGGAAATCTGTCGCGGCTATGCTAGAGATGATGGCTCGCACCCTGAGAGTTTCTTTTTCGGTCAACGAAATCAGAGACGCTTCCGATGTCTCTCGCCGCGGGCCCGGAAGAGGTGCAAATGCCCGCAGAGACCCCTCCGCATGCCGCCGGTCGACTCGATGACGACGACTACCCCGCCTACACCATGGGGCGCGCCGCGGAGATGATCGGCGCCACGCCGGGCTTCCTCCGGGCGATCGGTGACGCCCGCCTGATCACGCCCCTGCGGTCCGAGGGCGGCCACCGTCGCTACTCCCGCTATCAGTTGCGGATCGCGGCCCGTGCCCGTGAGCTCGTCGACGGCGGTACGCCGATCGAGGCGGCCTGTCGCATCGTCATCCTGGAGGACCAGCTGGAGGAGGCGCTGCGCCTCAACGCGGAGCTGCGCCGGCCCACGGCGGGTTCGGCCGGTGGGGCGGGTGCGGGGTCCTGAGACCTGTCCACGGCACAGAATATCTGCTGCGGCAAGCGCAGAATTTTATGCAATGTGCGATGAGGGTTTATGACACATCGGACGGAGTGTAATTACTTGCCGCGCCCGGACGGCTCCACCGTGCTAGTGTGGATGTCAGTTGCAGTTGTGGTTCCCAAAACTCCAAGTGCTCTCGCCGACGTAATGTGCCGGTGAGCGCGCTTTTGTATTTCCGGCATTCTTATTCCGGACGGGGTAATCATCGCGGCGACGCGGGTTCCGCACAGTGTGGATCCCCGGGCACTGCCCCAGAAGGAGATAAAACATGGCTACTGGCACCGTTAAGTGGTTCAACGCGGAAAAGGGCTTCGGCTTCATCGAGCAGGATGGTGGCGGCGCTGACGTCTTCGCCCACTACTCGAACATCGCCGCGAGCGGCTTCCGTGAGCTGCAGGAGGGCCAGAAGGTGAACTTCGACGTCACGCAGGGCCAGAAGGGCCCGCAGGCGGAGAACATCACCCCCGCGTGATCCTGCGAATGCTCCGGCGCTGACGCGCTGACACGCACTTGCGCAGCTGGGGCCCGCACCTTGGGGTGCGGGCCCCAGCTCGTTGCTTTTTCCGGGCCCGCCACCGTGCGCCGCCCCCCAGTCCCTGTGACGGACACGGTTCACCCGTGTCGGACACGGCTCATTCTTCGCAGCCGGGCTTCGTCCACGCATTTCATCGGCCCGTTCTTGCGATTCCTGCGCCGCTCCGCCGCAGTGAATTCCTCGATACGCGCCATATCGAGGAAGGGTTCTGCATGAACCGCACAGCTCGCACGAACGACCGATACTCCCGCAGCGGCGGCTTCCGCTCCCAGGCCGGCAGCGGCCAGGGTGGCCAGAGCCGCTACGGTGCCCCGGGCCGCTCCGCCTCCGGTTCGCGTTCCGGTTCCGGTGGCTACGGCCGTCGGCCCGCCGCCAAGCAGGGCGAGTTCGCCCTGCCGAAGACCATCACCCCCGCGCTGCCCGCCGCCGAGGCGTTCGCCGATCTGGACCTGCCCGCGCCCCTGCTGGCGGCGCTCGCCACCGAGGGCGTGACCACGCCGTTCCCGATCCAGGCGGCCACGCTGCCCAACTCGCTCGCCGGGCGCGACGTCCTCGGCCGCGGCCGCACCGGCTCGGGCAAGACACTCGCCTTCGGCCTCGCCCTGCTGGCCCGTACCGCAGGCCGGCGCGCCGAGCCCCGCTCCCCGCTGGCCCTGGTCCTCGTCCCCACCCGGGAGCTGGCCCAGCAGGTCACCGACGCGCTCACCCCGTACGCCAAGTCGCTGAGGCTGCGCCTGGCGACCGTCGTCGGCGGGATGTCGATCGGCCGGCAGGCCGGCGCACTGCGCGGCGGCGCCGAAGTCGTCGTCGCCACACCCGGCCGGCTCAAGGACCTCATCGAGCGCGGCGACGCCCGCCTCGACCAGGTCACCATCACCGTCCTCGACGAGGCCGACCAGATGGCCGACATGGGCTTCATGCCGCAGGTGACCGAGCTGCTCGACCAGGTGGCGCCCGAGGGCCAGCGGATGCTGTTCTCGGCCACCCTGGACCGTAACGTCGACCTGCTGGTCCGCCGTTATCTGCACGACCCGGTGGTCCACTCCGTCGACCCGGCGGCCGGTGCGGTCACGACGATGGAGCACCACGTGCTGTACGTCCACGGCGCCGACAAGTACGCCACCACGACGGAGATCGCGGCGCGCGACGGCCGGGTGATCATGTTCCTGGACACCAAGCACGCTGTGGACAAGCTCACCGACCACCTCCTCAACAGCGGTGTACGGGCTGCCGCGCTGCACGGTGGCAAGTCGCAGCCGCAGCGCACCCGCACCCTGACCCGGTTCAAGACCGGGCACGTCACGGTGCTGGTCGCCACGAACGTCGCGGCCCGCGGCATCCACGTCGACAACCTCGACCTGGTCGTCAACGTCGACCCGCCGAGCGACCACAAGGACTACCTGCACCGCGGCGGCCGCACCGCCCGCGCCGGCGAGTCCGGCAGCGTCGTCACGCTGGTGCTGCCCAATCAGCGCCGTGAGATGACCCGCCTGATGGCCGACGCGGGGATCACCCCGAAGATCGCCCAGGTCCGCTCCGGCGAGGCCGAACTGAACCGGATCACCGGGGCGCAGGCCCCGTCGGGTGTACCGGTCACCATCACGGCACCGGTGACGGAGCGTGCCAGGAGCGGCGCGTCGTCGTCCCGTGGCCGCCGCAGCCGCCCGGCGCAGGCGCGCCGCACGTCGTCCTCGTCGTCGCAGTCGTCGTCCTCGGCCCGCGGGGGGAGCGGCAGTTCGCCGCACAGGTCCTCGGGCAACCGCGCGGCCTGAGTGAGACTCGGCCCACTGATCCCGTTCCTTCTCTTCAACCCCGTTGAGGCACTATGCGCTGCGTAATCGCCCGCTTCCCCTTCGACCTGTTCAAGAGCGAGGTCATGGATTCGATGAAGGGCATCAAGCCGGAGCCCGTCACAGGTGATTCGGTGGTCATCGGCCGCCGGGTCTATCCGGTCAAGCAGGTCGGCGAGGTGATCACCCGCCAGGACCGCCGCGACTTCACCTCCGGCGAGGTGACCCGCGCGCTGACCCGGCTCGGCTTCACCTGCCGTACCGCGGACGTGCCCGTCCCGGCAACCGCGCAGACGCCGCTCGAGGCGGCGTCGGCGATGCTCGGATCGGCGACGACCGTCTGACACCCGGTCGGGTGAGCGGCACGAGGGCCGGGGGCCGGGACGCGTGTCCTGGCCCCCGGCCCTTTCGCACGTGCGTACCGAACGGGCCTACGCCCACAGCGCATCGGCGACCGCGACCCCCGCGAACACCGCGCCCAGCCCCGCCACCACGCTCGCCACCACGTTGGCCGCCGCGTAGAACTTCGCCCCGTCCTCCGCCAGTCGCAGCGTCTCGTAGCTGAACGTCGAATACGTCGTCAGCGCCCCGCACAGCCCCGTACCCACGAACAGCTGCACCTGCGACGACGCCGCGCCGGCCGCCACCGCTCCGGTGAGCAGGCCCAGCACCAGGGAGCCGGCCACGTTGACCGTGAACGTCCCCCACGGGAAGACCGTGTCGTGCCGGGACTGGACCGCCCGGTCAGTCAGATAGCGCAGTGGTGCGCCGATCGCCGCGCCGACGATCACCAGCAGCCAGTTCACCGGCCCTCCTCCCGGCCGGGGTAGTGGATGACTTCGCAGGCGTCCAGGACGACCACGCCTTCCCCGATCACCTCGTCGACGAGCGGAAGGAACGCGCGGATCCGTTCCTCCGTGTCCACGATCACGACGGCCACCGGCAGGTCCTCGCTCAGCGACAGCAGCCGCTGGGTGTGGATCATCGACGAGGCGCCGAACCCTTCGATGCCCCGGAACACGCTCGCGCCCGCCAGCCCCGCCCGGTGTGCCCGGTGCACGATCTCCGAGTAGAGGGGCCGGTGGTGCCAGCCGTCGGACTCCCCGATGAGGACGGTCAGGCGCAGGCCCCGTTCGGTCACCCTGGTCCCCTCGGTCACCTTGCTCTCCCCGGTCTCCTCGGTCTCGTGCGTCTTCTTGGACTTCCTCGTCACGGCTGCCTCCACGCCAGCACACGGCGCGTCAGCCACACCGCACTCCACACCGCGGCCAGCGCCGCCAGCAGGGTCAGCCCGAGATACGCGACACCTGCACGGGCCCGTCCGGCGTCCACGAGCCGCTCGATGTCCACCGCGTACGTGGAGAACGTGGTGAACCCGCCCAGCACCCCCGTACCGAAGAAGGGCCGCACCAGCCGGTGCACCGACCGGATCTCGCCGATGACCGCCATGAAGACGCCGATCACCGCACACCCGACGACATTCACCAGCAGCGTCGTCCAGGGGAAGCCGCCCGGTGGAGTCGTCCAGATCAGGGAAGCCCAGTAACGGGCGCACGCCCCGAGCGCACCGCCGAGGGCGACGACGGCGACGACGGGCCCCTGCCTGCCGGGCCACCGCCTGCCGGACCACCGCCGGCGCGACCGCTCGGCCCGCTGCTCGGGTACGGACATGGCGGCCTCGGCGTCGTCGGGTTCATCCGCCGCAGATCCCTGAGACCTTGTGGATACGGGGGACACGTGGGGCTGCTGGGCTCCCATGGGCATACGTCTCCTACCTGCTGGGTGCCCGTACGCGGGCACACTCCACCGCAAGTAGGGACCGTTGGCGGCACTGCTGCCGCGGTTCGGGTACGGCGGGCCCCACCGCCGCGCAGCAACCGTCAGTCACCATCACAGTCCCTGCTCGCACCAGAGTATCGCCCGCGTGTGCGCCCCGCCCGGCGCAGAGGCTCCGGATGGCCGGCTCGGCGGGTCAGCACCTGCCCGGCCGTGCGTACAGCGTGACCTGGCCACCCTTGGCCTGCACCCGGCGGCAGACGACGAACTCCTGCCGCAGGACGTCCCGCTTGACCGCCTCTTCGGGAAACGCGTCCTCCGGCTGCCCCGGGGGATCGGTGAGCGCCACGATCCGGTCGAACGCGCGCAGCCGGACCCGGATCCGGTCGGCCGAGAACTCGGTGCCTTCAAGGGTGTTGTCGGCCCTCGGTCCCCGCTGCAGGGCCAGATCGGTCAGGCCCCGGAAATCGTCCGGGTGGGAGAGGGCCCATTCCCGCCGTCGCGACGGCATGAAGAGCACGCCGGCGTCGTCCGGCGCCATGGTCCGCACCTGGGCGGCGATGGCGGTGACGTTGTCCTTGCGGCTGTCGGGGGTGCGCATCTGGAGCGTCACCGGGAGGAGCGCGGCGGCCACACCGGCCGCCGCGATGCCGAACGCCGCCGCCCGCGACCGGGACGCCGCCGGCCGGACGGTCCGTCCCGCGGCGTCCCACAGCCGGTCCACGGCCACCCCTATGAGCAGGGCCAGGGCGAGCTGGGAGTAGAGGACATAGCGGTCCAGGTACATCGGGTCGTGGAGAGAGGCGAGGAGGAGCGTGGCCGTGGGGACGATCAGCAGCGGGAGGGTCAGCCTGACCAGACGGAGCACGCCCGCCCGAGCCCTCGTAGCCGTGGCCGGTTCCGCCGGCTTCGTCGCGTACCCGGCGCAGAGCACGCCGACGAGGGTGACGGCCGCGATGACGAGCCATTCGCCCGGATGCGGCCACCCGATCCAGGAGACCTGCCCCGACTGGTCCGTGGACAGGAGGGCGAGCGGGGCGACCGCGGCCACGGACAGTCCTGCGGCGACCGCCCAGGACCGCATCAGCGCACGGGGCAGCCGCGCGAGGTACAGCGTCAGGCCGTGGGCGGGCAGGGCGAGGACCGCGAATTCGTGGAGCCATCCGGCGGCGACGACGGTGAGTGCGTACGCGGTCCACCGCCGGCGGGAGGAATTGTCGACGGCGCCGACGAGCAGATAGGTGGAGAGGGCGATGAGCGTGCACACCATTGCGTAGGAGCGGCCCTCCTGCGCGTACATCTGGACCATGGGCAGGAGAGCGAAGGCGAGACCGCCGATGAGTCCGGTACGGGGGCCCACGAGGCGGCTTCCGGTAGACGCCACCAGAAAGGCGGACACCGAAGTCGCGAGCACCGACGGGAGCCGGAGTGTCGCAAGACTGTCGCCCCCCACGGCGAACAGCGCGTGCATGAAGAAGTAGTAGAGGCCGTGCACCGCATCGGCATTGCCGAGCAGATGCCAGATCTCGGAGAGGCTTCGATGGGCGACCTGGTACGTCACCGACTCGTCGCGCCACATGGAGTTCTCGCGACGGATCCCCCAGAGGCCCATCAGCAGTGCCAGCAGCGCGGGCAATAAGCCGGCCCGGTATCGGGACAGTGGCGCGGAGTCCCGTTGCGAACCCGGTTCGTGGCGTCTCTCGGGACGGCGCGTCGCGCGCAGAGCGGCCGGAGTCTGCGGAAGGTTGATGGCGCACTCCGATTCGGCGGCGAAAGGGTGCAACGGACCCGGGTCTGCGCTCTCGTCAGCGTACCCAGAACCCGGGAAGTCCGGGAAGATTCAGCCCTGTTCCCGCACGGCGCGTGCGGAATCGAGATGGCCTTTTTTCATCGCTTCGGGCCCTTGAAGTAAGTGGGGCGCGCGTATCGACTTCTGCCGGGCCCGTATCGCCTCGGCGACAGCAGCTGTCTTGCGGATCGGGCGGCCGGTGCGATGCGCGCAGCTGCCCGGGCGAACTCGCGGAGGCGCCGTTCCCGACTGCTAGGCTCGCGCGGATCAAGAGCGTGAATCACCGGCAAACGCCTGAGAACGCAAGGGAATGGTCGTGGAGAAGACTTCCCCGAAGGTCGTGGTGGTCGTCCCCACCTACAACGAGCGGACGAACCTGCCCGTCCTCGTCGATCTGCTCACAGATCTGCACGTACCGAACCTGCATATTCTCGTGGTGGACGACAATTCGCCCGACGGTACGGGCGAGGTGGCGGACCGGCTCGCGGCCGAGACCTCGGGCATCGTCGGCGTTCTGCACCGAACGGAGAAGAACGGGCTGGGCCGCGCGTATGTCGCCGGTATGACGCGCGCGCTCGCAGAAGAAGCGGACGTCGTCATTCAGATGGACGCCGACCTCTCCCACCCGGCCTCGGTGGTCCCGCTCATGATCGAGAAACTCTTCGCCGAGGATGCCGCAGTCGTGATCGGCTCCCGTTATGTGGCGGGCGGTTCGCTCGCGACCGAGTGGCCTTGGCACCGCAAGGCGCTCTCCGCCTGGGCGAATTTCTACGTCAACGCGATTCTGCGACTGCACGTGAAGGATGCCACGGCCGGTTTCAAGGCATGGCGTGCGGACGCCCTGAAGGCGATCGATCTGCCGTCCATCCGCAGCAACGGATATTCCTTCCAGGTGGAGATGAACTACCGGACGGTCAGGCGCGGACTGAGAATCGTCGAGGTGCCGATCAGATTCGAGGAGCGGGTCAACGGCGAATCGAAGCTCGGGCTGCGCGTACAGATCGAGTCGGCGATCGCACCGTGGAAGCTGCTGTTCGGCAGGAGGAACGGCTGACCTCCGGTTCGTTCTCCGGACGGCCGCATGTCGAGCAAGTCCCTCTGCCCTGACCACCGGTGGACACCGGGCCGTCCCGCGCCCGTGGCCCGGCACGACGCTCGGGTGACCGCCCTGAGGGCCTCGGGGGCTACCCCCACCGGAGGCCGTCACGCCTGCCGGATGGGAAAGAGGGTTCCGCTCAACAAGCCTTGGCCCATGACCACTTCCAGCAATCGGGCTCTGCTTCTCGTGCTCTCCGCAGCCGCCGTCGCCACGTCCCTGACGGCCGCCGCCGCCCCGACGGCCCAGGCCGTACCGGCGAAGTCCAGCACTTCTGTCCCCGCCCTCACCTGGCGACCCTGCGCCCGGGCCGGCGGACCTGCCGGGCAGGAGTGCGCCGACCTGCCCGTACCGCTCGACTACGCCGACCCGGCCGGCCCGCAGCTCACCCTCGCCGTCTCCCGTCTGCGCAGTGACCGTCCCGAGGCGCGGCGCGGCACGTTGATCGTGATCCCGGGCGGGCCGGGCAGCGCCGGGGTGCAGCGGCTGACGCAGAAGGGGGCGGCACTGCAGAAGGAAATGGCGGGGGCTTACGACCTGGTAGGCCTCGATCCGCGCGGGGTCGGCGGCAGTACGCGGGCGAACTGCGGGCTCGACGAGGACGACCGGTACATGACGAGCCTGCGCTCCTGGCCGGAGCCGGGCGGCGGCATCACGGAGAACGTCGCCCGGGCCCGGCGTACCGCCGAGGCCTGCGCACGCAACGGGGGCGCCGTGCTGCGCAGCTTCACCACGGCGAACGAGGTGCGCGACATCGACCGCTTCCGGCAGGCGCTGGGCGAGGAGAAACTGTCGGCGTGGGGGGTCTCGTACGGTACGTACGTAGGCGCCGTGTACGCGCAGAAGTACCCGCAGCACACGGACCGTTGGGTGCTGGACAGCGCCGGTGACCCCGACCCGGCCCGGGTCGCGCGCGGCTGGCTGGCCAACATGTCGCAGGCGGCGGACGACCGCTTCCGGGACTTCGCGGCCTGGGCATCGGATCCGGCGCAGGAGACCAAGGGGCTGCGGCTGGCCCGACGGGCCGAGGACGTACGGCCGTTGTTCCTGTCCCTGGCGGCGAAGCTGGACCGTGAGCCGAAGGCGACGACCACGTCGGGCGTCGCGCTGACCGGCAACCGGCTGCGGCAGGCGCTGCAGAGCGCCCTCTACAGCGACGCCTCGTTCGAGCAGTCGGCCCGGCTCGTCCTGGCGGCCCAGGACCCGGCCGCCACACCGGTTCTCCCGGCCGATCTCGCGAACCCGCTGCCGGACCAGGACGCCGCGGTCATGGTGGCCGTCATCTGCAACGACGTGCGCTGGCCGGCATCCGTCTCCTCGTACCGGAGGGCGGTGGCCGCCGACCGGGTGCGTCACCCGCTGACGGCCGGGATGCCGGCCAACATCACGCCCTGCGCGTTCTGGAAGAACGCACCCGCCGAGAAGCCGACCACGATCACCTCGGAGGGCCCGTCCAACATCCTGATGATCCAGAACCTCCGGGACCCCGCGACCCCGTACTTCGGTGCGCTGAAGATGCGCGAGGCCCTGGGCGACCGTGCGCGACTCGTCACGGTCGACCACGGGGGCCACGGCGTCTACCTGGGCAACGGCAACGTGTGCGGCACGGGCAAGGTCACCGAGTTCCTCACGACGGGGGTACGCCCGGCGGAGGACGCGTACTGCGTGGACTGAATGGGCCGAGCAGGGTCCCGCCCGCGCAGCCGACGGGACCCTACTTCGCCACGAACTGGGTGAGGATCGCCTGCACCTCGTAGATGTCGACGCCCTTGGTGAAGGTCTTCTGGATCGGCAACGAGGTGCCCGAGACCCAGATCTTGAGCTCCGCGTCGAGGTCGAACGTGCCGGCGGTCTCCACGGCGAAATGCGTGATGCTCCGGTACGGCACGGAGTGGTACTCCACCTTCTTGCCGGTGATCCCCTGCTTGTCGACGAGGAGGAGACGCCGGTCGGTGAAGAGGATGGTGTCGCGTATCAGCAGGTACGCGGCGTGCACCTGTTCGCCCTGGCCCAGCAGCCGCGCGAAGTCCTGCTGCGCCGTCGCCGTATCGATGGTGTGCGCGTTCCCGAACAGTGCCATGTCGGCCCCCCATGTACTTGAAGTTGCATGTTTTTCGCACTGTATACGGGTCTGTACGGCGGCAGGCGTGAATCGATGGAGCGGCTCCGGGCGGCTCCACCCGGCCCCGTAGGGATCTAGGGATCAGGGTATGGATCAGGGATCGGGGTGGCTCTACGCCTTCAACAGGGAGAGGACTTCCTCGTCGGAGGTCTGGGAGAAGTCCCGGTACCACTCGCCGACGGCCGAGAACAGAACCGGCGTGGAGAGGCAGACGACCTCGTCCACCTGCGTACGCAGCCAGGCCACCGTGTCCGCGGGAGCCACCGGAACGGCCAGCACCACGCGGGCCGCGCCCTGTGCCCGTACGACCTGGCAGGCCGCCGAGGCCGTGGCACCGGTCGCGATCCCGTCGTCGATCACGATCGCGGTACGGCCCTCGAGCGGCAGCCGGGGCCGGTCGTCACGGAACTGTTCGGCCTGCCGTACGAGTGCCGCCTGCTCGGCGCGCTCGACAGTGGCGATGTCCGCGGGATTCAGCCCTCCGCGTCGGACGACGTCGTCGTTGATCACCCGCACACCGCCCTCCCCGATGGCACCGAAGGCCAGCTCACGGTGGTACGGGACGCCGAGCTTGCGGACCACGATCACGTCGAGGGGGGCGCCGAGGGCCGTGGCAACCGCCGCGGCCACGGGAACCCCGCCGCGCGGCAGACCCAGCACCACGGGTTTCTCCCCCGCCAGATGCTTGAGCGCTTCGGCGAGGCGCTGCCCCGCATCCGTGCGATCGGTGAACAACACAGTGGTTCACCCCCGACCCAGGGGAGACAGTGACCACGTACGTACCTACTTCGAAGCAACCCCATGTGCGGCGGTCCCGCAAGTCGGCGACATTCGACTGTATGGAACGAATCGGAGTGTCCGGAGCGGCCCTGATCGACATCGACGGCGTGCTCACCGTGGACTGGCAGCCGCTGCCCGGCGCTGTGGCGGCCATGGAGCGGCTGCGTACCGCCGGACTCCCGCTCGCCCTGGTCACCAACACCACGTCCCGCACCCGCGCCCGCATCGCCGCGAAACTGGCCGGGGCGGGCTTCCCCATCGGCGAGGACGACATCCTCACCGCACCGTCGGTCACCGCCGCGTATCTGCGCGAGCGCTACCCCGGCGCCCGGTGCGCGCTGCTCAACAGCGGCGATGTCCGCGAAGACCTGGCGGGCGTGACACTCGTCGACGTGGGGGAGGGCGCCCCGGGGGACGTGGACGTGGTCGTCGTGGGAGGCGCGGGCGACGCGTTCGGCTACGCGGCCCTCAATGCGGCCTTCCGCCACCTCCAGCGCGGCGCCAGGCTGATCGCGATGCACCGGAACCTGTACTGGCGCACGTCGGAAGGGTTCGACCTCGACACCGGGGCGTTCCTCCCGGGGCTGGAACGGGCCGCCCGGGTCGAGGCGGAAGTCACCGGCAAGCCCGCCGAGGCGTTCTACGCCACCGCGCTGGCCCACCTCGGCGCCGTCGCGTCCGAGACGCTGATGGTGGGCGACGACATCGAGACCGACGTACTGGCGGCGCAGCGCTTCGGTATCACCGGCGTACTGGTCAGGACCGGCAAATACCTGCCCGAGACACACAGGTCCGCCACCGGCACCCCGGACCACGTCCTGGACTCCTTCGCGGACCTGCCCGCGCTGCTGGGGAAGTGAGCCACCTGCCCGCGCCGCTGGAGGCGTGAGCCGACGCCCCCTCGCGACCATACGGGCGCATCCGGCGCCCCGTTCCGCGACCGTCCGGGGGACCCGCTCGCCGCGCCGAAACGTTCCGCCCTTCACGGCCCATAGCCTCGAAGCACCCTTTTTCGGTCCCAGTGAGCACCGCGAACCACACACCACGTGGAGTCCGCATGTCATCAGCCATCACGCCAGACCGGAGCCGAAGCCGGAACAGTCAGCGTGTCCTCACCGTCCTCGGCCTCCTGCTCGCCGGCAGTGTGGCCGCGTTCGGCCTTGCCTGGGTGACGCCGTCGAAGGAGCTGGCCGGCCTCGACCCGCGCATCGCGGCGATCATGCACAAGCCCTACTACCCGCATGCCCAGTGGGGGCTGTTCCAGCAGAACCCGGCGACCGGCGAGATCCTGCAGACGCGCGCCGCCGACGAGTTCTTCGTCCCCGGGTCGGTGGCCAAACTGTTCAGCGTCAGCGGCACCTGGCACACGCTCGGCAGCGATCACCGCTTCGTCACACCGGTGCACGCCGTCGGAAAGCGCCGGGGCACGACCCTCACCGGGGACCTGGATCTCGTTGCCCAGGGTGACCTGACCCTCGGTGGCCGCACGCGTGCGGACGGCACCGTCGCCTTCACCACCATCGACCACACCTACGCCGACGATGTCCCCGGAGCGACCCTCACCCCGCAGAACCCGCTGGCCGGCATCGACCAATTGGCCCGGCAGGTGCGCGCCTCGGGGATCACCAAGGTGGACGGCGACGTGATCGTGGACGCGCGGCTGTTCCGCCCCGACCCGGAGCTCGATCCGACCCCGACGCCGCTGATCATCAATGACAACCTGATCGATCTGCTCACCACCCCCGGCGACGGTCCGGGCACGCCGGCCCGGCTCGACTGGCGTCCGCGGGTGGCGCCGTACACCGTGTCGTCCACCGTCCGTACCGTCGCGGCCGGCAAGCCCACCGACATCACGGTGAAACCCTCCGCCGACGGCACCCGCATCAAGCTCTCCGGCACCATCGCCGCCGATTCCGACCCGGTTCTGCGGGTGTCCGACATCCGCGATCCGAACACCTTCGGCCGTACTGCCCTGATCGAGGCACTGAAGCGGGCCGGGGTCGAGGTCACCGCCAAACCCGTGGGGCCCAACCCGGCCGGCCGGCTGCCCCGGTCGTACGAGGGCGCGCCGGAGGTGGCCCGGTTCGCCTCTCCGTCCTACGACGAGTACGCCCGGCTCATCCTCAAGGTGAGCCACAACCTCGGGGCGAACCTCGGGATCTGCCTCATGGCCGTCAGCACGGGCAGTTCCCGGTGCGCGGACGGTTTTCCCGTGCTTGCGAAGTTCCTGGACAGCGCCAAGGTGGACCGCAAGACGGTTCAGCTCGCCGACGGCCGCGGCGGCAACCCGAACGACCGCACCACGCCCCGCGCCGTCGCCCAGATCCTCACGCACTGGCAGAGCACCCCCGACGCGACCCGCTTCCGGGAGGCGCTGCCCACGCTGGGCGTCGACGGGTCCCTCGCGATCTCCTGCCGGAACTGCCCCGCCCGCGGCAAGGTCTCCGCGAAGACCGGCACCGTCGCGGGTGGAGACCTCCTCAACGACCGGCTGAGCGTGGGCGCGGAGACCATCGCCGGGTATCTGGAGACCGGCAAGGGGCATTACGACGTGTTCTTCGCCGGGGTGAACGGTGCGTCGGCGCCCGACATCAAGGGCGTGCTGGCGATCGGGAACGACATGGCCGATATCGCCGCGTATCTCCAGGAGGGCCCGAGCGGTGCCTCCTGACGCCGGCCCGGGGAACCCTGCTGCCGGGCCGCCGGGGCGGCCCGCCCCAGCTGCGCCATGACATGCGGCGACGGTCGCCCAACCGCATGGAACTGCACCCATGGTGAAGGCCCCGGCCGGCGAGCCGGTCGGGGCCTTCACCGATGCAGGCTGCGCACCATCCCCGCAGTTCCCTATCGGGCCGTGCCGAAGTCCTGAGTCCAGTAGTTGTCGGGCTGCGCGAGGCCGATGCCGATCTCCTTGAACGAGCAGTCGAGGATGTTGCGCTTGTGGCCCGGGCTGGACATCCAGGCCGCCATGACCTTCTCGGGCGTGGAGTAGCCGTAAGCGACGTTCTCGCCGTAGGAGCTCCAGCTGTAGCCGGCACGCGTGATGCGGTCGCCGGGCGACGACCCGTCGGAGCCCGTGTGGGACATGTTCTGGTGGGATGCCATGTCCTTGCTGTGGTCCTGAGCGGCCTTGGTCAGCTTCGCGTTGATGGTCAGCGGAGAGCATCCGGCCTTGCTGCGCTCGTTGTTGACGAGCGTCAGTACGCGGGCCGTGGCCCCGGATGCCGGTGCGGTCGTAGCAGGTGCGCTGGGAGACGCGGTGGCCTGCGGTGCGCTGGGAGCCGCAGTGGGACTCTTCGACGCTCCCGCAGTCGGCCCGTGACCCCAGGAGGAGCCCGTCCACCGCTTGTGGGAGCTCACGTGCTCCCAGTGGCCGGAGGGGCGACCGCCCGCATCACCCTGAGTATCCAGGCAGGCCATGGCGGCGGAGGGCACACCCACGGCTCCTACGGCGATGGCAGCGATGGCTATCGGCCGGTAGTACGACTTCCTGCGGTGCTTCCTCATGCGTGACCTCGCTCGGTGATCGCGGAGCGCCCCCAGGGGGTCCGGCTCTGCCCAGTTCCTGCACCTGGGCCGCGGAGACGCCTTGCGGCCGACATTCTTGGAACTGGTGCCGGGGTGCGGCAACAGGCGCCAGTACTACCTCGGCCCGTAGCCATGGACGGCTCTTGAAACGGGCGCGTGGGCGTGCTGGTCCGGCTCGCGGGGTGGCGAAGGAGTCCGTTGGTCCGTCAGAAGCCGTTGTTCGCTGCGCGAACGGGCGAAAGTGTTGAGCAGGTCGAATACCGCTCGATCCCGCTCGGAGGATTTCTGCATCAAGACGGATAAAACGCACTATGCCGTCAAGCCTCGACCTACTATTCGACGACCTGAGTGCCAAAAGTCTGTGTGGCTGATGTCACGGGACGACGGGTGCACCGGCCTCGCCGTGCCGCCCGTGGTGCAGGCGCTGCTTCCGGTCTGCCGCTTCCCTCAGGACGTGGACCGTGCCGGCGGGGCCGGAGGCGTACGGCTCACCGTCCGGCCCAACGCGGCTGCCGCCCGCGCGAACTTCGCGGCGTCCACGACGGCCGCACCGCCCAGGTCGTTGTTGAAGTACACATACACGTCGTCCTTGTCGGGCCAGGTGTCGACGATGCGACGGGCCCAGGACTTCAACGCCTGGCGGCCGTAGCGCGGCAGCGGCTCTGCGATGCCGCCGTGAAACCGTACGTACCCCCACGACGCCGTACGCCACAGCGGCGTCACCGGGCGGGACCCCCGATCTGCCCAGCACAGCGCGCTGCCATGCCGTTCCAGCACCGCCCGGAGCTTCCGCTCCGCCTCCCACCACGAGGTGTGCCGGAGTTCGACGGCCACCCGGACCGTGTCGGGAAAGCAGGTCAGGCAGGCGTCCAGAGCCTCGATGTCCTCCCGGAAGTGCGACGGCAGTTGCAGCAGCACGGGTCCCAGGCGATCGCCGAGACCCCGGGCGTGATCCATCAGCCGGTGCACCGGCTCCTCGGGGTCGCGCAGCCGCTTCAGGTGGGTCAGGTAGCGGCTGGCCTTGACCGCCATGACGAACCCCTCCGGGGTCCGCTCCCGCCAGGAGGCGAAGATCTCCGCAGTGGGAAGCCGGTAGAAGGCGTTGTTGTTCTCCACCGTGGCGAATTGCCGGGCGTACTCCTCCAGCCACAGCCGCTGCGGTTGCCCGGGTGGATAGAGAACGCCGCGCCAGTCCTTGTACTGCCACCCTGACGTTCCGACGAGCATGGGCATGGTCCGATGCCTGCCCGTGAGGCCGGAGGACGTAACGCCGGCCGTGACGCCTCACCCCGGGGAGACTCACGGGGCTCATGTGGCACAGGCGGTGCGAAAGCCGCATGGCGCGCCGTCGGTCAGGGGCGTGTGCGCCACGCGGCGAGCAGTTCGTCGGGGCCGTAGACCGCCTGCAGTCCCGGACAGGCGACTCCGTTGCGCGAAACCGCGACGAGCGGGACGGGGGCATCGGTTACGGCTGCCCGGTGCCTGCGCAGTGCGGCGAGGTCGTGGCTGTCGAACGGCGAGGTCTCCAGCCACTTGATCGAGCCGAGGAACAGCAGCTTCTTTGCGACGGGCTGCCGGTCGGCGCCCACCAGGTCGATCTCGACGTCGTTGCTGCGGGTCCAGTAGCCGCCGATGGCCGGTGTGGCGGGCAACTGGTCGTCGGGCAGGGCGCGTGCGAGCGACTCGCGGATCAGCGGCTCGACCGCACGCCCGCGCCAGGTGGTCCACCGGTCCCTGATCCGGGCGAGCGTGAGGTCCCCGCGCATGCGCTCGATCTCCGCCATGTGGGGTTCGATGAAGGCCAGCCAGAACCGCAGGTAGGGGTCCGCCACCCGGTAGCGGCGTTCCTTGGAGGGCCGCAGGGAGACCGGCAGCTCGGCAGCCACCACACGCTTGTCGATGAGCAGCTCCGCCGCCCGGCTGAGGGTGCTGTGCGCGATGCCTCCGGCGGCCCGTGCGATGTTGCTGAAGGTCCGCTCTCCTGTGCCGATCGCGCGAAGGACTTCCCGGCCCATCGCCTGGGGTGGGAATTCCGCGGCCAGTGAGCGTTCCGCGGAGACCAGGAGGGCAGAGGTCGGGTTGTCCAGCGCGGTGCTCAGGAACTCCCACATGGAGGCCCCCGGGCGCCACTCCCGGCAGAGCAGCGGGAGCCCGCCGGTGATCAGCGTGGCGTCGAAGGCGGTGGCGGGGTCCAGGTCGAGCATCTCGGCGATGTCGGCCGGGTCGAGCGGCCCCAGCACCATGTCGCGGCCACGCTGATGGAAGGGACGGTCGTAGCTGCCGAGCGCCTCCATCATCGACAGATCGGAACCGATCAGGAGCAGCAGTACCGGCTTGCGACTGAGCAGGCGGTCCCAGGTTCGCTGCAGCATCCCCTCGAAGGCGTCGACGCGGTCCATGAGGTAGGGGACCTCGTCGATGACGACGACGCTCGGAGTGTCCTCGGGCACGATCTCCGCCAGCAGTCTGAAGGCCGCGTTCCACTGGCTCGGCGCTTCCTCGCAGTACAGGCCGCGCTCCGGCAGGGTGGAGGTCGCCACCGCATCGGCCAGCTCGGCGAGCTCGTCCTCGGCCGACCCGCCGGCCGCGGTGAAGAACAGATGCGGCACCCCGGCACGCTGCAGGAACTCTTCGACCAGGCTGGACTTCCCGACCCGCCGCCGACCGCGCAGGAGCGTGCACTGCCCGGGCCTCGCGGACCCTGCGGCTGCCCGGACCTCGTCGAGTGTCCGTCCCAGGATGCGCAGCTCCCGGGCCCGTCCGATGAAGCGGTGCAAGACGCACCTCCTGGCCATCCGGCCGGACAGATGGTTTCGCAAAAGATACTATCTCGCCCGCTAGTAAGTCTGGCGCGCGTCTCCCGACGAGAACCGGGCAGCGGCGAGGGCATCCGCAGGGCCGCAGCGCCACAATGGAGGTGCGGGACGCGTCCGTCGTCCGCTGCGGAGAAGCGGGACCCTCTGATGCCGTACGTAGCTGTCACTGCATTGAGCCACACCGGGCTGATCCGCGATCACAACGAGGACAGCCTCGTGGTCGGGCCGTGGACGCTGTGCGGCACCGTGACCGAGAACCCGCAGACGCTGCTGTTCCCTCTCGGCGCACCGCTCGTCGTAGCGGTCGCCGACGGTATCGGCGGGCAGCCGGCCGGCGAGGTGGCCAGTGCGCTGGTCGTCCGCCAACTCGCTGCGATCGGCTCTTCGTTGGACAGCGAGGAAGCCGTTCGTGACGTTCTCAAGGCCTGCAATCGTGCGGTGTACGCAGCCGCCGACGGCCATCCGGAGCTGGCCGCCATGGGTACCACGGTCGCGGGTGCCGTGGTGCTGGCGGACACGCTGCTCGCCTTCAACGTCGGTGACAGCAGGGTGCTCGACGCGAGTCAGGAGGGACTTCGCCGGGTGAGCGTCGACGACAGCCCGCCGTTGGCGCCGGGCCGGCGCACCACGTCGCTCATCACGCAGGCGCTCGGTGGCGCCTCCCGGTTCAGCGCCGTCACGCCCCACGTGACGACGTCGCCGCTGTCCGCAGGCGATCGCTACCTGGTCTGCACCGACGGGCTGACCGACCCGGTGACGGAGGACGAACTCGACAGCCTGCTGCGGGTGCACAACGACGGCAGGGCCGCTTTCGAGCTGTGGAAAGCCGCCATCGAGGCGGGCGGCCCCGACAACATCACGCTGGCGGTCGTACGCATCGGCGAGTAGTGGCCGGCGGAAGCGGGCCACCGGAAAGACCCGAACGGCAGCGACGGTGCAGATCCGGACGGCCCTCCGCGACCATGCCACCCAGCACCATCTCGGCATCGCCGAGACAGCGCGGCTACGTCCGAGGTGCGGAAGTGGATTCCGCCGTACACACGGGCGTTGATCATGTCCTCGTTGAGCTGGTCGGCGTACTCGTAGTGCCGTGTGGTGCCGGTGACCTCGGAGGGGACGTCGCGGCGGTCGGCACCGCCTACAGCGCGTCCGGGCCCCGCTCGCCCGTGCGGACCCGGACCACCGTGTCCACGGGCACCGCCCACACCTTGCCGTCGCCGATCTTGCCGGTCCGTGCGGCCCGGACCACCGCGTCGATGACCGGGTCCGCGTCCGCGTCCTCGACGACGACCTCGATGCGGGCCTTGGGCACCAGGTCGACCCGGTACTCGGCGCCCCGGTACACCTCGGTGTGGCCGCGCTGACGCCCGTATCCGCTGGCCTCCGTAACAGTCATTCCGTGCACGCCGAGCTCCCGCAGTGCGGTCTTCACCTCGTCAAGGCGGTACGGCTTGACGATCGCGGTGATGAGCTTCATGTGGCAGGGCTCCTGTCCTTGGAATGAGGTGTCGAGAGGGCCAGGGCCTGCGGGGCGGCATGACCCAGGACGCCGTGATCGTAGGCGCTCTCCGCGTGCACCGTCTGGTCCAGGCCCGTGAGCTCCTCCTCCGTGGAGGCCCGCAGCCCCATCAGCTTGTCGATCGCCTTACCGATCCCGTAGGTCACCAGGAACGTGTACGCAGCCACGGCAAGCACGGCGACGGCCTGCCGGGCGAGCTGGCCCGGTCCGCCGCCGTAGAGGAGACCCTCCTTGCCGCCGGTCATCGTGGCCGTCGCGAACAGGCCGATGAGCAACGTGCCGACGACGCCTCCGACGAAGTGCACGCCGACCACGTCCAGCGAGTCGTCGTAGTCGAACCGGAACTTCCACGCGACCGCGTACGAGCAGACGACGCCCGCCGCGAGTCCGACCACGGCGCCGCCCAGGATGCTGACCGTGCCGCATGCGGGCGTGATCGCCACCAGGCCGGCGACCGCGCCCGACGCCGCGCCGAAGGTGGTCGGGTGGCCGTCGCGCTTCTGCTCGACGAAGAGCCAGCCGAGCAGGCCGGTGGATCCGGCGACGAGGGTGTTGAGGAGAGAGGCCGCTGCCAGACCGTTGGCGCCGAGGGCCGAGCCGCCGTTGAAGCCGAGCCAGCCGAACCAGAGCAGGCCGGCCCCGAGCATCACCATCGGCAGGTTGTGCGGGCGCATCGCGTCCTTCTTGAAGCCGATCCGCGGGCCCACCACCAGGGCGAGTGCCAGACCCGACGCTCCGCACGTGATCTCCACCACGAGTCCACCGGCGAAGTCCAGGGCACCGAGGGAGTGCGCGATCCAGCCGCCGGGTCCCCACACCCAGTGTGCGACGGGAACGTATACGAGCAGGGTCCACACCGGCACGAGGACCAGCCAGGCCGCGAACTTCATGCGGTCCGCGATCGCGCCGCTGATCAGTGCCGCCGTGATGATCGCGAAGGTGAGCTGGAACGTGGTGAACAGCAGGGTGGGGACGCTGCCGGTGAGGGTGCCGGGACCGATGCCCGCCAGGCCCACGTGGTGGAGGTTGCCGATGAGGCCGGCGAAGACGTCGTCGCCGAAGGCCAGCGAATAGCCCGCGACCAGCCAGACGACGGTGACCAGCGCGATGGAGACGAAGCTCATCATCAGCATGTTGAGGACGCTCTTCGAGCGGACCATGCCGCCGTAGAACAGGGCCAGCCCGGGAGTCATCAGCAGGACAAGCGCGGTGGCGGCGAGCAGCCAGGCGGTGTCGCCTGTGTCGAGGCCTGCCGCGGCCAGGGTCACGGGGGTCAAGAGGGAGTCCCTCCTCGGGGCGGCGTGGGGGTCCGGCGACAGAGAGGGTGGCCGGGTCGCGTTTCGTAACGAACACCCATGCGTTTCCGGCACATTTCATTGCGCGGAGGTGACCGAATTCTCACCGCGGATGCGGCGGCGCGGAGTGCTGCAACTACCGCCGCAGGACCCGCTGCGCGGCTCGCCCGACGTGCGCACCGGGGCAAGGAGTTCCCGGCGCTCGCGCTCGGGTGCCTGAGCGGTCGTCACGCGCGAGCCAGGACGCTAGATGCGGGCGAACCTGTCGCTCTGGTCGGAGAACTCCTGGGCCATGGTGCTGCTGACCGTGGGCTGGGTGGTGCCGATCGTCTCCAGGTAGTCGTCCGTGGTGGGGCGGGCCCGGGTTCCGGTGTCGACGGTGCGCTCGAACTGGGCCTGGGAGACGGTACGCGCGACGTGGGCGATGTCGGCGGGCGTGAATCCCTCACTGGCGGACGCGAGTGCCGCGTTGTCGGCCTCCGCGCCCGCTCGTGCCAGGTAGCTCTCCCACAGCGCGGCCCGGGCCGTGTGGTCGGGAGGGCCGATGGGCAGTACGTAGTCGAAGCGACCGTGCCGCAGGAAGGCCGAGTCCAGCGTGGTCACGTTGTTGGTGGCGCAGACCAGCAGTCGGCCGTCCTGACTGCGGAACCGCACGATCGCCTTGAGCAGCTCGTTGACGATGCCGACCGCGGTCGGGTCCGCGCCCGAGCGTTCGACGGCGATCTCCTCGACCTCGTCGATGAAGACCAGTGCGTGGTCGAGCTGGGCGATTTCGTCGAACCGTCGGTTCAGCCCGGCCGCCAGCCCGAATTCGGCGGCGAGACGTGCGGGGAACAGTTCGACGAAGGGCCATCCCAGACGGCTGGCGATCGCGTGCGCGAAAGTGCTCTTGCCCGTCCCGGGCGGACCGAACAGCATGACCGCGCGTGGCAGCTCCACCCCGTGCTGGGCGGCCAGTTCGGGATGGGCCAGCGGCAGGACCAGACGCCGCTCGATGAGCCGCTTCTCCCGCTCCATGCCCGCGACCTTCTGCCACAGCCCCCCGGGCGGCAGCTCCGCTCCGAGCGCGGCCAGCATGCTGATCGCCTGGGGCGTCACGGGCCCGCGCTTCTCGAAGAACACCAGGCCGGAGCGGGTGACGAAGTCGCAGTTGTGCAGAGCGGCGACACCGGTCTCGCCCTCGGGCAGTACCGCGTGCACCGTCCGGACACCACCGGCGAAGAGCCGGTGCTCAAGAGCTGTGATCAGGGCACTGCCCAGACCTCGATGCCGCCAGGACGGGGCCATGCAGATGCGCAGGATCCACGCCCTGTCGCCTTCCACCCTGCTCACGGCAGCCCCGATCATCACATCGTCCGCCACCGCAACCACGGCCGGATGAAGGGCTTGGAGGGCCGCCACGGTGTCGGAGAGCTGGAAGACGGGAGGCTCTCCGGTCGTGCCGCTCTCCGTGTCCAGGAGGATCACCGCCTCGAGATCGTCCTGGGAGTAGTCCCTGACAAACCAACCCGTCATGATCATCTCCGAGTGCTCGGCCGTACTCCCATCATCAGCCGCAGCCCGCGGTGCGACGACCGGGCGTGCTGCGCAGGCCGCGGCCTGCTGTGGGACCGACCTGCTCGGGGGTCACCCGAGCCCGGCGTGCGCGCAGGAAGCGACCCGGCTCGCTGCCGTTCCGCTGCTCACTCGGCATGCCCTCCGGTGCGGCGGGCGCCGTGACCTGCCCGGCAGACGTGTGGGGGGCCCTGTCATACCTCGGAACGCCATTCCCCGGCACAGCGCGGCCTGCCGGAATGCCGGCCCGGGGAGCAGGCTGGACACGTGGAAGATCGGCTTCCCCCATGCGGCGGCCTACGGAGGTCCAGCGACCTGGTGGCCAGGACGAGCCGACCGAGGCCCGTCACCCGCATCGCCTTCTACGTCGGATGGCCCTGCGCCATGGGCGCGGTCATGCGGCCGAAAGGCATCGTCGAGAGAGTCCCGGGCGAAGCCACCGGCGCCGAGCCAGTACGCCGACGCCGAGCAGCAAGGAGAAGCACGTTGGAGATTCTGCCGAGGAGCCGGCCCGGACGGCGGCCCCGAGAGGACGTGGGGCGAGCACGTCACCGACGACGAGCACCACGCCCGGCCCGCACCGCACCGACCCCGACCGACTGAGAGGAAGCACAGCATGCGCACCACCACCCTGGGCAGCAACGGCCCCGAGGTCGGCGTGATCGGACTCGGGTGCATGGGCATGACGTTCTCGTACGACATGAAGACCCCGCGGGACGACGACACGTCCATCGCGGTGATCCGGCAGTCCCTCGATCTGGGCGCAACGCTGATCGACACCGCAGACGTGTACGGGCCCTACACCAACGAGGAGCTGGTCGGCCGAGCCCTCGAGGGGCATCGGGACCGGGCCGTGCTGGCCACCAAGGTCGGTCTGGAGGTGGCCGACCCGACCGGGGGTCCCGAGGGCTCCCCGCTCATCGTCAACAACGGCCGCCCCGAACACGTACGCAAGGCGATCGACGAGAGCCTGCGCCGACTCGGTACCGACCACGTCGACCTGTACCAGCTGCACCGTGTGGACCCCGAGGTGCCCGTCGAGGAGACCTGGGGCGCCATGGCCGAGGCCGTCGAGGCGGGCAAAGCCCGACGGATCGGCCTGTCCGAGGCGACGGTGGACCAGATCAAGCGGGCGCAGTCGGTGCACCCGGTCGCATCGGTGCAGTCCGAGTTCTCGCTGTGGACCCGGGACGTGCTGGCCGAGGTACTGCCGTACTGCCGGGAGCAGGGCATCGCCTTCCTGCCCTACTCACCGCTCGGGCGCGGATTTCTCGTCGGACGGTTCTCGTCCTTCGACGACCTGCCCGAGAACGACTTCCGGCGCCGGCTGCCGCGCTTCCAGCAGGACGCTCTGCGCGCCAACCTCGCCATCGTCGGCCGGGTGCGCGAGATCGCCGACCGGGCGGGGATCACCCCGGCGCAGGTGGCGCTGGCGTGGGTCGTGGCCCAGGGCGAGCACGTCATCCCCATCCCCGGCACCAAGACCCCGAAGTACCTGGCGGACAACGCCGGGGCGGGGGACGTGGAGCTGAGCCCGGCTGATCTGGCGGATCTGGACGCCCTGCCCGCGCCGGAGGGCGGCCGCTACTGACCACTGGCACACCGTCAAGTCGTCCCCCGTACCCAAGAGAAGAATCGATCGGAAAGATCTCATGCGAGCAACATTGATTTACGGTGCCGGTGACGTGCGCGTGGAGAACGTGCCCGACCCGCGGATCCAGCAGCCCACCGACGCGATCGTGCGCGTGGTCCGCTCCTGCATCTGCGGCAGCGATCTGTGGCCCTACGGGTCGAGGCCGGCCACCGAGCACGGTGACCGCATCGGCCACGAGTTCCTCGGCGTCGTGGAGGAGACCGGCTCGGACGTGTCCGGGCTGAAGGCCGGTGACCTGGTCGTCGCCCCGTTCGTCTGGGCCGACAACACCTGCGACTTCTGCGCCGAGGGCCTCCAGACCTCCTGCCGGCACGGAGGATTCTGGGCCGCTGACGACGTGGACGGCGGCCAGGGCGAGGCCGTGCGGGTCCCGCAGGCGCAGGGCACGCTGGTGAAGCTGCCCGTCGCCGAGGACTCCGCGCTGCTGCCGTCCCTGCTGACCCTGTCGGACGTGTTCTGCACCGGGCATCACTGCGCGGTGACGGCCGGGGTCAACCCGCGCACCACGGTCACCGTCATCGGCGACGGTGCGGTCGGACTGTCAGCGGTGCTGGCCGCCAAGCGGCTCGGCGCCGAGCGCATCATCCTCATGGGCCGGCACAAGGACCGCACCGACCTGGGCCGCGACTTCGGCGCGACCGACATCGTCTCGGAACGCGGCGAAGAAGGCATCGAGCGTGTTCGGGAACTGACCCGCGGCGACGGCACCCACACCGTCCTGGAGTGCGTCGGTCTGCTGCCGGCCCTGGAGATGTCCATCGGAGTGGTCCGCGCCGGCGGCACGATCAGCCGGGTCGGCGCGCCGCAGTACGACCAGGTCCCGCTGGGCTTCCCCGAGTTCCTGAGCAACATCACCCTGACCGGTGGCGTGGCCCCGGCCCGCGCCTACATCGATGAGCTCCTGCCCGACGTGCTCGACGGGAAGATCGAGCCGGGCCGCGTCTTCAACCGCACCGTCGGCCTCGACGAGGTGCCCGACGGATACCGGGCCATGGCCGACCGCGAGGCCCTGAAGGTCCTCGTCCAGCCCTGAGCCGATACGCCCCTGGGGTGTGCCGGGCGGCGTACGGTCGCTCGCACCCCAGGGGGCACGGGGGCGCTGTCCGTCCGGGCGCGGACAGCGTTTCCGTCCGCGCACGTGGACGTCTGCGTGCGATGACAGCGACGCGATCAGCCGATGCACACAGCGATCAGACAGATCTGTGCCGGAGATGTCGGATCACCCGCCGACGTGATCGGCAGCAGGTGCACAGCCGATGGGCCTGAGGCGGGGTGTTCGGTGGAAGCGGGCGGCGTCGTCGCCGGGGCCTGGGCCTGGGGCGGCGTCTCGGCGTTGCCTGTGTGCGTCCCGGTGGCCGACTCGGGTGTGGTGTGCGGTGTGGTGTTCGAGGTCGCGGGAGAGGAGGCCGTGGCGGCGGCTTTCGGCTGTCGGCTCGGCGTCGCGGTGTGCGGCACCGCGACGGCGGCGCTCTGCTGTCGGCTCGTTGTCGCGGGGCGGTGAGGGCTGGGATGCCGCGGAACCTGGGTGTCCGGTTGCTCCGATACCGAGTCGGTGGTCGCTGTCCGGGGTGTGGCCGCGGACACCGGCTCCGGCGGTGAGGCTGCGTGTGTGTGGCTGTTGGAAGACCTGGTGGCCGGCAGGGCGGCCACGGTCAGGCCGCCACCGACGAGGGCAACGGCCGTTGCGGCCACGGCCCGGCGCTTGTTCTTCTTCCAACGCGCCAGCTGCCGACGGCGAGCCGCCCGGCCCTGCCCGGTGGAGGCAGTGCCTTCGTGGCCGCTGGACGAACCAGTGGCCGATGCGTCCACCGACGCGTCTCCGGACGCGCCGCTGCCGATCGGGTCCGGCTCGGAGCGATGAGTGCCGGTGTAGGACCCCGGAGCAGGCCACTCCTCCGCGCGCCATGGCTGATTCGCCGTTGGGGTGGAGGCGGCCGTGCCGTGGGAGTGATGGGCGGGCGGGGCAATGTCGGGAGCGTATGCGCCGCACCCCGGGCACACCAGCGCCCCATTGAGAATTCGGCGGCACGCGGAGCAGTAGTCCATCTGCGATCTTTCTGTGATGGCTGCGCCGCCAGGGACGCCGGCGACCTGTCTCGAGTTCGCACGCGGGATCGAGCGGGCAGTAACGCTACTGGCACTCGCCGAAGGTGATGCGCAGCCCTTGTGACGCTGCTGCAAAGATCTGCTGGCGATGGTGCGTCCTGCTCCCGGACATGTCGTCACGAATACCGGGATGAGCGGTTGGGCTTCGCCGGCCCGGGCCGCCGGACCGGGGGCATTTGCGTGGAGCGGGTGAAGGGAATCGAACGCGCGCTCCGGGCTCTGGAATTACCTCGCCGGCGATCGGTGGGTGGAGCAGGCGTGGGTACCGCCCTCGCCTTCCCGCATCTGCGCACGCTTGCGTGCACAGGCCGGAGCATGGTGCCGGCTCCGAGCGCCGACGGGCTCAGCCGGAGCTCTCGACCGTTTTTGCCGCGGCGCGGCGGCATTCGGCATTCAGCCGATGGCCGCACTGCCGGAGCTGATCGGACGGTCCGGTGAATAGAATCGGCTCATGTCGAAGCCCGACGAATTGCTCGTTGACGTCGCCGCCATGGTGGAGTCCGGGCAAAGCAATCAGATGTCCCTGACCGTGGTCACCGGTGGTGCTGTCATCACGGGTCGACTGGCTCCCGAAGCCGTCTGGCGACAGCGGGTGTCGGAGGTCCTGACGGATTCGGCCCACCTGGGCGAGTTCGCCGGCACGTTCACCGCCTCCACCCCCAAGGACGGGCCGCCCACGCATCTGCACTTCCACGTCGCAAGGATCCTGCAGGGAGCTGTGGGGATCCCGGAGACGGGCGGGATGTACCGGGTATCGATCGAGGACGTAAGCGCCTGGACCGTGGGCGACTTCAGTTACCACTGAGCCCCGTCAGGACGAGGACCGGACGACACGCACCTTCCTCGATGCGGCAGGCATCAAGGCGTTCCCGCAGCAAATGAGCAGCACGGTGAATCGCGAGAACGGGCCGAAGTGAAAGCGAAAGCTGATCCGAGCGAAGAAACGGCATCAGTCGCTGAAATTCGTGCAGAACCTCGGGGCCAGGGTCGTACTTCCGGAGTGGAATCTCATACGGAATATTCGTCTGGAGCCGTACGGGGCGCCCCCTACGACGGGGCTGCGATGCCGGGATGCTTGCCGCTGGAAGTGCCGTCGGCTACAGGGGAGGGCTGCACCCTCAAATGGAACGAGCCGGGTCCCGCACCCCAAGGGTGTGCGGAACCCGGCTCGTACTACGCGTCAGCGTCAGGCGGGAACGATGTTCTCGGCCGTCGGGCCCTTCTGGCCCTGCGCGATGTCGAAGGTCACCTTCTGGCCCTCCTGCAGCTCGCGGAAGCCCTGGGCGGCGATGTTCGAGTAGTGGGCGAACACGTCAGCGCCGCCACCGTCCTGCTCGATGAAGCCGAAGCCCTTTTCTGCGTTGAACCACTTCACGGTGCCAGATGCCATGTCAAATCTCCTTCGGGGCAGTGCCCGGAGTCCGCACTGTGCCGACTCCGCGTCGCGCGATGATTGCCCCGCCCGGAAAATGACCGGAAATACAAAAGTGCTCCCAACGACAGTAAAAGCCGATGGAGGCACTTGGAGTTTTTGGGAACCACAACTGCAACTGACATCGACACTAGCACGGTGGGATCAGCTCTGCGTGGTGAATGATTTCGTTCGGCCTGCTGTGTGAGATACCCTCATTGCGCCTTGTTCTGATTTCTCACTTCGCGACCACACATATTGGCTCACCGTGAACGAAGTGTTTCTGCGAAGGTGCCGTCCGTCGGGCACGGACTGTTCCTCTCGACGCGCACCACCGGCGAGACAGTTGCTGAGGACTGCAGGGCAGGTCGACCGTGCGCCTCGCGCGGTAGCGATCGGCCTCGGTCGAAGTGGCGGACGCTTCGGCGCGCAGTCACGTCCGTGATGCGCAGACCGTGCCCGGTGGACTGGACGACGTGCTGCCCGTCGGGGGACCGGTCGGCGGGCGTCGACCCTGCCTGGTGGTCGGTCGTGACGGCGCGGACCTCACGGGTGGCCAGGTCCAGGACGTACCCGCGCCCTCCCCCCTCGGCAACTACGCCCAGGTGGTGCGCTATTAGACTCGCGGATCGAACAGAGACCCGTCGACGGCCGAGCCCGCCTGACCAGCGAGCGCGGCGAGAGAGTCGCTCATTGTTCCAGGGGGAAGACATCGTGAGCACAAGCATGTCTGTTTTCGGATTGTCACAGACGGAAGAGGCGATATATCGGCATCTCTTGCGAAATCAGAAGTCATCCAGTGATGAGATCCATCAACTTTTGCGCATTGCTCCGCAACAGGCCATGGAGTCGGTGAATCGGCTGTGTGCGGTCGGCGTGCTGAAACGCACCGCTCCCGGTCTCTTGTCCGCCGTCAGTCCGGAGACCGCGGTCGGGCGCCTCACCGAGCTGCGCCTGCGCGAGCTGCACCAGGAGCTCGAACGCGTCATCCGATCCCAGCACCTCATCTCCGAACTCCGCACCGAGCAGGGGCCGAAGGGCGTCCCGGTGCACGGCGTGGAGCACCTACAGAGCCTGCCGCAGATCCGTGACAGGATCGACGAACTCGCCTTCTTCGCGCGTGAGGAGATCCTCTCCATCGAGCCCTACACCGCGCTGACGCCCGAAAACATCGCGCACGCCCGCAGGCTCGACCAGCGCTGTCTGCGCCGGAGTGTCCGCATGCGCAGCGTGGTCCGCAAGGAGGCGCTCGATCACCCGCCCACCATGGTCTACCTGCGTGAGCTCGCGGCGCAGGGCGCCACGATCCGGGTGGCCGAGGACATCTCCGAGCGGATCCTCGTCTACGACCGGCGTGCCGCCCTGGTGCCCAAGGACCCCGCCGACACCGCACGTGGCGCCCTGCTGGCCCATGAGGAGGGCCTGGTCGCCAACATCGTGGCCTTGTTCGAGAAGATCTGGGACCAGGCCGAGGACCTGACGGACAGTGCCGACGGACAGGCCGACGCCGATGGCAGCGGTCCCGGGGAGATCGAGCGGCGGGTGCTGGAAGCGATGTGCCGCGGCAGTAAGGACGAGATCGGTGCCCGTGCCCTGGGCATCTCCATACGCACCTACCGACGGCATGTCGCGGAGCTGCTGCGGCTCCTGGGTGCCTCCAGCCGCCCGCACGCCGCCCTGGTGGCCCGCGAACGCGGCTGGATCTGATCACCGGATCCGATCGGAGGGGGCGTGTGTCCTCCGGGCGCGCCGGCCACCGGGTCACCGGGGGACGGCCCAGCCCGGGGGCGCGCTGCCCGCCACCACTGTGGCCACCGCCTCCGCCCCGCCCGGGGCCGGCGTCCCGACGCGCAGCGTGATCCGGTCGCCCCCGACGGCCCAGGCACATGCCCAGTGCGGCGGCAGCCCGGCGAGCAGCCGGACCACGGCGACCGCACCCGGTGCGGCCGATGCCTGCTGCCGGACCAGAACGACCTCCGTCGGTTCCTCACGCGAGGACGTCACCGCGTCGACGCGGTCGCGGCAGGAGAGAGGACGGGAGCCGTGCGGACGCCGAACTCGCGACGCAGTGCCGAAACGGCCGCCAGGTAGCCGGACATGCCGTGCACGCTGGGCCCGGGCGGCGTGGAGGCGGAGCACAGGTACACCCCGCACAGGGGAGTGCGGTAGGGATCCAGGCGCGGGGTCGGGCGCAGGAGGGACTGGGTGAGGGTGATCGCGCCTGCGCCGATGTCCCCGCCGACGTAGTTCGGGTTGTACGACTCGTAGTCGGCCGCGGTGATGGCGCGCTGAGCGATGACCGTGTCACCGAAGCCGGGTGCGTATCGCTCGATCCGGGATCGTACGAGCGGGATCGGGTCACGCGCATCGCCGTTGGGCACGTGGGCGTAGGCCCACACCGGTCGCCTGCCCGGCCGAGCCCGGTCGGGATCGGTGACCGTGGGATCCGAGAGCAGGACGAACGGCTCGCCGGTCGGCACACCCCTGGCGGTGAAGCCTTCCTGACGCACCATCTCGGCGTGGGTACCACCGATATGTACGGTGCCGGCCCGGCCCACCGCCGGGTTGCGCCACGGGATCGGTTCCGAGACCAGGAAGTCGACCTTGGCCGCGCCGGGGCCGTAGCGGAAGGCGGCCAGCGCGCGGGCGTACCGGGCGGGCAACCGGGAAGCGGCGAGAGCGAGGAAGGTCTTGGGGCTGGTGTCGAGGAACACGGTCCTGGCATGCCGCAGTTGGCGTAGGTCGGTGACGGGCGCGCCGGTGTGGAAGAGGCCGCCGTGCGCGGTGATGTCGACGGCCATCGCCTCCGCGATGCGCGCACTTCCCCCACGCGGCAGCGGCCAGCCCGATCCGTGGGCCAGGTGGCCGAGCAGCATCGCGACCGCTCCGGAGGCGATGCTGGGCAGCCGGCCCATCGCATGCGCGGCCACGCCGGTCAGCAGTGCCGCCGCGTCTTCTCCCCGGAAACCGCCGAGTGAGGTGGAGTGGCGCAGCACCCTCCGAGCCAGCAGAAGCGGGGCGAGGGGATCGCGCGGCAGGGTCCGCCGGCCCGCGAGGACGAAGTCGACGACGCCCGCACTGTGATCGAGCAGCGGCTGCATCAGGCTGCGCCAGCGCTCTCCGTCCGGCCCCAGCTGCTCACAGGTCGCGGAGAGGTCCCGGTGGGCGAGGGCGGCTCGGCCGTCGTCGAGCGGGTGGGCATAGCTGATATCCGGGTTCAGCAGTTCGACGCCGCGCGCGCCGAGGTCGAACTCGCGGAAGAAAGGCGAGGCCGCGGCCATCGGATGCACCGCGGCGCACATGTCGTGCATGACGTCCTCGTCGAAGAGCGCCTTGCTGCGCAGCCCGCCGCCGATGTCGTCGGCGCGTTCGTACAGTTCCACCCTCAGGCCTGCGCGTGCCAGCGTGACGGCGGCCGCGAGTCCGTTGGGGCCGGTGCCGACGACCGCGGCGTCGATGCTGGTCATGCGCGTTCGCCTTCGTTCTGTCCCGCCGTGTCCCCGGCGGCGAGCAGACCGAGTCCGATCTTGTCGGTGCGGTCGGGCGAACCGCCGAGCCGGTGCACGAGCACCCAGTTCCCCGTCCGGGGGATCACCCCGGTGAAGGCGGAGGCATCGCGGGTCGCCCCGTTGTGCCACAACAGCGGTCCCGCCGACTGCCAGGACGGCGCCGGCTCGCCCAGCGCACGCCCGAGCAGCAGTCCGGTGACCACGGTGGCGAACGCGCGAGGAGTGGCCCACAGACCGCCCGCGGGCAGCATCGGCCCGTCCAAGGTCCACCGGTCGCGTTCCCTGCCGAACAGGCTCCGTGCGCCCAGCAGTCGATCGGCGGGCGGATGCGCGGTCACCTCGTCCACCCCCAGCGGCGTGAGCACGTGCTCACGAAGCAATTCCTCGTACGGCCGCCCGGCCGCGGACACGAGGGCCGCACCGAGCACGGCGTAACCGAGGTTGGAGTACTCGGCCTCCTGTCCCGGTTGCCTCACGGTGACCTCGCCGAGCCGGCCCAGCAGGGCCCGCAGCGCGTCCTCGTCGAAGGCCGCGTAGGGATCGGGGCCGGTCAGGCCCGGTGGCAGCCGTTGCAGGCCCGAGGTGTGGTCTGCCAGGTTCCGTAGCGTGATCCCCGATCCGGGCGGCGTCGGGAGCCATTGCTCCACCGGGTCGTCGAGGCCGAGCAGGCCCGCCCGGACCATCCGTACCAGTGCGGTGCCGGTGAGAACCTTGGTCAGGGACCCGATCTCGACGAAGGCGGCCGGATCGTGCCCGTGCCGGGCCAGCGGCGGAGCCGAGTTCCTGAGCACGCAGACCGGAACGGGTCGCAGTGACAAGCCCGCCATCAGGACTGCGCCCACTGCTGGAGAAGGGCCTCGCGTTCGGCGGGGCGCGGAGTCTTCCCTGCACCGTGCGCACGCCCCCATGCGCTGAGGACCGCCGGGCTGAGAGTCCCGGCGACGAAGCGGTCCAGTACCTGATGGGACAGTTCGACCTCACGAGGGGTGTACCCGCCGGCGGCGGCCGAGTGTACGAGCAATTCATCCACGCCGTCGGATGCTTGGACACGTACGGTCATCTCGGCGGGACCCTCCGGTCCGCCCAGCCCCATGGCTCCGAGCACCACGTCCAGCGTCATCGACAGCTGCCGGCCGGGAGTCGCTCGCACCGGCGCACCGACGACGGCCACCGAGCTGAGGTCGGTCCACTTCCAGGTGCCGGACCGTGGTCCGACCGCATCGAGGCCCGCGGCGGCCACCCGGACGCCGGCGGCCGACTCACCAGGTGGTGCACCGAGGTGGACCGCATCCTCGGAGACCCAGAACAGCCCGACCATTGCCACAGTTGACTCCACCGTTCGCGTATTGCCATGGGTTCGATCTGAAATGCGTTCTCAGGGAACCGGCCTGACGATCAGCCAGTATTTTCCACCGCCCCGCGGGCGGTCGTGTTGCAGGCGTCCTTTTCCGGCCGCCGCAGCCTTTCACGCAGGGACCGCTCGATCCGGGCCGTGGCGCGGGTCGCGAAGGCAACACCCTCTCCGAGTGGCCGACTCAGGAAGATGAGGTCACACGCCACCATCGTCAGGGCGAAGCCGGTGAGTCCCATGAAGAATCCGATGGAGACATGGAATCCGATGGACGCAACGGCGGCCCATGGGCGCAGCCTCGGCACCAGGATGCCGAGCGGGAAGTACACCAGGAAGAAGGTGGTCGAGTAGGTGCCGACGAAGACCAGCATGTCGTTGCCGTAGACCAGGTCGGACACGCCGGGCAGGGAGAATTCGGGAATGCGCATGATGTAGAAGAGCGCCGTTCCGTCCTGCCACAGCTTGCCCTGCACCTTGTACAGGCCGCTGGTGACGTACACCAGACAGATCTGGGTGGCGATGGCGAGTACGCCGAGATTGTGAAGCGGGGCCCGCAGCGCTCCGAGGCCTTCGGGCATCCGACGGGTCCAGCGCCCGGTGAGTCCCGGCGAGAGCGAGAGCCGGTCGTAGCACCGGGTCAGAACGAGCATCGGGATGACGAGGTAGGCGAGATTGTCGCCGCCGTCGAGGATGAGTGGCTGACGCTGGTAGACGGACCACAGCAGTACCCAGTGCATGACGAGCACGGGACGGCCGCCCACGCCGAAGGTGACGGCCAGCGCGCTCAGCATGCCGACGTGGAAGACGAGTTCGAACCAGGACGCCGAACTGCTGAGCGCGTACAGGCTGAAGGTGCCGTCCCGGTCGAGGGCGGCCAGGAAGTCCTTCCACGGGAACACGCCGTCCGGCCCGAAGAGATACCCGCGGTCGCTGTACTGGCTGACGTAGAACATGAGCCCGACAAAGCCGATCAGCGCCCGCGTGCCGGACACGCCCAGCACGCTCACCGGTTGGCTGCTCCATCTGTCCAGCAGCGGGACGGAGTTGCTCATCGCAGGTCACCTGCCTTCTGCCAGTCGAAGTCCTGCACGCTGATCCTGTCCTTCGCGCTCGGGTCGTCGCGCTTCGACCAGGGCGGCAACTCCCTTACGTACATGCGGATCTGGATGCTCCGGGGATCGCCTCCGCACGCCTGAGGCATCTGCGTCATGGAGTACCGGGAGAGGAAGCGGACGGCGTCCTCGCGTGAGCTCTTCTCGTACGGCATGAGGGGAAGAACCGGCTTCTCCTTCTCCTTCTCCGACTTGCGCAGCCGGTCGAGCAGCGGGTCCGAGTTGTAGAGGGACTGCAGGCTGCTGCCGACCAGCCGTGACATACGGGAGGGGAAGAACCGGCTGTCCTGCGCGGCGTGAATGTACGGCGACGTCACGTCGTAGTACTCGGTGACCCGGCCGTCCGCACATTTCGCCCGGGCTAGAATTCCGCGGTCGTCTGCGAGCGGGTCGGGTGCGAAAAGCATCCAGTTCTGTGCGAAATAGGGGTCCAGATAGTCGCTCACCTTGTCGTAGTAACGCAGTTTTATCGGGGTGTACGGGCTCTGCGAGAAGGCGGCGAGGAGGAAATGAAGGCCCAGGAGGGCGGCGCCGACAAGCAGCACCGCCCTCCTGGTCATGCGGTGTGCCATCACTTGTCGAAGATCGTCTCTGCCGACCGGGTGCCGGCGCCGGCGCCGTCCTTGGGGGCTGAGCCAAGGCTGGCGATCTTCGTCATGTTGCCGACCTGGTTACGGAGGGCGGTAGTGCCGGCGGCCGCCTTGCCGTGCACGTACGCCTTCTGGGCGATCTTGGCGACGGATCCGATCCACATGGGAGCGGCTTCGGGGCCGCCCTTGGTGACGGACGCCTGCTGCAGAACCGGTGCCGCGGGAGCGGCCTGGGCCGAGCCCTGGACGGACAGCACCAGAGCCGCACCACCGAGTGCGATACCGGCAGCAGCGATTGCCTTCTTCATGTTCTCCCCTGTTCTCTCTCTACGGTCCGGATCACTGCCACCCGTTCACCGGGTGAACGGACCGTACGGCGAACGAGGGAATTTCGGCCAAGAAAGACGGCGCGACAAACTGGATGACGCGTTGCGAAGTGCGCCTGGCATTGGCGGTCATTGATTCCCCCGAATTCACCGGACCGTGCTTGCGGGGAAAACAATGCCAGCGGCAGGGCGTCCGATAAAGAGACTTCGGTGTCAACATGTTGCACGGTGCAGGACAGCTTCATGCCAGCGCCCGCGCACCCTTGGGACCTTGGGCGGCAGCGCGAGGCGGCGGCCGGCCTGACCCGTCATGTCCGACCCCGTGTTCGACCTGCCATACCCACGGCTCCGAGAGCGGCAAAAGGGGGCTGGGAGGAAACCGCTCCTGAGTCGGCCCTCGGTCGCGTGCCCCCGGCAGGCCTGCGACACCCGCTTCGGGCTGAGCGGGCCGAAGGTAGGAGCGCAGCCAGAGCCGGATGGTTGACGGGGCTCCTTGGCACGTTGGTGCGGCGGATGCGGTGAGCGTGCGAGGGGCAGGGCGACGCGAGCGGAGCGGTCCGCTCGGGTCCTCCCTGCCTGCCCGTCAGTCCGCGAAAGCCATACCGAAGTTGTGCCAGGCGTCCGTGCCCGTGGTCTCGGTGCGCGGGGCGTAGATGATCGAGGAGCCTTCGCCGGTCAGCTGGGCACCAGTGCTGCGGAGGTACCAGACGGCACCGTCATAGGCGTGCGCTCCGGGGTCGCTGACCGCGGCGTCCGCGCGGCCGTCGCCGTCCGTGTCGGTGACATGGACCGCGAGCCCGAAGTCTTGGGTGTACTCGTTCGGCACGCCGCTGGTGTTGGCGTCCAGCCAGCGGGAGTTCGCGCCGGTCAGCCCGGAAGACGAGCCCTTGAGCAGCGTGACACCACCGGCGCCGAGACCGCTGCCGAGCTCACCGGGGACGCCCACGAGCAGGTCGGCGCGACCGTCGCCAGTGACGTCACCGGCCGACACCGAGCAGCCGAAGTGGTCCTGCTTCTCGGGGGTGCCGGGGACTCCGGAGGTCGCCTGGGTGAAGGTCTTGGTGGCGCGGGTGGTGCTGAGGCCGGTGGAGCTGCCGTACGCGACGGTCAGACTGCCCGCGTACGCCACTCCGTTCCCGGTTGCCCAGCCCTTCGCCACGACGACGTCGCCGTATCCGTCCTTGTCGAAATCACCAATGGTGGCGGCGGCGCTGCACCCGTATGCAGAGAACTCGCCCGCGACCGTGGTCTTGCCGGTCATCGTCAGCCCGGTAGCGGTGCCTTTCAGGACACGGGTGTTCCGCTCGTTGACGACGACGAGATCGACATAGGCGTTGTTGTTGATCTTCCCGGCCACGAGTCGCAGCGCTCCATATCCGCCGAGGCTGATGTAGGAGGTGGAACGGGGGGTGCCGGTGCGGGTGAACGGCCCCCGGAACAGGCGCAGCCCCTCGCCTTCCGCGGCCACCAGGTCGGGGTTGCCGTCTCCGGTGAAGTCGCCCGCCGCCAGGGCGCTGCCGTAGTGGCCCTCGACGGTGGGCTTCTTGTTGGAGATGGACGCGCCCTGGTTGAGCCCGGCTGAACCGCCCCAGACCACGGTCACGGCACCCTGGCCGGTCCGTGTGCCCACCTTCTCGTTCGGGGATCCGGCGATGAGGTCGGCGTACCCGTCGCGGTCGAGGTCGGCGCTGGTGATGACTCGGCCGAACTCGTCCCCGGCCTCCGGGCTGCCGGGGACTCCGACCCGGCCCTGGTGGACGGCGAACGGGAGGCTGGTGGAGGTGCCGGAGGCGGAGCCGTAGAGGACGCTGACGTGACCGGCCTCCTTCTTGCTGCCGATCTGGGCCCACGGGGAGGCGACGGCGATGTCCCGGTAGCCGTCACCGTTGAAGTCGTCGGGGTACTTGGCCGGAGTGGCGGCCCGCGCCGGGGCAGCGGTGGCGAGCGGCGTGAGGCCGGTGGCCAGGATGGCGACGGCCAGGGCGGTGCGGAGGTGCTGGAGGAAGTGCATACAGAGTTCTCCGGCGGCATGCGGGGCCCGCCGAGAGCGGGCCCGAGTCATTTGGGGTGCGGTCGGGCCCGAGTCCGCCGGGGGCGTCCTCGGTGACCCACGAGAGACGCGAGCGGGTGGCGAACTGAAGACCCCCGACGACCTTGAAGAGTTGTATGAGAACCGGAAGGAATTCTTGGGGGCCGGCGAGGGTGAGAGCGGCTGTAGGGCACTGAGTGCTTCCAGCGCCCCGACATCCAGCACCCGCGCGTTTCCGGAGAACGGCTGGAAGGCGAGTCGATCCTCCCGGATCGCGCGCCGAGGTCTCGGGGGCGAACAGCGGCCTTGCGGGGCAGCCCAGCTTCTGGGAGATCTTGTTGGCGATCCGGTCTGCGGTCCGGGCCCGGGGGCGGCCGATGACGCGGACGGGGCGGCGTACGCCGACGCGGTGTCGGTGTACGCCGCCTTGGGGCGGGACGAGTGGCGGAAGGCAGCCCGCGTCATGTCGCCTATTTGGGGTCGCGGTTGAACTGTGCCTTGGACCAGCGGTAGCCGAGGACGGTCAGGCCCAGGCACCAGGCGAGGGCGATCCACCCGTTGTGGCCGATCTCGGTGCCGAGGAGGAGGCCGCGCAGGGTTTCGATGGCGGGGGTGAAGGGCTGGTACTCGGCGATCGGCTGGAACCAGCCGGGCATCGAGTTCAGGGGGACGAAGGCGCTGGAGATGAGGGGGAGGAGGATCAGCGGCATGGCGTTGTTGCTGGCGGCTTCGGCGTTGGGACTGCCCAGGCCCATGCCGACCGCGATCCAGGTGAATGCCAGGGCGACCAGCGCGAGCAGCCCGAATGCTGCCAGCCATTCCAGGACCGTGGCATCCGTGGAGCGGAAGCCCATCGCGACGCCGACGGCCCCGACCAGGACCACGCTCATGATCGCCTGCAGCACGCTGCCGGCGACATGCCCGAACAGCACGGAGCTGCGGTGGATGGCCATGGTGCGGAAGCGGGCGATGATGCCTTCGTTCATGTCGGTGGAGACCGAGACGGCGGTGCCGACGACGGTGGAGCCGATGGTCATGAGCAGGATGCCGGGGACGATGTAGGCGATGTAGGCGGAGCGGCCCGCGCCGCCGCTCATGGTGTCGCCGAAGATGTAGACGAAGAGCAGCAGCAGCATGACCGGGGTGAGCAGCAGGTTCAGGGTGAGGGACGGGTAGCGGCGCGCGTGCAGCAGGTTGCGGCGCAGCATCGTGTTCGAGTCGCGTACCGCGAGGGAGAGGGCGCTCATCGGACAGCCTCCTTGGGCTGGTTGGTCTGACTGGGCACGCTGGAGCCGGTCAGGGCGAAGAACACGTCGTCGAGGTCGGGGGTGTGCACGGTCAGTTCGTCGGCCTCGATGCCGGCGGAGTCCAGCCAGTCGAGGATGGAGCGCAGCTCGCGCTGGCTGCCGCCGCTGGGGATGGTCAGGGACAGTGCCTCGTCGTCCCGGGTGACCTCGCGCAGCGCGGAGGCGGCCGACTGGTAGGCGGCCGGGTCGGTGAAGCGGAGCCGGACGTGTCCGCCGGGGATCAGCCGCTTCAGCTCGTCGGCGCTCCCCTCGGCGGCGATCTTGCCGTCGTTGAGTACCGCGATGCGGTCGGCGAGCTCGTCGGCCTCCTCCAGGTACTGGGTGGTGAGGAAGACGGTGACGCCGCCGGAGACGAGCTCGCGGATGATCTGCCACATGTTGTGGCGGGAGCGGGGGTCGAGGCCGGTGGTGGGTTCGTCGAGGAAGATGATCCGCGGGTCGCCGACCAGGGTCATGGCGATGTCCAGGCGGCGCTTCATGCCGCCGGAGTAGGTGGAGGCGGGCTTCTTCGCGGCCTCCACCAGGTCGAAGCGCTCCAGCAGTTCGGCGGTGACCCGCCGCCCCTCGCGCTTGGACAGGTGGTGCAGGTCCGCCATGAGGAGCATGTTCTCCTCGCCGGTGATCAGCCCGTCGACGGCGGAGAACTGCCCGGTGACGCCGATCGTGGCGCGTACGGCCTGTGGGTCGGTGGTCAGGTCGTGGCCGCCGACGCGGATCTCGCCGGCGTCGGCGGTGATGAGGGTGGAGAGGATCTTGACGGCGGTGGTCTTGCCTGCGCCGTTCGGGCCGAGCAGGGAGAAGACAGTGCCGGCCGGCACCGTCAGGTCGATGCCGTCGAGCACGACCTTGTCGCCGTAGGACTTGCGCAGACCGTTCGCCGCGATGGCCGGGTTGGTCATGATCGGTGCTCCTTCAGAGGCTGCGGGCGACGATGTCGCCGTAGGCGGTGGTCGCGTGGATGTTCAGGCCGGCGGCGCCGTCGGTGTTCTTGAGCGCGTTGTGGATCCGGCCGTAGGTGGTGCCGGCGTCCAGGGAGGCGGAGACCCCGCGGGCGGCGCCGACCGACACCTCACCGGCCTCGGTGTGCAGCACGACCGTGCCGCGCACGGCCTCGGCGATCCGGATGTCGCCCTTCTTGGTGCTGATCTCCGCGGGGCCGCCCAGGCGGCCGACCGAGACGTCACCGGCGAGGAGGGTGAGGCGGGCACTGGCGGTCTCGTCGAGCTTGACCGAGCCCTGCGCGCCCTCGAAGCCGACGTCGCCGAGTCGTCCGACGCCCCGGAACTCGGCGCTGGCCGCCTTCGCCTCGATGCGGGAGCCGACGGGCAGCTGGATGGTCACCTCGACGGATCCGGAGCTGCCGAGGATCCGGTTCTTCGCCGGTGAGGCCTCGACCCGCAGGACGCCGTCGCCGTATTCGACAGTGATCTGCTCCGCAGCCTTCACGTCGCGGCCCTTCGAGGCGTCCGCGGGCAGGATCTCGACCGCGGTGTCGGCCCGGTCGGCGGCGATGAACCGGATGCGTCCCGCGGGGACGTCGAGGATGGCGGAGATCGGGGCGGGGGTGTCGAACTTCTGCATCGTGCTCTCCTTCGGCTCGGTGTTTCCGATGAAGGAAAAGCTACGTTGCGTTCAAGAATCCCTCAATAGACTCGTTGCGCATGACTGCAATCAGTGCAGGTGAAAGCCGTGAAATCGTTGCAACGGCTTCAAATCTAACGCAACGCTTGCTCTTCATTCGTTGCAATAGAACGAAAGTGAACGCTACGCTGGAGACGCCGAGGAGAACGAAGGAGACCGCAATTCCCGGGGCAGGAACCCCAGCAGATCGCGTTGGGGTTGGCCGACGACACCCGCGGACGGCCGGACTCTCCGCGACGGCACTCCGGCTTTCGCCGGGACCGGGGAGGGCGGGGAGCACGGTAAGGCTGACCGACGCGGGCAGCATCGTCTGCACCGCGACGGTGGACGCGGCCGGGAAGTGGACCTGCACACCGATCACTGCCCGCCGACGACAGCACCCTCAGGCGCTGCAGCGAGCACAAGCGGCTCTCCGGATCGGGGATCGGGGACGGGCGGGACGCCGAGGGTGTCCCGCCCGCGCATGACGACGGCAGGGCCGCGGCCTGGCATGAATGACACCAGGCCGCGGCCCTGCCGTCACTTCGTGAGGCGCCGACTGTCTCGCCGGGGCCGTTGGTGACAGCCATCGGACGGCTTCAAGAGCCGTCAGAAACGCCCTTGGTGCGTGGCTATTGGACGTCCACGAAGTCGCTGGTGGAGGTCACGGCCGGGGTGGTCGAGGTGCCGGCGAACTTGTAGCGGAAGTATCCGTCCGCGGACGCGGTGACTGTCGTCTTCAGGGAGCCCGTCGAGGACGACGTGACCGTCTTGACGTCGGTGTACGTGCTGGAGGTCTTCTTGCGGTACTGCAGCGTCACCTTCTGCTGCGTGTAGCCCATGTACTTGTTGGTGTCCCAGTTGGCCCGGGACAGCAGGCCGGTGACCGTGATGGTCTTGCCCTTCTTGACGGGCTCGGGCGAGGCGTTCGTGGTGAGCCGCGAGTAGCGCTGCACCTTGAACGTGGTGGCCGCGTCCCGGTGGATGTAGTCGTAGTCATTGGCGGAGACCAGCGTGCCGAGGTTCCAGGTGGCCGCCGCGCTGTTGCCGACGAAGCCGGTCGACGCCTGCGGGTCGAACGTCAGCGTGCCCGTGCAGGTCGACGTGGTGGCACTCGCCTTCACACACGTGATCTCGTCGTCCCAGACCTGCGCGAAGTTCGGCTTCGGACCGAAGGCGCTGATGTACGTGGTCTCGGCGATGCCCGAATCGTCCGACGCGGTCACGGAGACCTTGGCGGACACCACCTTGGTGGTACCAACTACGACCGGCTTGCCGCCGTTGACGACGACCTTGTCGATGGTGATGTTGCCCTCGCCGCCGTCCTCCGCCTGGGCGGCGGTGGCGCCGATCGCGGTGGCGACCAGTGCGACGCCGGTACCGAGCAGGCCGAGGCGCGTGGTTGTGCGCATGAATCCCCCCACAGGAGCTTTGATCGATCAGAGGGAGCGTACGGCGTTGGCCAATGGTTCACCACGGTGTTGTTCAACTCCTCCGCCACGCACGGAGGCCATCGCCTTCTTCACCACCTGTCGGCGTGCGGCCTCGCTCGGAGGCTGTGGGAACCCTTGACTCGGATCACCACCCGGCCTACCTCTCGACCTTCTTGAACGTGTTCAAAAGGCATGTCACTATGTGCTATGCCCTCCGTGATCACCTCTCCCTGGCGCCGACTCGGCCGTGTGGGCGTGTGCATCGCTGATGCCACCGGTCGCTATCTGCTGACCTGGGTGGCGGCATGGCTCGTTTATGCCCTGACGGCTCCCCGCCAGCACGAGCTTGTGTCCTACCTGCCCCGCACCCGCTCGTACTGGGAGGACACCGTCTACTACCTGCGGGACGACTCCATTGCCTGGGTGGGGCTGATTGTGGGTATCCCCTCGCTGCTGATAATCCTGCTGTTCGGGCTGCTCAACGAGCGCAAGGGGGCGGCATTCCGTATCCGTCTGGCGGGGCTGCTCCTCCTGCCCACGTGGTTCCTGCTCTTCCAGAACTTCGTGGCGCTGCTCTTCGTCCCAGTCCTGGCGCAGGTCCTCTTCGCGCTCTGCCTGATGCCGGTTCCCCTGGTTCGCTTCCCTGCAAAGGCCGCGAACTGATTGCCCAGGCGGGTGCGTGTCGAGTGGTGGCGGAAGGACGCGGCCTTGCGGGTCGACGTACACAACCCCGGCTCCCCCGCGCAGTACGGATGCGGGGCGCCCACCATCTCGATGCGAACTATGGGCACGGCGGTCACGGGGGTCCGCCAATTGCGTCAGTTGGGCGTATGAGGCTGGTGGGTGTCGGTTGTGGGCTCGCTGGTTGCTGTATCTCGCTGCTGTACAGCACCGGCTTGGAAGGCTGGGGCTGCTGTGTACTGGTATGCCGTTGCCCCCGATGGCTCCGGCCGGTAGGACCGTCGGTAGAGGCCGAAGGCACTGAAGAGGAAGCAGAAGCCCACGATTGTGGCGAAAGTTGCCACTGGCGTCGATTCCAAGTGGCGGTGCACAGGACCCACGAGGATCGTGCCCCCGACGCCTGCGCAGATGTCCGCCCAGCCTCCAAGTCGCGGTGACGAAACCGTCTTCCTGAACCACGGGGGGACCCATCCGACGCAGATGGCGGCAATGCCAGGAACGAACGTCACGAGCCAAAACAGGGCCGACGCGGTCCATCCGATGACATCCACAGCGAGCCCCCATGCAACAAGTGTGCGACTCGATGGCCGCCAGGCGTGATCTTTGCATGGCATGCTTGCCGCCGGTAAGGGGCCCGGGCTCGCGCTCTGTGTGTACGCGCACGGAAGTGGCCGCTGTCTTGGATACGGCCCGATCAAGCACCTGGCGGCCCAGCGACGGCCCCATCTGAGGCGCTGGTCGCCGCAGTTCCCCGTGAGTCCCCGCGGGATCTGGCGCGGTTGTGGCACGGCATCACTTGGTCCGTCGCTCCGAGCTGCCCTCTCGGCAGCTGACTGGCATCGGTCCTTGAGGGGGATGGGCGTGGGACCTCTGGGGCGGCACTTTCGCGGCCGTCCGCCGCGCCCAGCCACTCCGGGCCCCCAAGCCCCCGGACACTGCGTCCGGGGGTTCGGCCGTTGCGTCGCTATGAGGCGGGGTTTCTCCTCATCATGACGAGCCGAGAGCTCGAAGCGACGTCAGGGAGCGCTACAGCGCGGAGCCTGCCGCTCAGGAATACCTGCTATTGCACGTCGACGTAGTCGCCGGTCGCCGAAACGGCAGGGGTGGTCGAGGTGCCGGCGAAGTTCCAGCGCCAGTAGCCGTCCACTGAAGCGGTGGTCGTGGTCCTGAGGTCACCCGTGCTGGAGGAGTTCACCGTCTTGATGGTGGTGTAGGTGCTGGTGCCCGCTTTGCGGAACTGGAGCTTGACCGGCTGCGCGGTGTAGCCCGCGTAGGCATCGGTGTCCCAGTTCGCCCGGGTGAGTTTGCCGGTGACCGTGAGGGCCTTGCCCTTGGCTATCGGTTCCGGACCGGCGTTGACGGTCAGCTTGGAAAACCGCTGGAGGCGGGTGGTCGCATAGGCGTCCCGCTGGGTCCAACTGTCGTCGTTGGCCCATACGTCGACTCCAACCTTCCAGGTTCCGGCGTCGGCGTTGGTGAGCCACCAGTCCGGTTCGAAGGTGAAGGTCTTCGAGCAGGTGGAGGTGGTCGTGCCGGCGGCCACGCAGTCCGCGGGGGTGGTGTCCTCATTCGGCGTGATGTAGTCGTCGGGGTTGTTGGGATCCGTTCCGCGCCACAAGTGGAAGTCGGCGTCCCAGATGCCCGACGGATCAGTGGCGGTCACCGAAACCGTGACCGTTTTGTCGGTGAGGACGACAGCGATGCTTTTACCGCCGTTGACGGAGACGTCGGTGATCTGGATGTCGCCGACGGTCTCGTCCGCGTACGCGGCGGGGCCGATGAATCCGCCCAGCGCGGAGGCGGCGGCGAGCACAGCGAAGATTGCGCGCTTGCGCATGAATCTCCTCACAGTGAAGAGGACACGCCCGCCGGATACATGACACGGCGGGCGCGATGAGGGGCCAACTGTAAGCAGCTGAACGTCGCTTCACAACGGCTGGTTGATCATTCCGAATCCGCCGGAGGCACGACGACGGGTCCCGGACAGGTCAGTCATGAGGGTGCCGCCAGTTCATCGCAACCGTGCACGTCGCAGGAGGGGCCACGATCCACGATCAGCCGGCCCCGGGCCGTCACAACGGCCCGATCCCGTTCATCCAGGGCACGGACGCCAGATCGGTTCCGCCACCGCACGCTGTCTACGGCGAGAACTCGAATGACTGCCCCCGCACCGCCCTGTGACGTTTGAGACTGCAGCTGCGCTTGATGTACCGGGCTGCCTTTGTGACGGCTGTGCCCAAACCATGGCGGCCAATGACCAGGAGGATGCGGATGGCTCCGCGTGCAGCACGACACCGGCGTTCAGTGAAACGTCGTGTTGTCGCCGGGGTTTCTGTCGCCGCTACGGCCGGGATCGCGGTCACCGCGACGCTGACCATGAATGCCGAGGCTGCGTGGACGTCGGCGTCGAATGTGTCGGCCTCCGGCTGGATGGCCGACGACTCCCCCAGGGTCTCGGTCGACCGGCAGGGTGACGCTCTGCTGGCCTGGACGGCCGGCGACCTGTCGACGACGTACTCCTACCGCCGGGTCCAGACCAGGGTGAAATTCGCGAACGGCACGACGGGAGCGATCCGCACCCTGTCGCCGGACGGCGCCTCGGTGGCCTGGCCGGAGGCCGACTCCGACGACACCGGCGACTCGGCTGTGGTCTGGGAACAGGACAGCCAGGTCGTGGGTCGACGGGTCGCGGCCTCCGGCAGCCTCGTCGGACCGGTCCAGAAGCTCTCCACGTCCGGTCCCGCGACCGGCCCGGTGGTCGCCGTGACACCGGGCGGCACCGCGATGACGGCGTGGACGGAGATCCGCGACGGAAGCTGGTACGCGGTTGCCCGCCGCCTCAAGCTCGACGGAACGCTCGGCGCGCCCATCACCCTCGGCTCGGGCTCGGCCGAGAAGCCGGCCATCGGCGTCGACCGCAACGGCCAGTTCGTCATCGCCTGGGTGCGCGGCTCGGAGGTGGTGGCCAAGCGGATCACGTCGACGTCCGTGTCCTCGGCGAAGGTGCTCACCTCTTCGATCGCGTCGTACGGCGGTTTCGGCATGGTGCGTGTCGGCGTCGACCGGGACGGCGACGCGGTCATCAGCTACCACTCCGGCGGCGGTGATCGCTCGCAGGTCTGGGCCTCGCGCTGGAGCCGCACCGGCACGCCGGCGTCCCCCCTGCGCATCTCGGCCTCCACCGACAACGTGGGTTTCCACCACGCCCTCGCGACCGACCTCGACGGCGACTCGGTGATCGTGTGGACCCGCTACAACAGCAGCGGCAAGCTCGAGTTGGCCGGCCGTCGGCTGTCCGCGGGCGGCACCCGCGGCAGCGTCACCACCCTCGGTCCCGGCGACCGGCCCGACCTCGCTCTCGACGACGACGGCGACGGCATGCTGGTGTTCCACACGGTCGTCCCCACGTCAACGATCCCGTACAGCTACACCAAGAGCAGCGCCCGCCTGGTCAGCCGTTCCGGCGTTTTCGGCACCACGAAGACACTCACGTCGGACGGCCGGGTACCCCAGGTCGACGCCCGCCCGAGCTCTCGGTTCACGGTGATCTGGCAGCAGGCCACCCACCCGGGCACGATCAAGTCCGTCACCGGTCCCTGACCGGCTTCGGGGCGGTACCCGGGAGCGCACATCGTGCAGGACACGCAGTGCGAAGCCACGAGCCACATGGAACAACGGCTGCTCGGGAGACACCCCGGTCGTCAGCGACCGCCCCCGTGGATGGCAAAGGTCACCTCCGAACACTCGTAGGTGACCTTTCCGCAGTTGCGCGGTGGGTCGTCGCCCTGGCGCTCGGTCTCCGGCAAGGGGAAGCGCCTGGGCTCCACTGGCACGGGCCCGATCCTCCGAAAGGTCGCGCAACAACTCAGAGCCTCGCTCTGGGAGTTGAAGGTATTGATGGTTCTCGCACTCGTTCTATGGCTACTGCTGCCCGTCGCCTGGGCCGCGCTGCCCTGGCTGCCTCCGAACCGGACGTTCGGCTGCTTCGTGGCAGCGGTGCAGCTGATGCTGTCCGTAGTGGCCCTCTCCATCGGAATGCCGGCGGAGAATCTGCCGGCATGGTTCCTCGTACCAGGGCTGGTCTCCTCTGTGGCGCGACTGGCGTCTGTGCCCTTGATCCGCCCGAGGAAAGGGTGAGCGACGCCGTCCGGCGATGATCTCGACCGGAGCGGACTGCGAACTGCGACCCCCGCTCCAGGAGCGAGGTTGGGCCGCGTCGTGACTGACCTGCAGGATCCCAGCCGTGGCCGCAGCCGGCCTGAGCAATCGTCAGGTCCCCGGAGTCATCGCGGTTCCCCGTTCCGTCTGGCACGTCTGTGGCACGGACCGCCTCTCTCGATGCGAACTCCGCTCGGGACCGCCCGCGAGCGCTTGTGCGGCCGGCCCGGGTTGTTGCTCGTGATCGCCCTGTCATGGCTGCACCGTTACCGGCCCCGCATGACCACCCTGCTGCTGACCAGTCGGTCGTGCAGGCCCTGTTTCTTCGGGCTGAGGTTGGTCACCGTCACGTGGGCGATCATGAGTACCGGGACCGCGTGCACCGCGAGGTTGCCCAGGCGGCGTACCAGTGCGCCGCAGGAGAGCCGTCCGCCGTCGGCGTCCCGCACGACCTCCATGCCGAGGAGCCGCTTGCCCACCGTGCCGCCCCACCGCGACACGCTCAGTGGCGAGTACAGCAGCAGGAAGGCGAGCGACCACACCGCGGCCGAGGGCAACCAGACGCCGTCCACCGACGCCGCCACGAGGATCCGGTCGAGGGCGATCAGCGGGCCGGGAATGACAGCCACGGCGATCACCAGATCGATGAACACGGCCATGCCCCGCCGCATGAGGTCCCCCGGGGAGCCGGGCAGCGAACGGGATGAGACAACCATCCAGGGCAGCGAAGAGGAGCCGAGGTCCATCGCCACTTTGCGTGATCGCCAGCCCTCGTCAGCCCAAGCTGGTGGAGCGTACTCATGGAGGGCGTCGGAGTCTCAATTGCTGAGTGCGGCCGGCAGGTCGTGGTACTTGGTGGCTCCTTACCCCTGCTGGCCACCGGAGTTCCCCGTGAGAACCCGCTCCATGTGGCGTGGTTGTGGCGCAGGGTTGTTCCCGATGCAGCCCGCTACGAACCCCCGGCTCGTAGACTCCCACAGCATGAGGTGGGGGAGAGCGTTGGTCGTGCTGGGGCTTGTCTCGCTGCTGAGCGCGTGCGGGGCGGAGTACGACCCCCTCTTCATCGGGGGCGCGGTATCCAAACCGGTGATCGGCTGGCGCGAATGCCCGGGTGCTGAGCACGACGGGATCGCGGAGGTCGGTCTCTACAAGTGGGCGCGTAGCGGCACCGCGGATGACCCGGGTGAGCTGCTGTGGCACATCGAAGCCGACGAAGGCCACGTCCTGCACCGTATCTCCCTCGGCGAAGCGCCGACGGGTTTCACGACCCGGCTCCCCTTGACTACTGAGCTCGGCTCAGGAACTACGTACGCCTTGCGGACGAACATGACCTCGGACGAGCTGGTCTCTGGCTTCCTTACCTTCCGGCCGGACCAGCTCGCGGTCGGACAAGTGGTCTTCAGTAGTGGCAAGGGTGAGTCGCTGAAGGACTACGAGAGCCGTGACAACGAAGACTTTGGCTGCTTCGCAGGCTGAGGCCTCAGGCCGATCGCGGGTTCGCCGGTGGCCGGTCTGCCGCGCCGGGTGGGCGCCGGGTTCCACGGCGCCGGCGGGTCGATCAGGTTTGGCGGGACGGTCGCCTGCTGGTCAGCCTGGGTCCGGGAGAGCGCCGAGCCGCTGGACCGCGCTGGTGATCACGTCGGTCCAGGGCCAGTGGCAGGCGAATCTGAGGGGATCGGCCGGGGAACCCAGTTGCTCCAGCGCGGAAGGGATTGGCGATGATGTTCGGGCAGGCACGGTCTCGCTCGGCTCTCGCTCTGAGCTCGGGAATCCTGAGAAGACGTCCCGCTGTGGGCGCGCCGGCCTGCACGGATACCGTCCAGTGATCGCTTCGCGCCACGGTGGCGTTGACCGCTGTTGACCGTGATTTTCCGCCGCAGATGGTGCGGAGGTGGTGCGAAGCGGTGCGCGTTTTCCTGAGAGAAGGAAGGCGCCTCTGGCGCCCGCGCCCTACCGGACGCGCAGTGCGCGTGATCATCGCCCGGCCGTACGCCTGGTGGCGAATTTGCCTCGTCGCCGCGATGGGCGTGGCCTTCCTGCTGGTGCTCGCCGTGCCCTGGCTTCAGGATTTCTTCGCGCTGAAGCTGGTCGGGGTGACGATGCCGTGGGTCGCGGTGGGTATCGCCGTGGTGGCGGCGGCCACCCTGGAGCTCGTGTGGAGGTGGGGGGACCGCCGCTTTCCCGCGGAATCCGTTAATCCGTTACGGGCCCCGCGTCTACGGGGCTATGGGTTACTTCACGTCGGCTTACTTCACGCCGACTTACTTCACGTCGACGTAATCACCCGCGGCGCTGACTGTCGCGGTGGACGCGATACCCGCGTAGGTGAAGCGGTAATAGCCGTCGGTGGACGCCGTGACCGTGGTCTTCAGCGCGCCGCCCGTGGTCGACTTGATGCCCTTGACGTTGGTGTAGTTGGTGGTGCCCGCCTTGCGGAACTGCAGCACCACCGACTGGCCGCTGAGACCCACGTACTTGTTCGACTCCCAGTCGGCACGGGTCAGCGCGCCGGTGACCGTGATGGTCTTGCCCTTCACCACCGGCTCCGGGGACGCGTTGACCGTCAGCTTCGACATGCGCTGCAGGCTGAAACCCTTGGCGTTGTCCTTCTGGACGTAGTCAGCGTCCGTGCCCTGAGCGATCGCCCAGACCTTCCAGCCGCCGGCCAGCTTGTTCAGCAGGTCGTAGTTGGCGTCGACAGTGAAGGTGTGCTTGCAGGTGGAGGTCGTGTCGTTGACCTTGGTGCAGACGGCCTCGTCCTCGTTGGGCACCACGCCGCCGTCGAGGTTGTCGAAGGTCGAACCGTGCCACAGCACCGCGGTCGCCCACTCGATGCCCGAGTCGTCCGTGGCGGTGAAGCTGACCGTGAAGGTCTTCTTCGTGGTCGCACCCATGACGACGGCCTTGCCGCCGTTTACGACCACGTTCGAGATCGTGGTGTCTCCGCTGACGTCGTCGGCCGGGTTGATCGCCGCGTCGGTCTCGACGCTCTGCGTGAACGAGGAGACGGTGTTGCTGTCATCCGCCTGCGCCGCCGGGACGGCGAGGGCGGAGAGGGCCAGGGCGCCTGTCACGGCGGCGACAGAGGCACGAATGCGCATGTGTTTCCCCACGTCTGAAAAAGGGGCGCACGGGACAGCTTTGTCGCATGTTTCCGCGGCGCCCGATCCAGTCAGTCTCTGGAGTCTGCTGACTCCACTGATCAGACGTGGGGCACCAGTGAATGGTTGTGCGATTCCGTGAAGTTTTTTCGAGTACGCGTTTATGCGGGTTATTTCGGAGTCCGTTACCCATAGCCATTAACCGACTATGGGTAACGAATCTGGAATTACAGATTACGGGTTACGGAATATTGCACGTCGACTTGATGGGCGTCGAGTTACTGCACGTCGACGTAGTCACCCGAGCGTGGTCGCCGTAACGCTCACGGACCCGGCTACGGACGAAGTGATCGCCGCCTCGGAGCCGGTCGTCGTGGACAGCCCAAGGGACGTGTCTCAGGCTGCCATCGGCGAGATCGTGGATACCGTCGTGGACGCTGCGGAGAGCAGCGGCCCCTATCTTCTTGTGGTGGGGCGACGGTGGGTGAGCCTGTGAATTCCTTGCTTGGGGACGTGCTGGTGGTGCAAGATCCGTCAGCCGCCAGGTCGCGGGGATCAGGGGCTTGGCCTGTGGGGTTGTTGTGGCTGGTGCGGACAGACCGATGAACCTGCTGGGCAGCGGTATGGGGAAGAGACGCGCGTGGGCTAGTGCGGTCGCGGCCGTGCTGATCACGTTGGTAATGGTCGGCTACGGTCACAGGGGGGCCGGGCCGGAAATTGTTGTTCATGACGCAGCGGTCACGAAGCGGGATCGCACTCGGGTGGAGGCGTACTGGACCGACACGGGCATCGCGAATGTGGCCCACGGGGACGCCATTGGCGACCCCGTGCAGCCCGAATGGACGGAGGGCGGTGTCATCGCCCGTACTGTCGGTCGCCTGTACGCCCGGGGCGCAGGGGGCGGCTTGGGTGCCTGTACGGCGACTGCGGTCGGCACGAACACGGTGATAACCGCCGCGCACTGTGTCAGAACGTCGGATGCCGGAGAGCCCTCCCGGTCGGCGACGTGGGACCAGCAGCTCTACTTCGTGCCCGGCTACCACGACGGCAAGAGCCCCTACGGCGGCTTCACTGTGCGCCGGGTGCGGATGGCCGAGGAGTGGCAGGACGAGGGCCTGGACGTCGCCGTGCTGGAGATGAACCCCGGCGACGACGGACGGAGTATTTCCGAGGTGACCGGCGTCCAGCGGATCTCGTTCACGGCTGAAGTGGGTACTCGTACCCACTTCTTCGGCTACCCGTACACGAACCGGCTCTTGCACTGTGAAGGCGGCAATTCGCGCGAATACCACGGTAGTGCCCTGCTGCGGATCCCCTGCGTCATGGGCGTCGGGTCGAGCGGGGGCCCCTACATCGTCGACCTCGGCGCGGGCGGGGCCGGCAGTGTCGTCGCGGTGAACATCAGTGGCGACGAGACCTTCAGTTATGGAACAGCCCTGGGCTCGTTTGCCCGACGCCTCTACGCGCAGTCTGAGCACTGCTCGCGAGATTGTTGAGCGATGTCGCCCGGAGCGTGCAGTTCCTAGACCGCAGAAAACGGACGATTGTGCAGGGGGCTGTGCGTCGTCCGGACATGGGTCTCATGCTCTTCCTCACCGCGGACGGCGGCGCACTGGTGGCCTGCGCTGGCGTACGGCGGGTGGGCGAGTAATCACCGCTTCAGGAGCGAGGTGGGGCGAGTTGGGGTCTGACCTGCGGGATACCGACTTCGGCGTCTGCTGTCTCCGGCCTCTGCCAGCAGCCGCAGTTCCCCGTGAGTCCCCAGCCTGATCTGGCGCGGTTGTGGCACGGGGCTCTTCCTCGGAAGGCCCAGGGACGGCCCAGCCAGGCAGGGACACAAGCGTGGGAGTAACCTTCCCTCGCTCCACGCATGGAAGGCACCGATCATGAGCGACTTCACTGACGTCCTCCTACTCTTCAGCGGTCTGGAAGACGACGCGATGGAGTACCTCGTCGGGCTGGACCTTCAGGAGCAAGGCGTCGGCGGTGGCGACCTCAAGCGCGTGAGCGCAGACCATCCCAGCGGACACTGGGGTGGACACGTCGGTGCCGAGTGCCACGCTGTTGCCGGGACCTTCAACCACCTGGACACAGAGACGCTGCGACGGCGACTCCGAGCGGCTCCGTGGAAGTGTCCTCACGGCGTGCAGCTCCTGCTCCACAACGAGAACGATGTGCTCTTCGGCCTGTGGATGCTCCTTGACGGGCAATGGGCAGAGGTGCAGCTCCCCCGAACTGCGCGTGCCGCTTCACGAGGTCAACTCCAACGCACCGACTGCCCAGACGGTGAGTTCTCTGTCGACGCTCCAGAAGCAGACATGCCCAACAGGCCATAGGGGCCCGGTTGGTGGACCGGGAGCGAGCTGCCAACGGTTTTGAAAACCGTCGTGGCAGCGATGTCACCGTGGGTTCAAATCCCACACCCACCGCAGGTGAACGGCCCCTGACCAGGTAAGTCGGTCAGGGGCCGTTCTCGTGAGCGTTGTCCGCCGGCGACCGCGGTTTCCCGCTGTCTTCCGACCGAACGGGCACGGGATGGGCACGTCGACTGGCCATCGCTAGACGGCGAGCAGCCCGGCGAACATCAAAGCCGCCACCGCGAAGAAGACGCGCAGCTTCCTCCAGCCCGGTCCTGAAGCCTGGCGGGTCAGCTCCCAGATGCCCACCAGGCCACCACCAAGGCCCAGCGCGCTCCGCAGCAGGAAAGCGGTGGTGTGCACAGGGAGCCTCCAGGGACCTTCGAACGGACGGGAAGGCTACCCCTGGTGGCGGTCGCGTGGATGACCAGCCCCAGTTCGGAAGACGCCGAGCGGTTGGTCGCCGACGATCTCGACGTCGAGGTCACGCTGATCCCGAGTGATGTTGGCTGGCTCTACAGTCCCTATCCAGGAGGCGTAGATATATTCGCCCCCAGCGCTGTCGCCCGTGACGCACTGAGGACGGCGCATCCAACCTGGCTCTCCACCGACCGAAGCGGCATGTGAGCTCCTCGCCCTCCCGTCACAACCGCGGGGATGGCTATGGAACGGCATCTGTTGGTGCGGCTGCAGGCGGGCGAGTAATCACCGCTTCAGGAGCGAGGTTGGGCCATCACTGGTGTGACCAGCGGTTCCCTACCTTGCGCCGAGTCGGGCGGTGCGTGCCCCTACCCACCCCGATTCCCTGTGAGTACCGTCCCGTTCTGGCACGGATGTGGCACGACCGCTCTTCGTCCCGAAGCAACGCAGGCGGGCTGGCACGCGGCACCAGACTTCCCGTCCTCGAGCGCGGCCAGGACGCTGGCCCGCGTAGTCCACGGCCGCGTGGGTGTAGATCCACGTCCCCTCGCCCGCGCGCGTGCCCGAGGATCTCCTGTGTGATCACCTCGGGCACGCCCCGCTCGTGCAACCGGCTGGCGAAGGCGTGGCGGCAGTCGTGGAAGTCCGGCTACCAGTCCGTATGGCCGACCTTCACCGCCCGGGTCCGGCCCTGCTCAGCCCTGCTGCTGCGCGGTGGCCTTCTTCACCTGCTCGGTGACATCACCGGTCTGTGCGGCGGGCGGGGCCTTGATCGCGGCCGTGGCGCCGAACTTCTCGAAGTCCATCGTCACCGTCAAACTGCCGAACCACTGCTTCATACGGACCGGGAGATCCTTGGCACCGACCCAGATGTCCATGGTGATCGAGTCACTGCCGCCGGTCATTGAGCCGAAGAGGTTGTTCCCGTAGGCCTTCTTGAACTTGCCCATGTGCTCCTTGTCGACCACGGCCCGGTAGTGGGTCGCACTCTGCCCGTCGACGGTCTCCTTGCCGAGGTCGTCGACGTTGTTGGCGTACTTCAGGCCTTTCATGGCGGCCGCTGGGCTGCCCGCGCCGGAGCTCCCCTGCAACGCCTCGGCGCCCTTGTTGCCGAACACCGCAGACGCGTCGATCTTCATCCACTCCTTGCCCTTGAACGGGCCGGAAGGCTGCGGGTCGATCTCGTAGTAGTAGGCGCCGTCCACGTACACAGTGCGGGTCTTTGCGGCGGCGTGCAGCTGCTGCAAGTGGGCGGCCTTGGTGTCCATCAAGACGTCGAACGCCAGGCCGTGGCCCCAGGAGTACGTGCCGTCCATGGTGACCGGGCTGGCCGTCGGCGTCTCGGTCGTCGTCCTGACCTGGGCGGACCCCAGGTTCTCGGTCTGGTCAGTTGCCCGCGCCAGCGCCGCCATGATCATGTCGGCTTTGTCGACGGCCTTGGCGGCCGTCTTCGCGCCGTCCGTGCCGCACGCGGACGTCACCATCAGCGCCGCCGCCGTGACCCCTACGCAGGCCGCGGTGTATCGCAGTCTCATCTGTCCCGCCCCACTGCTGTGATTCTGTTGTGGATGCCGACTCTAGTGGGGTCCAGTGACACCCCTCCTGGTATTTCCGGGGTAGCTCACGCGGCCGGCACCGCCCGCAATCGGCTCCTCGGCGGCCTCGAAATTTGAACCTGTGGCCTCATCCCTATCAGGTCGATCACGAGGACTCGTGGACCTTGTCCAACGCGCTACGTGCCCTTGTTGGCCTGCCGCTGGGGTTCAGCGTCGATCGGTGAGATTCGCGCTCGTTGGTGTCAGTCGCTGATGTCAGGAGTCCGGACGCTCTGACGAGTCGGCTCGTCGGACTCTCGCGCCCAGGCGTAGGGCATCGGCTCGTTCACGTCCAGTACCCACGGGTCGGGGTACCTGGCGTGACATCCGGTGCACCGGGGCGCGGGTGCGGTTGTTCGACAGACGCCGGACCGCGGGTCTGTATGCATCCGGTGTGACGTTGGCAAAGGCCGGTGTGACGTTGGCAAAGGCCGGTGCGGCTCGGCAAAGCGTGTACAAAGCATTCACCTGCCGTATAACCCTCGCCGGGGTCACAGGTCAGAATCACGCGAGCCAACAGGCTCCTAGATCACTTGGGCCCCGCGTGACGACTTCTGCACCGCGGGACCCCTTCTCCACATGGGGAACACATGCGCATACGTGCCACCCTGGCCGCCGCGACGGTCTCCGGCGCTCTCGCCCTGGCCGCTTTCGCCGTGCCGGCCGCGCAGGCGACCGACGGAACGGGCCTGGCGCAGGCCCACAAGCTCGCGCAGCAGGCCTCGGGCCACCAGTCGGGCATGCAGGCGCGCTCGCTGACGGCCGCCGACTCCGGCGACCCGTACGAGCTGAACGCCACCTTCTCGAACATCAAGGTGAACAGCAGCAAGTCGGCGATCGTCGTCGGCACCACCAACGCGGTCCACGTCTCGTACAGCTTCACCTTCACCCACGGCTCGGACGCGGACCCCACCGCCGACGACTTCGTCTCGGGCATCGACCTCTACCGCAACACGGACGACGGGAACTTCCTGTTCGGCGACGCTCCGGCGACCTGCACGGCCGCCTCGTCGACCGTCGCGAACTGCAAGGGCAGCATCGACATCCACCCGCAGGAGGAGCTGACCAACGCCGACGCCGGCGCCCACTGGACCGGCGAGGCGTTCGCCACCGCCTACAACGGCCAGGACCCCAGCGACCCGAACGTCGACTGGAGCAAGGTCGGCACCGCGTACCAGGACGCCGTGTCCTCCAACGCCCTCCAGCGCTACTCCAAGCTCACGGTCAACGCGTCGCCGGAGCCGGTGAAGAAGGGCGGCACGCTCACCATCACGGGCGCCCTGACCCGCGCGAACTGGGACACCCACAAGTACGCCGGCTACACCGTCCAGCCGGTGAAGCTGCAGTTCCGCAAGACCAGCTCGTCGTCGTACCCGACGACCTACCTGAAGACGGTCACGTCGTCCTCCACGGGCTCGCTGAAGACCACGTACACCGCCACCTACTCGGGCTACTGGCGCTACTACTTCCTCGGCACCTCCACCACCCCGGCCGTCAAGGCCACGGGTGACTACGTCGCCGTTCAGTAGCGGTCCCTGGCACGACAACCCGACCGTGGTCATGCGGCGCGCGGCCGCGGCAAGGTCCGGCCTCCAAGCATGGCCGCATCTCGCTCCCAAAGCGGGTGTCAGCCCACGCGTCCTGAGTTGAACGTGCTGCGAGGTCCCGACTGCCGGCCGAGCGGGCAAGCAGTCTCATCGACGGTCTCATTCGTCGCCGTTCGCGGCCGTTCAGCTCTCCTGCAGGCAGTTCAGGGGGCCGGCCCACGGACGACCGTGACCCAGGACGAAAGGGGCCGTGCAGAGTTGGAATGCGTGCGCGACCCAAGGCGGCATCTGGGCCGCAGAGAAGGGGTGCGCGGCCAACCCGTGGCCAGGATGACGGTCGATCAGACCACTTCGGAGCGTAGTCCGAGGTCACGGGGCCAAGCGCTGACCTGACGGATCGGTCTTGAAAACCGTCGTCGCAGCGATGTGACCGTGGGTTCAAATCCCACACCCACCGCAAGTGAACGGCCCCTGACCAGATGAACCGGTCAGGGGCCGTCCTCATTTGCGCTGCCCGTCGGCCACCGTGGTTCCCCGTCAGTTCCCGCTCGATCGGGCACGAAAGGGGCACGCGTGAGGCGGGTCGCTTGCTCTCCGCGATCATCTACATAGAGTGATGAATAGTCACATAGTGTGTGTGGCTGCGGTGCGCTGTCGGCTCCCACGGTATGTCCGCTCGCGGCCGCCCTTCCTGACGCTGACGAAGCGAGGCATTCGTGATCCCACATGCGGGCAAGGAACCCAGGCCGCAGGGCGGCCCGGTACCGGACCGGGGCAGGCCTGGGCTACGCCTGGGCATCTTGCGGCCGGTCATCGGGGCCCTGACCATGCTGGCCATGCTGGCGGGACTGTCCCTGCCGGTCCTGGCCGCGGCCCCGGCGCAGGCGGCCGCCCCCACGCCGACCGCCTACGTCACCAATTTCAATTCGAACACCGTGTCGGTGGTCGACACGGCCACGAACACGGTCACCGGCACCATCACCGTCGGCACCAGCCCGTTCATTGTGGCCATCACTCCCGACGGCGCCCACGCCTACGTCACCAATTTCGGTTCGACGACGGTGTCGGTGATCGACACGGCCACGAACACGGTCATCGCCACCATCCCCGTCGGCCTCCACCCGGCCGGTGTAGCCATCACCCCCGACGGCACCCACGCCTACGTCGCCAATTTCGACACCGACAACGTGTCGGTGATCGACACCGCGTCGAACATGGTCACCGCCACCATCCTCGTCGGCGACGGCCCGGTCGGTGTGGCCATCACCCCCGACGGCGCCCACGCCTACGTCACCAATGAGAACGCGAACACGGTGTCGGTGATCGAAACGACCGGGAACACGGTGGTCGGAGCCCCCATCCCCGTCGGCACTACCCCGGCCTTTGTGGCCATCACCCCCGACGGCACCCAGGCCTACGTCGCCAATGAGATCTCCGACGACGTGTCGGTGATCAAGACCGCGTCGAACACGGTCACCGCCACCATCCCCGTCATCGACAACGCGGTCGGTGTGGCCATCACCCCCGACGGCGCCCACGCCTACGTCACCAATCAGGGCTCCGGCGACGTGTCGGTGATCGACACCGCGACGAACATGGTCACCGCCACCATCCACGTCGGCACCGTCCCGGTCGGTGTGGCCTTCACCTCGGATGGCACCCAGGCCTACGTCGCCGATCGGGGCTCGAACACGGTGTCGGTGATCGACACCGCGACGAACACGGTCACCGACACCATCCCCATCGACGATGGCCCCATCGGTGTGGCCATCGTCACGCCGCGGTTCCCCTCCTCCCTGACCGTCACCAAGACGCACCGCGGCGCGTTCGTTCAGGGCAAGAGGGACACCTACAGGATCACGGTCACCAACCACGGCACCGGCCCGACCGACGCCACCACCGTCACCGTGACCGACACCCTGCCCACGGGGCTGACCCCCGTTTCGCTCCGCGGTACCGGATGGTCCTGCACCCGCGCCACACTGACCTGCACCCGCAGCGACGCCCTCGCCCCCGGCCGCAGCTACCCGACCATCAAGCTCACGGTCAAAGCGTCCTGCAGCGCGCCGAAGAAGGTCACCAACACCGCCACGGTCACCGGAGGCGGCAGCACCCCCGACACCGCCACCGACCCCACCACCATCAAACGCGGCAAACACTGCGAAAAGCACCACCACAACGGCAAACACCACAAGAAGCACCACCACAACGGCAAACACCACAAGAAGCGACACGACGCACACAGTAAGCAGCAGCCACACCACGACTGACGACCCGCCACGGACAGCACGCACGACAGGAACACCAGGCGGCAGAAAGGGGGCCGCGCCATCTCCGCATGGCGCGGCCCGGCACGGCTGCGCGAGGCTCCTCACCGCGGCCGGGGTCGCGCCCCGCGTCGTGATGGCGATCCTCGGGCACAGCCAGATCAGCATCACCATGGACGTCTACACGCACGTCGTTCACGACACGCAGCGCGAGGCCATCAGTTACATGGACTGGCTGCTCAAGAGGCGCCCCGGCCGTGAGTGACCGCCCCGTTGGTGTCAAAAACTGATGCCAAAGGCCCCGGACCATGATCGGTCCGGGGCCTTTTGCCTGGTGCCCCCGGCAGGATTCGAACCTGCGACACCCGCTTTAGGAGCGTGGTGGGGCGAGTTGGGATCTGACCTGCGGGATGCCGACTTCGGCGGCTACTGGCTTCGCCCACCGCCAGCAGCCGCAGTTCCCCGCGAGTCCCCGCCCGATCTGGCGCGGTTGTGGCACAGGGGAACTTCTGATCCGTAGCTCAATGCAGGTCGGTCAGCCTCAGGCATTCCGGTCAGTACACGGCTACGCAGGCCACGGACAGCTGACACGGTTGCTGTGCTTCTCTGCTATACGGCATCTCCGGCTGTCAGTGCTGCATGGCACTGTGCCGCCATGACGACAACGGCAGAGCTCACCCTCTTCGCGGACTACTTTCAGATACACGTATCCGATGCGGATTCGGACGGTGATCTAAGCGACGCGTGGACGGACCAGGCCGTTGCCGGTCACCTCGCGGTTGCACAGGATGCGCTGGGCATCGGCACGGCGGTCAATGTCAACGTATCCGTCACTGTTTTCATCCTGCCTCAGGAGCCGAGTGATGACAGCTCGGAATTCGATCACGTGGTCGAGGCCAGCCTCGACGTGTCGTTGGGTCGCCTGATGGTTCTGGGTTGCACGGACTACGCCCCCGATGCGGCTACGTTCGAGGTCCCGTCAGGCTGGAACCGTGTCCGCGTGTCCCGGAGCAACTTGGCTCGGGCAGCTCAGGCCGACATCGACTCTGACGAGAGCCCCGAAACCACCGAGAAGATGCGTATCCAGGTGTGGCCGGCCCCGGAATCTCCAGCAAAGATCATCAAGCGGTGGTCTTAAGCAACCTCGGTGGTTCGCCAAGCTTCCGTGACGCAGCCCTCTTCCATGTGCCACCACTCCTGATCGGTTCCGTGGTGGAGGAGCTTCTTGATCTTGCCGAGGTTCGCTTCCGGGGGGCAGCACCTGCCACGCACCATGGCCCGCCCGGCCATTGGATCAGCGCGAGAAGAGCCCGATGCCCTCCGGGACCGGGCGTTCTGCGCCACCGGTCGGGTGGTTGCGGACGAGGGGGGTGCCGGTCACCGGGTCCCGGGTCACCAGGGTGGACGAACCGCCCCCGTCCAGGTTCACGCCCGCGTCGGCGCCCACGGTGCCGAGTACGTCGGCGACCTCGGCGACCGTCAGGCCCGAGCCGCTCTCCGCACTTCCGTCCAGTACCAGCAAGTAGAGCAGCTGACCGTGGTCACCGACACCCGCGCCGGTCCGGGTCGCGGCGGCCTTGGTGTCGAGGCCGGGCAGCGGCTCGCCGTCCCGGAGCACCGGGAAGCCGCCCACGGCGAACTGGAACTGCTTGCCGCTCGCCGTCCTCAGCTGGTCGGAGACCTCGACCTCGTCCCCGGTCCGGAGCGCGCGCAGCCGGTCCGCTCCGGCCTCCCGGCCGACCAGCACCACGGTGTCCTCGGCGATCGCGCCGGCCCCGATCGTCGGGGATCCGGAGACCACCCGGCCGTTGTGGACGGTGACCTCGTAGGTGTTCGTGGAGCAGGCCGCAGCCCGGACGGTGTCGGTCCCGCACACCGAGCGCTGCCGCGAGACCTCGCCCCACTTCGGGCTGAATGCTCCCACCCCGCCCACCGGGATGGCGTACTGGTTGAAGCCGCCCAGGTCGAACGAACCGGACTTGGTGCGGACGCTTCCCTTGAGCGTCAACTCGTCCAGCCGGGCCCGCTTGTCGGAGCCCACCCCGATCACATCGCGCGTCGATGTGCCGGGCGGCAGACCGGGGCCGAACCGCTGGCCGTCCGGCACAGCCGCCTTGAGTGCCTCACCGTGAGCAATCGCCGGGCCGACCGCGGAGTTGGTCGGGGCCACCCCCACGTGCTGGGACTCCTCGATGTTGAAGAAGTCCGCGTTGACGCCCGCCACCGCGCCCTGGGCGGCGGCCATCTGGGACAGCTTGACGCGGCTGGAGACAGTGCCGGGGGTGAGCAGGTCCACCGAGACATGCCGGTCGGTGAGGTCGGCGGTGACCAGATGCCCGGACACCACCCCGTGCGAGCCCGTCACCGAGAACGCCCGGTAACTGATGCCCGGTGCCACGGACACATCGTCAGCCAACCGGACCTTGTCCAGCGCGGTCGCCTGCCCGAGACCCGCACCCGCGACCACCGCACCCACGGTGGCCGCCGCGGCGACGACCGTACGAGCCCGACCAACAGATCTCATCATGTGATGTCCCGTCATATCTCTTTGGGTGCAAGATCTTCGACAGACGGCATGACACAGGACGGGACACGACATCGGACAACGGCGCGCCGAAGGGACGGCGAACTCTGATGGCGCGCCGCCCACAGGACGCGCGTCTAATCAGCAGCGGCGTCCTTTGCGGTCCTGATCGTGCCGCCCGTTACGGCACCTACGGGGGCACAAGATCCACGTAATGGGCTTGGATCCCCAATGGGTGGACAAGCACACGAAGCTCCCGCCGGACAGGTCGACCCTTGGCGGCAAGCCATCTGGGCTGAAGGCGATCCTTCAAACTGCCGTCGACGATGAACTGCTCCAGCGCAACCCCTGCCGGATCAAGGGCGCCAGCAAGGAAGAACCCGACGAGCGGCCGGTGGCCACGGTCGAGCAGGTCTTCGCACTGGCCGAGGCGATGGGCCCGCGCCCGACCTCTTTCCCCAACCCACTACTTTCCCAGCTCCCATCCCGTCCGCCGTCGGCCCACACACCGTGGAGCGGGCGTGGTTCATGGCGTCCAGGTGGAGCGCGCCACTGTACGAACGACCTGGACGCCATGGGCCTGTTGAACTGCGGAAACAGCCGGGATGGGGGTGGGAAGAGGCGTACCGCCGTGACCGTGGTTGACCGCTGATCCCTGGCCTACCTGGTGCGCATCTGGTGCGGCCGCCACTGTTCACGGTGGTCTGGATGATCGGCGTATGACAGGACCAGGTCCAGGAGGTCGGGACAGGGCCAGTCCTCGCCGTCGTACTGGCAGTCGTTTCGGTTGTCCCAGGGCAACTCTGGGTCGTCGATTGCGGGGCTGAGCACGTGTCGCGCCAAGACCCGGCGTTTGGCTTCTACGTCACGGAGAACGCGGGCCGGATCGTGGTGAGCCACGTGCTGGGCGATCGTCGGGTGAAATCCGGAGAGATCCATCTGACAGAAATCGACAGTGTCTCCGTCGGCGGTCCACTGCCCGCAGTCATCGCTGTCGCACTGGCCGGCCAGTTCGGCCACCTCGTCCAGGCGCGCTCGCAGGAACTCCACCACGTCATGGCTCATGGGCGCATCATCGGCGATGGGCTGCCCGCCTGACACCCGCTTTAGGAGTTCGATCACCGACCCATACGACGTCCGGCAACGCGCTCGTGGGGCTGCATTAGTTTCCGGGTCGTGGCCGCCCCTGTGCGCTCCGGTCCGTCGTCGTTGATGTCAACCGGTGATGTCGGGGGCAGCCGCTGCGCTCGCCGCTCTTGTGGTCTGTTCGATGGAGGTCGGCGTGCCGTGCAGGGGCTGACATCCGGCCTGCCGTCACTGTGAGCGATAGCAGACGTGATTGACGTGTAGCTCTGGACCGGGGCTACCGCCCGAGAAGAAGGAGGCCCCATGGCGGCGTTTCGAGGCGCCTGTCTGCGCGGTGCGATCGCTGTGGCCGGCATGGTGGTGAGTTTGGTGGCCATGCCCGCGACGGCCCAGGCCGCGACAACCAACGTGCCCTGTGACCCGACCGCACTGAAGAACGCGATCACTAGCGCCAACTCCGGGGACACGCTGGTGCTGGCCCACAACTGCGTCTACAGCTACACCACGCCGGACAACGCCAACAACGCTTTGCCCGTGATCACCAAGAAACTCACCATCAATGGACGCGACGCCACCATCCAACGAGACCCGACGACGGCAGCCCTGTTCCGCATCTTCGAAATCGATGGACCCGGGAACCTGGCACTCAACGATCTCACCGTCCGCAACGGCAGCGTCCCGGGTACTGCTGGTGGCAACATCCTCGTCATTCCGGGTGGGACACTCAGCCTCACCCGTAGCGTTGTGACGAACGGCACCGCCACCGACGGCGGCAACATCGCCAATGCGGGTGGGACCATCGACCTCACCCGTAGCGCCGTGAGGAACGGCACCGCCTTCGACGGCGGCGGCTTCTTCATTCTCGCCTCTGCCACCGTGCGGATCCGTCACAGTGCCATCCGCGACAACACCTCGGCAGCATTCGGCGCCGGCATCTCGAGCAGAGGCGACCTCACCATCGCCGACGGCACCACGATCAGCAATAACGCCACCGGCGGCGTCGGTGGCGGACTCGCCAACAGCGGCCCGACGACGATCGATGATTCCGAGATCTTCTCGAACAGCGCAGCCAGCACCGGTGGCTTCAGGGGCGGTGGAGGGATCTTCAACCTCAACGCCGGCAAGGTGAACCTGCACCACACCCGTGTGGAGCACAACACGGTCACCGCAACGGCGAACGCGCCGGGCGTGGGCGGGGGGATTTCGAACCAGGGAGTGGCCGCCACGGTGACGATTGACGGCGGAAAGATCGGACACAACTCGGCCGAGGGGACCAACGCCCAGGGTGGTGGCGTCTACAACGAGGGCACGCTGAGCACCAAGCGGCTGGAGATCGAACACAACACCTCCACCGGCACGGGTGCCCAGGGCGGTGGTCTGACCAACAACGGTGGGACCGCCACGCTCACCCGCAGCCAGGTGGAGCACAACACCAGCAGCGCCCCTCCCGGCGGAATCAACAACAAGTCCGGCACGGTGGCCCTGAACGACAGCAAGGTGAAGCACAACAAGCCCACCAACTGCGCTGGCAGCGCAGTCCCGGTGCCTGGCTGCGTGAACTGACCAACCGGATTAACCCACCACCTTCCCCAGCTCCCATCCCGTCCGCCGTCGACCCACACACCGTGGAGCGGGCGTGGTTCATGGCGTCCAGGTGGAGCGCGCCACTGTACGAACGACCTGGACGCCATGGGCCGCGTCTGCTCGGCTCTGCCTGGGTCGACGGTGGACGGGATGGGAGCTCCCCATGCACGCCCTGCCTGCCGGATCAGGGGCGCCGGAAAGGAGTCGTCTGCCGAACGCCAGATCGCCACCGTCGCCCAGGTCGACGCGCTCGCCGATGCCCTTGGGCCTCGCTGGCGGCTGATGGTCTTCCTCGGTGCGTACGGTCCCTTGAGGCCCGAGGAGCAGGCCGAGCTGCGTCGCAGGGACGTCGACCTGGACGAGATGACCATCCGCGTCCGCATGGCCGCACCCGAGCTGACCACCGGCCGTCGTGCTCCTGGCGACACCAAGTCGGAAGCGGGCAAGCGGGTCGTGGTCCTGCCGGCCTTTCTGCGGGCCGACCTCCGTCGGCATCTCGACTGGTACGCCGAGAAAGGTCCGGACGGACTGCTGTTCGTGGGGGAGAAGGGTAAGCCGTTCCGCCGGTCCACCTTCGGGCGGAAGTGGCGTGCTGCGCGTACGAAGGTTGGTCTTCCTGACGGCTTCCGCTTCTACGACCTTCGTCACACCGGGCACACGCTCACGACCCGTTCCGGGGCGACGCTGAAGGACACGATGGTGCGCGCTGGGCAGTCGACCGAACGCGCCGCGCTCATCTATCAGCATTCCGACCTGGAGCGGCAGCGCGAGGTGGCAGCCGGCCTCGACCAGCTCGTACGGGCTCGGCGCGAAGCAGTGGATGACCAGGCATCTGGCACGGATATGGCACGGGACGCTTGAACTGGTCCAGACAACAAAGAAGCCCCGGGCCGATGGCCTGGGGCTTTTGTATGGAGCGGGTGACGAGAATCGAACTCGCGCTCTGAGCTTGGGAAGCTCATGTTCTACCATTAAACTACACCCGCGCGGAGCGCTGGTTGATCAACGCTCATCGTCGCACACTCTACCCCATGGCAGGCCCCCGGTGCGTGAGCCGGGGGCCTGGGTGTCGTGTCCGAGGTGTGGATGCGGGTGCCGGGGGCGGGAGTTGGGGCGTAGCGTACGTAGTCGGAGTGCCGCCTGGAGCGGCGTCCTCTTCATCCCCTAATGTGGCGTTCTCGTCCAAGGCTTGTTGGGGAAGGGACTTGATGGACTCCATGGAGCGCACCGTCGTCCGCTGTGCCGAAGGGCACATTTTCGCTACCGCTTCGTTCCCGATGCAGCAGCTCGGGGCCGGTCGGATCGGTCCCGGGAGGCTTATTCGCTGCCCGCGTTGTGCCCGGTTGCGGCATGCCGTTCCTGTGGTGTTCGAGGAGCGGTAGAGGCGTCGGCAGACGGTTGTGGCAGAGCGCGCGGGGCGGTCCGGTTGGGGCGGGCCCGCGCGTTCTGCGTATCCTCGGGACGTGCTTCTCTCAGACAAGGACATCCGGGCCGAGATCGACGCCGGGCGGGTCCGCATTGATCCGTTCGATCCGTCGATGGTGCAGCCCTCGAGCATCGACGTGCGGCTCGACCGCTACTTCCGGGTGTTCGAGAACCACCGCTATCCGCATATTGACCCAGCCGTCGAGCAGGCGGACCTGACCCGTACGGTCGAGCCGGACGGGGACGAGGCGTTCATCCTGCATCCCGGCGAATTCGTGCTCGCCTCGACGTACGAGGTCATCTCGCTGCCCGACGATCTTGCGTCGCGGCTGGAGGGCAAGAGTTCGCTCGGCCGGCTCGGGCTGGTGACGCATTCGACTGCCGGGTTCATCGATCCCGGGTTCTCCGGGCATGTGACCCTGGAGCTGTCGAATCTCGCGACGCTGCCGATCAAGCTGTGGCCGGGAATGAAGATCGGCCAGCTGTGCATGTTCCGGCTGAGTTCGCCGTCGGAGTTCCCGTACGGCTCGGAGCGGTACGGGTCGCGCTACCAGGGGCAGCGTGGGCCGACGGCCTCGCGTTCGTTCATGAACTTCCATCGGACTCAGGTGTGATGCCGGACCATGAATGACGTACGGGAGAACCTGACCTACGAGGCGTTCGGTCATGCCGTGCGGGAGCTCGCGCAGACCGTGGCCGACGACGGCTACGAGCCGGATGTGGTGCTCAGCATCGCGCGGGGCGGGGTTTTCGTCGCGGGCGGACTGGCGTATGCGTTGGACTGCAAGAACATCCACCTGGTGAATGTGGAGTTCTATACCGGGGTCGGGACGACTCTGGAGATGCCGGTCATGCTGGCGCCCGTTCCGAATGTCATTGATTTCTCGGACAAGAAAGTCCTGATCGCCGACGATGTCGCCGATACGGGCAAGACGCTGAAGCTGGTCCGTGATTTCTGTATCGATCACGTCGCCGAGGTGCGCAGCGCGGTCATCTACGAGAAGTCGCACTCGCTCGTGAAGTGCGAGTACGTGTGGAAGAAGACCGATCGCTGGATCAACTTCCCGTGGAGTGTCGAGAAGCCTGTCGTGCGGCGCAGTGGGCAGGTTCTCGACGCCTGAGGCGGGAGCAGCAGTGGAAAGTGGATGACCCCCGGTGCCGAGGCGCCGGGGGTCATTTCTGTGGTGCGGGTGCGTCAGATCGTGCCGAGTTTGATGATCGACAGAAGCGCGATCAGCTGGATGGCGGATGCGCCGAGTGCCTTCGGCCACGGCAGGTCGTGCGACTTGCTGACCATCGAGGTGAAGAGTGCGGCCGACGCCAGCCAGGTGACCCAGCCGAGGACCTGGACCAGGGAGTTCTCGCCGCCCAGGAACAGTGCGAATATCAGGCGCGGTGCGTCCGTGATCGACATGATCAGCATGGAGAGGCCGACCGTCGGCTGCCAGGCGCCGTCGCCGCCGAGCTGGCGGGCGAGGGTGTGGGTGACCGCGCCGAGGACCAGGCCGCCGATGACGAAGCCGACGCCCGTGAGGACGACGTACGGGACGGCGGCGGAGAGCGTCGCGTGGATCGCGTCGTCGCGGGCCTGGTCGAAGCCGAAGAGTGCCAGCAGGCCGTAGAGGAACGTGACGATGAGCGCCGGGCCCCAGACGGGGTAGTCGCGCATCTGCCAGAACGTCGGGCCGGGGCGCAGCACGATGCCGCTCAGCAGGTCCTTCCAGTGCAGGCGGGGGCCTGCGGGCTGGGCGGGGGCCTGGCCGGCGCGGTAGGTGTTGCCGTCGCCGTACGGGTCCTCGTTGATGCTGAACGCTTGCGTGTGACCCGGGTTGTTGGCGTACGGGTCGCCTCGGTGGGGCTGCTGGGGCTGGTTGTACGGGTCGCCGAAGTATTCGGGCTCGCCGTGTGCGCCGCCGTAGCCGCCGTTGCCCTGATGTGCCCCGGGCCGGCCGGCTGTGTACGGGGTGCCGTTGCCTCCCGTCGGCGGCCATGGCTGCTGACCGTACGGCGGCGGTGGTGCCTGCGTGCCGTACGGCTGCTGCCGCGGTTGCTGTTGCCCTTGCTGCGGGGTGCGGTTGTCCCGGCCGCGTCCGATCCTGAATCCAGCCACGTAATCGAACGTACCTGGTCCGGGACAGTGAGGTGCTGGGCCCGGAGGATCGGGCCCGGCTTTGCGGCCGAGCTGTGACATCCCCTAAGGGTGTCCCGAGGCAGCAGTGAGGGGTGTCTACGGGGCGGTCGGAGGCACGGATCCGTACCGCAGGGGATCGACGGACGAGGGCAGTGCGAGCGTGCGCGGGGAGAACGGGCTGGGCGCGGCGTCCCCGTCGCCGCGCAGCTGCCAGGCCGCGCCGAGCGAGCCGTTCTCGCCGGGGGAGCCGGCCGTGGCGTCGGGCAGGCCGTCGCCGTAGCCGCCGCGGCCGTCGGCCGTCAGGGGGTTCCGAAGGGGTCCCCGGCCTCGGCGACGCGGGGGATGCCGGGGCCTGGCTGATCCGGGCGCTGCCAGGGTTGTGCGGCCAGGGCCACGCAGGGTCCGGCAGGGCAGGGCCGGGAACAGGGCCCCTTCTCCTCTGCGAAAGCGACGAGCCCGTCCCGGTGCTGTCCACCACCCGGGACGGGCTCACTGCGCTCACACGGCACGTGCGTGGTCAGTCGGCCATCACGTTTCCGAAGAACGGGTATCCGGCCGTGGAGATGCCCACGGCCGACGCGCCGAAGCTGACGGCGCCTTTGGTGGTCACGCCCGAAGAGGTGCCGCGCAGGCTCCAGACGGCGCCGTCCGCGCTGTTCTCGCCGTCCGCGCCGACGGAGAGGTCCGCGCGGCCGTCCGCGTTGAGGTCGGCGAGCCGCACGGCCGAACCGAAGTGGTCGTTGTCCTCGTTGGCGCCGGGGACTCCGGTGGTGCCCTGGTGGACCACCTTGACCCCACTCGTGGACAGGCCGCGCAGGTTCCCGCGGAACACGGTGACACTGCCGGCCAGCGTGGCGTCGCCGATGCTCTCGTAGTAACTGGAGACGGCGGCGTCGTCGTGTCCGTCACCGTCGATGTCGCCGATGGAGATCGCGTTACCGAAGTAGTCGCTCGACTCGTCGTCGCCGGGCACACCCGGGGTGTCCTGGTCGATGACTTGTGCCGTGCCGGTACGCACCCCTTCGTCACCACCTAGGTAGGTGACGATGGAGCCGCCTGCGTCGCCCTGACTGCCACCCCAGGCCCAGCTGACGATCACGTCGTCGTAGCCGTCGGCGTTGAGGTCACCGGTGGCCACGGTGTCGCCATCGGCGAGGATGTCCTGATAGGCCATGCCGGCCGCGGACCCCAGATAGACCAGGCTGCCGTCGGCGGCGCTGTAGCTGTTCGGGTTGTAGAAGCCCGTGACCAGCAGGTCGCTGTAGCCGTCCGCGTTGAAGTCCCCGGAGGTGAGCGTCCTGGCCCCGTGGGAGGTGCCGGGTTCCAGGTCGGTGCTCAGCTCGAACTTGGAAGCGGCTCCGGAGGACTTGGTGAATCCACCCCTGTAGATCCAGACTGCGCTGCCCGTGCTGCCCACCGCGAGGTCGGCTCTGCCGTCGCCGGTGAAGTCGCCCACGGCCAGGGACTTGCCGAAGAGATCGTGGCCGGACGGGTCCGGATCGCCGATGGTCGTCCCGCCGGACAGGCCACGGGCGCTGCCCCAGAGGACCACGACGGTGCCGCCGTTGGTGTCGGCGCCGACGTCCTCGCCGCCGGTCCCGACGACGAGGTCGGCGTATCCGTCGTTGTTCAGGTCGCCGGACGCGAGTACGGAACCGAAGGCGTCGTTCTTCTCACCGGTGCCGGGTACACCGCTGGAGTTCTGGCTGAGGACCGTGCGCCGGGAGGCGCTGATGCCGGATGCCGAACCGTAGTTGACCACTACGGCGCCGGCGCGGCTCGCACCGCCCACGGTGGCACCGACGGCGGCGGTCGCGAGGTCGCGGTACCCGTCGCCGTTGAAGTCGTCCGCGTACTTCGCGGGCGCGGCCGTCGCCGGGGTGGTCGGGAGAGTCAGGGGGGTGAAGGCCGCCGCCGTGAGCGCGACGACGGTCGCGATGGTGCGTTTGCGCATGATGTCAGGCTTCCGGGAGGGGGGAGGCCGGACCCACGACGGATGCGCGGGCCCGGCCGGATTGTGGTGCGGGGCCGGCGTCAGTCCGTGAAGTTGGCGCCCAGGCGCGGGGTGCCGGTGGCGGAGATGCCGAGGGTGGAGGTGTAGATGCCGGAGGAGGAGGCGAGGGTGCCGTCGGCGTTCACGCGGACCGGGTAGAGAGCGCCGTTGGAGCCGTTCTCCCCCAGCGCGCCCACGTACACCTCGTCGCGGCCGTCACCGTTGAGGTCGTCGAGGTGGACGTCCGAACCGAACTGGTCGTTCTTCTCATTGGTGTTGGGGACGTACGCGTTGTTCTGCTCGAGGAACAGGGCGCCCGAGCCGGTGATTCCGGAGCCGTCCGCGGCGCCGTACAGGACCGTCGCCGCCCCGGTGTCGGCGCCGCCGGTCAGGTCCTCGCCGGGGGTGCCGACGACCAGGTCGAGGTGGCCGTCGCCGTTGACGTCGCCGAGGTCGACCTCGGCACCGAAGCCGTCGCCGCCCTCGCTGCCGCCGGGGACGCCGGGGGTCTCCTGCGTGAACTTCTGGGTGTCGCCGGCGGACGGGCCCGACGCGGTGCCGTGCACCACGGAGACAGCCCCGCTTTCGGCCTTGCTGTTGGAGTCGGCCCAGAAGTTGCCGATGACGACGTCGTCGTAGCCGTCGCTGTCCGTGTCGCCGAGATCCGTGATGACACCGGTGGGCAGGCGCTGGGAGCGTGCCGCGCTCAGGCCCGACGTGCTGCCCGGGATCCAGAGGTTGGCGTTGTAGTCGGTCTCGGTCGAGTAGCCGTTGACGATCAGGTCGTCGCTGCCGTCGCCGTTGGCGTCGCCCGAGTGGAGGTTCCAGACCCCCGCGCCGTCGCCGCTGTAGACGGCGGCGGAGAGCGTGGTGTGCCGGCCTGTGGTGTTGGTGCGGGTGAACGGGCCGGTGAAGATGTCCACCGTGGCGGAACCGTGCTCGGACGCGATCGCGAAGTCGGCCTTGCCGTCGCCGTTGAAGTCGCCGGCCTCGGCCGGCCCGCCGAAGCCGTCGTGCTTGGTGGGCCGCGGGTCGGCGACCGTCGTACCGCCGGTGAGGCCCGAGGGCGAGCCCCAGAGGATCGCCGCCGTGCCGCCGTCCTTGTCGGAGCCGACGTCTTCTCCGGGGGCGCTGACCAGCAGGTCGTCGTATCCGTCGCCGTCGAAGTCCCCGTACGCCGAGTCTGCGCCGAAGACATCGCCGCTCTCGGCGTTGCCGGGTACGCCTGCCGTGTTCTGGCTGATCGTCGCGTACTTCTTGGAGACCGTGCCGCCGTAGACGACGGCGATCTGCCCGGCATCCGCGTGGCCGCCGACATAGGCGTGCGAGGCGGAGACGGCGGTGTCGCCGATGCCGTCGCCGTTGAAGTCGGCATCGGCGTCGGCGCGGGCCACGCCGGTCACCGCGGACGCGCTGCCTGCCGACACGGCGAGCAGCCCCGCGGTCAGCGCGGCGGCCGCCGCCGTCGCGGTGGCGAGGCGTATGCGCGTGGGAGAAGGAGCGGGGGTGCGCTTGTGCTTCTGCATGCGGGTTCTCCTGCAACATGCGGGGATGCCTGGCGGGCATCCGCAGTCAATGGGGTGCGTTCCATGGGCGTTTGCCGGGAGTTGTCCCAGGTGTGGCCCTGCGGTTGGCGAACAGGAGACTCGCGGTGGGGGTGGAGGGTTGTATGGGGGGTGCAACTATTTCTGGGGCGGGAGGTGGAGGCGGGAGGGAGGAGGCGCGGGGCCTCCCCTGAGACTCCCGCTGCCGGGCGAGCACAGCCTGTACGAAACCGCCCCGAAGTCCCTTCCCGGCGTCACCGGGACCACGCCCGGGCACGGCGGTTCCTCGTCGGCCTCGCGATACGGGATCCCGCCCCACCTCGCGTTCGCGCCGGGTGCTCCCGCCGCCACGTCCGCGTGGCGTCGGGCCGGGCGCGGCTATTCGATCCGGAGTCGTATGCCGATGTCGTGCGGTGTGAACCCTTGCGACCGGTGCGGATCGAGGCCGTCGGCCGTGCCGCGCAGCACGATGTACTGGCCCTTGCGCTTGTTGTAGAGCTCCCCGAACACGATCGCGTCATCGTGTCCGTCGCCGTTGACGTCGAGCAGCGGGCCCGAGTGGACGAAGTAGTTCCAGTAGTGCGGGTTCGGGCTGCCGGGCAGCCCGTCGCTCTCCGCGTCGACCGACTGCTCACCGTCGGTGGACGGCACACCGGAAGCGCCGCCCGGCAGCAGCGTGATCTTTCCGTCGTGGCGGCGGAAGCCGGGGGTGTCGACAAGGACGTCGGGTTTGCCGTCCCCGTTCACCTCGCCGACGACGGGCCCGTCGCCGAAGTCCTCGCGCCGCCCGGTGCCGAGCGCCGTGTCCGAACGTCCCGTCCCCAGCCCGGACGCGGCGCCGTAGCGGACGGTGACGCCGCCCCGGGCGCCGGGTGTCGGCAGGAGCAGGTCGGGAATGCCGTCCCCGTCGGCGTCCCCGGTGCCCGGGGTGGCGGGGCCGTCGAAGGTGGAGACGGCCCGGCCGAGCGCGGCCTCGGGCCGTGCGCGGAGCGCTTCCCGGCGTCGGGTTTCGACCAGGTCAGCGGGTGCGGGTCGGCGGTGCAGCCGGCGAGGAGGGCGGCGCCGCACAGGACGGCGGCCGCCGCCGGGAACGTACGCGGGCGGAAGGACGCGGACAGCCGGCGGAACGGACGCATCAGGCGGTGAACTCCTTCGGGGAGAAGGTGACGTGAGGCTTCTTGGCGACGAAGCCGCCACCGTCGGCGCCCGGGTGCACCGTCCTGTGCACCATCAGCTGTGACCCCGCCCGTGCCTCGACTGCAACTCGCCCATGATGCCGGTGGGGTGGAGGAGGGGTAGCGGTGGGGGCGGAGGGGCCGGAAATGACAGGAGGGGCTGATGGGGAGTTCCCCATCAGCCCCTCCTGCGGCCGAAAGCTACTTCACCGGCTCCGGCTCCGGCGCACTCTCGGACTCCGGCTCGCCCGCCGGGTCCGCCGGGGTCTTCACCGAGTCGAGCAGCAGCTGCGAGACGTCGACCACCTGGATCGACTCCTTCGCCTTGCCGTCGTTCTTCTTGCCGTTGACCGAGTCGGTCAGCATGACCAGGCAGAACGGGCAGGCGGTGGAGACGATGTCCGGGTTGAGGGAGAGGGCTTCGTCGACACGCTCGTTGTTGATGCGCTTGCCGATCCGCTCCTCCATCCACATCCGGGCACCACCGGCGCCGCAGCAGAAGCCGCGCTCCTTGTGGCGGTGCATCTCCTCGTTCCGCAGACCCGGCACCTTCGCGATGATCTCGCGCGGCGGCGTGTAGATCTTGTTGTGCCGGCCCAGGTAGCACGGGTCGTGGTACGTGATCAGACCCTCGACCGGGGTCACCGGGATCAGCTTGCCCTCGTCCACCAGGTGCTGGAGCAGCTGCGTGTGGTGGATGACCTCGTACTCGCCGCCGAGCTGCGGGTACTCGTTCGCGATGGTGTTGAAGCAGTGCGGGCAGGTCGCGACGATCTTCTTGGACGACTTGGGCTTCTTCGTCGTCTCGTCCTCGTCGTCCTCGCCGAACGCCATGTTCAGCATCGCGACGTTCTCCTGGCCGAGCTGCTGGAACAGCGGCTCGTTGCCCAGACGGCGGGCCGAGTCACCCGTGCACTTCTCGTCGCCACCCATGATCGCGAACTTCACGCCCGCGATGTGCAGCAGCTCGGCGAAGGCCTTGGTGGTCTTCTTGGCCCGGTCCTCCAGGGCGCCCGCGCAGCCGACCCAGTACAGGTAGTCGATCTCCGACAGGTCTTCGACGTCCTTGCCGACGATCGGGACCTCGAAGTCGACCTCCTTGGTCCACTCGACGCGCTGCTTCTTGGCGAGCCCCCAGGGGTTGCCCTTCTTCTCCAGGTTCTTGAGCATCGTGCCCGCCTCGGACGGGAACGCGGACTCGATCATCACCTGATAGCGGCGCATGTCGACGATGTGGTCGATGTGCTCGATGTCGACCGGGCACTGCTCCACGCACGCACCGCAGGTGGTGCAGGACCAGAGCACGTCCGGGTCGATGACGCCGTTCTCCTCGACCGTGCCGATGAGGGGGCGTTCGGCCTCCGCCAGAGCCGCGGCCGGGACGTCCTTCAGCTGTTCCTCGGACGCCTTCTCGTTGCCCTCCATGTCCTTGCCGCCACCGGCGAGCAGATACGGGGCCTTGGCGTGCGCGTGGTCGCGCAGCGACATGATCAGGAGCTTCGGGGAGAGCGGCTTGCCGGTGTTCCAGGCGGGGCACTGCGACTGGCAGCGACCGCACTCCGTGCACGTGGAGAAGTCGAGGATGCCCTTCCAGGAGAACTGCTCGACCTGGGAGACACCGAAGACGTCGTCCTCGCCCGGGTCCTCGAAGTCGATCTCCTTGCCGCCGGACGTCATCGGCTGCAGCGCGCCGAGTGCGACCGCGCCGTCCGCGTTCCGCTTGAACCAGATGTTCGGGAAGGCGAGGAAGCGGTGCCAGGCGACACCCATGTTGGTGTTGAGCGAGACCGTGATCATCCAGATCAGCGAGGTGCCGATCTTGATCATCGCGGTGAAGTAGATGAGGTTCTGGAGCGCGCCGAGGCCGAGTCCCTTGAAGGCGAGGACCAGGGGGTACGAGACGAAGTACGCGGCTTCGTAGCCCCCCACGTGGTGGATCGCGCCCTCGAGACCGCGCAGGGTCAGGATCGCCAGGCCGATGATGAGGATGACGTACTCGACGAAGTACGCCTGCCAGGCCTTGGAGCCCGCGAAGCGGGACTTGCGGCCGGCCCGGGAGGGCAGGTTCAGCAGCCGGATGGCGATCAGCACCAGGATGCCGACCGTTGTCATCAGGCCGATGAACTCGATGTAGAGCTCGAACGGCAGCCATTCACCGATGATCGGCAGCACCCAGTCGGCCTTGAAGAGCTGTCCGTACGCCTGGAGCAGCGTCGGTGGCAGCGTCAGGAAGCCGATGGCGACGAACCAGTGCGCGAAGCCGACGATCCCCCACCGGTTCATCCGGGTATGGCCGAGGAACTCCTTGGCCAGGGTGATCGTGCGCTGCTTCGGGTTGTCGGTGCGGCTGCCTGCCGGGACCGGCTGTCCGAGTTTGACGAACCGGTAGATCTGCGCGACGGCTCGGGCGATGAGCGCAACGCCGACCACAGTCAGCACCAGCGACACGATGATCGCGGCGAGTTGCATTTGGGGGCTCCTCGGGCCTGCGAGGGTGGGATCCGGCACTTGTGGGACGTGTCGGAGTACAAGCGATTACTAAGCAGTAACTTAATCAGTCTGTGCTGACACTATCCACTTATTCCGCCGCGCTGTAGCCGCGCAGTCGGTGATCTGTGTCGCTCAGGTGTGCCTTGCCGCGGTGGGTGGGCCTGTGGACCGCGGCGCGAAGCGGAATGTGTACCGCCGCCGCCAGGATCGTCAGGTCGAGTCCCAGCCAGTGGTGCTCGGCGTAGTGCTGGTCGAGCAGGGCCGGTTCGTCCCACGGCATTCCGGAGCGGGAGCGGATCTGGGCCAGGCCGGTCAGGCCGGGTCTCAGCTCCTGCCGCCAGTGTCGCGCGCCGGCCCCGTCCCCGGTGCCGCCGGTCGCTCCGTCGGCGGTTCCGGCCCGCTCGTCGTCCGGAGTGAGCGGTTCCGGTCCGACGAGGGAGAGCTCTCCGCGTACGACATGAGGCAGCCGGGAGAGCAGGTCGAGGCGCAGTCGGCGGGTGCGCAGGGTGCGCAGTACGAAGGGCCGGCCGGCCAGGCCGATCCGCACGGAGCGGGTCAGTACGCCGCCGGGAGGCCGCCGTGCGGCGAGCGCGACGGCTCCTGCGGCGAGCAGGGGGGCGGCCAGGACGAGCAGGACCGAGCCGAGGGTCAGATCCAGCGCGCGCTTCGCCGTCATCTGCGTCTGCATCGTGCACACCTGCCGGGTTGGACGGGTCGGATGCCGGTTTTGTGCATCTCGCGGCATTTTGTGACAGAACGATCCCATGCGGCGATGATGGAGCGGGGCGTGTGGGCCGTCGGGTCGGCAGGTGTCACCCTCGATCGCCGGTAGTGGGAGCCGGACATGTGCCCGGATATGTACCCCTCGGATCTCGGAGAAACTGCAGGTGGCGCGTGGTGTGTGCACGATAGTTGAGTCGACTCGACTCAGGTCTGTTGACTCTGAGGCGGGTGTCATGCATCCTTGAGTCAGATCCACTCAAGTAGTCAGTTGGAGGAATTGAAATGGCACGTGCGGTCGGCATCGACCTGGGCACGACTAACTCCGTCGTCAGCGTTCTCGAAGGCGGCGAGCCCACCGTCATCACCAACGCCGAAGGCGCCAGGACCACGCCGTCCGTCGTCGCCTTCGCGAAGAACGGCGAGGTGCTGGTCGGCGAGGTCGCCAAGCGTCAGGCGGTGACCAACGTCGACAGGACCATCCGCTCGGTCAAGCGCCACATGGGCACCGACTGGAAGATCGACCTCGACGGCAAGAGCTTCAACCCGCAGCAGATGAGCGCCTTCATCCTGCAGAAGCTGAAGCGCGACGCGGAGGCGTACCTGGGCGAGAAGGTCACCGACGCGGTGATCACCGTCCCGGCGTACTTCAACGACTCCGAGCGTCAGGCGACGAAGGAGGCCGGCGAGATCGCGGGCCTGAACGTCCTGCGTATCGTCAACGAGCCGACCGCCGCCGCGCTGGCGTACGGGCTCGACAAGGACGACCAGACGATCCTCGTCTTCGACCTCGGTGGCGGCACCTTCGACGTGTCGCTTCTGGAGATCGGCGACGGTGTCGTCGAGGTGAAGGCCACCAATGGTGACAACCACCTCGGTGGTGACGACTGGGACCAGCGCGTCGTCGACTACCTGGTGAAGCAGTTCGCCAACGGTCACGGTGTGGACCTGTCCAAGGACAAGATGGCTCTCCAGCGTCTCCGTGAGGCCGCGGAGAAGGCGAAGATCGAGCTGTCCTCCTCGACGGAGACCTCGATCAACCTGCCCTACATCACGGCGTCCGCCGAGGGCCCGCTGCACCTGGACGAGAAGCTCACGCGCGCCCAGTTCCAGCAGCTCACCGCGGACCTCCTGGAGCGCTGCAAGAACCCGTTCCACAACGTCATCAAGGACGCGGGCATCCAGCTCTCCGAGATCGACCACGTCGTTCTCGTCGGTGGCTCGACCCGTATGCCGGCCGTCGCCGAGCTCGTCAAGGAGCTGACCGGTGGCCAGGAGGCCAACAAGGGTGTGAACCCCGACGAGGTCGTCGCCATCGGTGCCTCGCTCCAGGCCGGTGTCCTCAAGGGTGAGGTCAAGGACGTTCTGCTCCTCGACGTCACGCCGCTGTCCCTCGGTATCGAGACCAAGGGCGGCATCATGACGAAGCTCATCGAGCGCAACACCACGATCCCGACCAAGCGGTCCGAGATCTTCACGACGGCCGAAGACAACCAGCCGTCGGTGCAGATCCAGGTCTACCAGGGCGAGCGCGAGATCGCGGCGTACAACAAGAAGCTCGGCATGTTCGAGCTGACCGGTCTGCCGCCGGCCCCGCGTGGTGTCCCGCAGATCGAGGTCGCGTTCGACATCGACGCCAACGGCATCATGCACGTCGCTGCCAAGGACCTCGGCACCGGCAAGGAGCAGAAGATGACCGTCACCGGTGGCTCCTCGCTGCCGAAGGACGAGGTCAACCGGATGCGTGAGGAGGCCGAGCAGTACGCGGAGGAGGACCACCGCCGTCGCGAGGCCGCCGAGTCCCGCAACCAGGGCGAGCAGCTCGTCTACCAGACGGAGAAGTTCCTCAAGGACAACGAGGACAAGGTCCCCGGTGACGTGAAGACGGAGGTGGAGGCCGCGCTCACCGAGCTGAAGGAGAAGCTCAAGGGCGAGGACACCGCCGAGATCCGTACCGCCACCGAGAAGGTCGCGGCCGTCTCGCAGAAGCTGGGCCAGGCGATGTACGCCAACGCACAGGCCGAGGGTGGCCCGCAGGGTGACCCGCAGCCCGGCCAGGCGCACGCCGACGGCGCGGACGACGTCGTCGACGCCGAGATCGTGGACGACGAGCGGGACGCCAAGGGCGGTGCGGTGTGACCGAGGAGACTCCGGGCTTCGAGGAGAAGCCTGACGTCCCCTCCGGCGCCACCCCTGACGGAGCTGAGCCGAAGGACGCCGCCCCCTCTTCGGAGGAGGGGGCGTCCCCGGCCGGGGACGCAGTACAGACAGTCGGCCTCACCGCCCAGCTGGACCAGGTCCGCACCGCGCTCGCAGAGCGCACGGGCGACCTCCAGCGGCTCCAGGCCGAGTACCAGAACTACCGCCGCCGCGTCGAGCGGGACCGGGTCACGGTCAAGGAGATCGCTGTCGCGGGTCTCCTGTCCGAGCTCCTGCCCGTGCTCGACGACGTCGGTCGCGCCAGGGAACACGGCGAGCTCGTGGGCGGGTTCAAGTCGGTGGCCGAATCGCTCGAGACGGTCGTCGCCAAGCTGGGCCTGCAGCAGTTCGGCAAGGAGGGCGAGCCCTTCGACCCGACGATCCACGAGGCGCTGATGCACTCGTACGCGCCGGACGTCACCGAGACGACCTGCGTGGCGATCCTCCAGCCGGGGTATCGCATCGGCGAGCGCACCATCCGCCCCGCGCGGGTGGCGGTGGCCGAACCCCAGCCGGGGGCGGCCCCTGCGGCGGCGAAGGAAGAGAAGACAGACGACGAGGAGAGCGGTGGCACCGAGGAGGTCTGACATTTCGTCCGACCACCGCGGGGCCCACCGTCTGCCCCGGCGACCGGCCCTCGGGCCGGTCGCCCGGCCGATCGTCCGGAAGGAGGGACGTCGATGAGCACGAAGGACTTCGTCGAGAAGGACTACTACAAGGTCCTCGGCGTCCCCAAGGACGCCACCGACGCCGAGATCAAGAAGGCGTACCGCAAGCTCGCCCGCGAGTTCCACCCGGACGCCAACAAGGGCGACGACAAGGCGGAGGAGCGCTTCAAGGAGATCTCCGAGGCCAATGACATCCTCGGCGACTCCAAGAAGCGCAAGGAGTACGACGAGGCGCGCGCCCTCTTCGGCAACGGCGGCTTCCGGGCCGGTCCCGGTGGTGCGGGAGGCAACTTCAACTTCGACCTGGGCGACCTCTTCGGAGGCACCCAGGGCGGCGGAGCCGGCGGCCCCGGTGGTTTCGGCGGCGGCGGCGGTCTCGGCGATGTCTTCGGCGGCCTGTTCAACCGGGGCGGCGGTGCGGGGACACGCGTGCAGCCGCGCCGCGGCCAGGACATCGAGTCCGAGGTGACGCTCAGCTTCACCGAGGCGGTCGACGGGGCAACGGTCCCGCTGCGGATGTCCAGCCAGGCGCCCTGCAAGGCGTGTTCGGGCACCGGCGACAAGAACGGCACCCCGAGGGTCTGCCCGACCTGTGTCGGCACCGGCCAGGTGTCGCGTGGCAGCGGCGGCGGGTTCTCGCTCACCGATCCCTGCGTGGACTGCAAGGGCCGGGGCCTCATCGCCCAGGACCCGTGCGATGTCTGCAAGGGCAGCGGGCGGGCGCGTTCGTCGCGCACCATGCAGGTCAGGATCCCGGCGGGCGTCTCCGACGGCCAGCGGATCCGGCTGCGCGGCAAGGGCGCTCCGGGCGAGCGCGGCGGCCCGGCCGGCGATCTGTACGTCGTCGTCCATGTCGACGCCCACCCGGTCTTCGGCCGCAGGGACGACAACCTCACGGTCACCGTGCCCGTCACCTTCGTGGAGGCGGCGCTCGGCGGCGAGGTGAAGGTCCCCACGCTCGGAGGACCCCCGGTCACCCTGAAACTGCCGGCCGGTACCCCCAACGGGCGTACGATGCGCGCCCGGGGCAAGGGTGCGGTGCGCAAGGACGGCACCCGGGGCGACCTGCTGGTCACCGTCGAGGTGGCCGTGCCGAAGGAACTGGGTCCCGAGGCGCAGGACGCGCTGGAGGCCTACCGGAAGGCGACCGCGGGGGAGGACCCGCGGGCGGAGCTGTTCCAGGCCGCGAAGGGAGCATGATGTGGACGGCCGACGACGTAATCCGTACCAACTGACCGATGACTCACCGGTGTACGTGATCTCGATCGCGGCCCAGCTCTCGGGCCTGCATCCGCAGACACTGCGCCAGTACGACCGCCTCGGCCTGGTCTCCCCGGACCGCACGGCCGGCCGCGGCCGGCGCTACTCGGCCCGTGACATCGAGCTGCTGCGCACCGTGCAGCAACTGTCGCAGGACGAGGGCATCAACCTGGCGGGCATCAAGCGCATCATCGAACTGGAGAATCAGGTGGCCGCGCTCCAGCAGCGCGTCGCCGAACTCTCCGCGGCAGTGGACGGCGCGGCGGCGGCGATGCAGCAGCGCGAGGCGCAGGTGCATGCGTCGTACCGGCGCGATCTGGTGCCGTATCAGGATGTGCAGCAGACCAGTGCGTTGGTGGTCTGGCGGCCGAAGAGGCCGAAGGAATAGGCGCGGTTACGGCGCACGCACGGCGGCCGAGGCCCGTCACCCGGAAACGGGTGGCGGGCCTTCCGCGTCGGCGGCGCCGGCAGCGGTGCCGTCCGGCTCGACGATGCCCGACCGGATGATGAGCGCGCCGAGATGGGTCCGGCTGGAGGCGTTGAGTGCCTGCATGAGTTTGGCGACGTGGGACCGGCAGGTGCGCACGCTGATGCCCAGCTTGCGGGCGACGGCGTCGTCGACATGGCCCTCGACCAGGAGGCGCGCGATGCTGCGTTGTACGGCGGTGACGGGGGTGCCGGGGGACACCTGGTGCGGGTGCTCCTCGATGGGGATGGCCTGGGCCCACAGCGCCTCGTACACCTGGACCAGATAGCGAACCAGGGCGGGGTGGCGGATCTCCAGGGCGACGTCGCGCTCCGGGGTGGCGGGGACGAAGGCGACCCGTCGGTCGAAGATGAGCAGCCGTTCGGCGGTCTGCTCGATGGTCCGCACTTGGAGGTGGCCGGGAGGTATCTGCTCCAGGTAGCCCTTGAGGTGCGGGCTGTAGCGTGCCGAGTGCTGATACAGGTGCCGGAGGCTGACCCTCCGATCGACGACGGAGAGGGCGTAGGGCAGCGCCTCCTCCAGCCGCTCAAGCGGCCGGGTGCTGCCGGGCTGCATCGTCAGAACCTCCTCCGACGCGTTCGCCGTCGCATCGTAGACAGCCGCTCTGATCTTCGGCTTTCCCTCGATGACGGTGATGGCGAGGTTGGGGTCCTCACTGACCACCGACGCCAGGGGGGCCAGCGAGTCCGCGAGGGCCGCGGTGCGCCGTATCCGTTCGTGGATCTCGCGGGTGACGGGCTGCAGCAGATGTGCCAGGGCGGCGGACGGTGGCACGGGGCGCATCCACGCGTCGTCCCGGGGGTCGGGGTGGACGAGCGCCATGTCGATGAGGCACGGGGCGGGTGCGAGGTCGGCGCGGGCGATCCGGCCGCTGCGGAGCGCCTCGGTGTAGAGCTGGAGTGCGGGGTCGCACAGTTCCAGATCGCCGTGCGAATGTCGTGGTATCTCCTCGTCTCTGCTCATTCGGGATCCCCTACTTTTGTGCACTGCAGCAAGATGACGGTGGTGGAAGCGTGGCCACCGGGGGAGTGTTGTCCCCGCCGGGTGGTGAACTCCTCCTGTGCAGCGGAAGCGTGGCCGCACTTCCCCGTGTCGCGGTCGCGGCCGCCCGCGTCCGGTAGGAGTGCGTCGTGGTCAGTGGTTCTGGTTCAGAATTCCCGACTGGGCTATGAGGTATCCGAGTTGGGCCCGGCTGCCGCTGCCGAGGGCGGCGTTCAGTTTGGCGATGTGCGCGCGGCAGGTGCGTACGTTCATTCCCAGGCGGCGAGCGATGGAGTCGTCGACGTGTCCCTCGACGAGGAGTTGGGCGATGGAGCGCTGGACGCCGCTGATGCCCTTGGGGACGGGGTCGTACTGGATCTCTTCGAGCAGTGGGTCGGCGCGCTGCCAGAGCTGTTCGAAGACCTTCGTCAGGTACGAGACCAGTCCTGGGTGGCGGAGCTCCAGGGCGACTTGGCGATCATCCTGTGCGGGGATGAAGGCGACTGTCCCGTCGAAGATGATCAGGCGCTCGATGAGCTCCTCGAGCGTACGGATCTCCACCTTGCCCTCGGCCAGCCGCTCCGCGTAGACGAAGGTGCCGCGGTTGTGCCGGACCGTGTGCTGGTAGAGGGTGCGGATGCTGACGCCGCGGTCTATCACTGCCTGGCCGCGTTCCAGGCCCTTGCTGAGGATGTGCTCGCTCCGGCCGCCTCCGGGCTGGATGGTGAGTACCTCGGTGCGGCACTCTGCGGTGGCGAGGTCGATGGCTGCGTTGATCCGATTGACGCCCTCGAGCACCGTGATGGCGTGCGTGGTCGGCGGGTCCTGGGCGCTGATGTCCATGAACGGTTCGAAGGAGTCGGTCAGTTCGACAGCGGCGTGTCGGCGTTCCTGGATTTCGCGTTCTATGGGGTGAAGGCGCTTGGCCAGCGCGGCGGACGGCGGAACCGGGCGGAGCCAGTCGGCGTCGTCGGGGTCGGGGTGCAGGAGCGCGAAGTCCATCAAGCACGGTGCCGGTTCCACCTCGGGACGGGATATGCGTCCGGAGCGCAATGCACTGGCGTAAAGCCGCTTTCCCGCCTCGCATAGGTCGGTGATCCCATGAGGATGTGCCGGTTTTGTGTTGCTTGTGGTCATTTCTCCACCCCCCATGTTCCTGAACGTGCAGGAACATGATGCATCGACCCGGTGGTGTTCGCGTGCCCAGGTGAGACATCTTCTTAGTGCGGGGGAGATGAACCCATCAAGTGAGGACGAAGCCGACTATGTACAAGCGAATGCTTCGCTCGGTGCTTGCCACTGCTTTCGTCGCGGCATTGGCCTGTGGCGTACTGAGTGGCGGTGATTTCGGAGGGGGCGCCGCTGCAGCGTCCGCGCCGAGCGCTGCCGCCCGGGGTGCTGAGTCGTTGAACGTGCCCGGCGATATCACCTGGGACAGCATTCCGGTGAATCTGGCGGGCGCATGACCATCCCGCCGGACGACCGGGTTTTCCGGCGGGAGATGGCCTCTGCCTACCGCTCAGGGTGGCACTTCATCGATCTGCTCACGGCACTCCCCCGCCATGGCGATTCGTTGATGGTCACCCTGCTCGGGGAGCCGATCGTCGTTGTCCTGGAGGACGACGAAGAGGTGCGCGCCTACCGATGCCTTCGTCGCCCCCGCGGGGCGCCGCAGCCCGTTCGTTGTGCCATCCGGTACGGAATGATCTTCGTCAACCTCGATCAGCGTGACCACCAGCTGATCGAACCCGAAACCATCACCGCCACCCCCCGCAGTGCCTGAGCGATCCCCCGTCGTTCCATGTCGCTCAGACACTTCCCCCACACAGCGGCGTCATCGTGACCTGAACACGGTGGCGCCGCTGTGCTGTCCGGGAACGGGCGGCGGGGAGCTGCCGGGGGTCAGGCCGTGCGGACCGGTGCGCCCCTGCCGAGGGCCCGGCCGAGGGTGATCTCGATGACGACCCGGTCCGGGTTGGGCGCCGGGGTGCGCTCGTAGCGTTCCGCGTAGCGGCGTACGGCGTCGTCGACCACGTCCTGCTCCGTGCGGATCGTCGCGCGGCCCTCCAGCGTCGCCCAGCGGCCCCGGTCGACCTGGCAGACCGCCACCCGTGCCCCGTCCGGGCCGGCGGCCAGGACGTGGGCGACCTTTCTGCTGCTCTTGTTGGTGATGATGCGCGCGAGCCCGGCCTCGGGGTCGTACGTCACGCCGACCGGCACCACGTGAGGGGTGCCGTCGGGGCGGAGGGTGGTCAGGGTGCACACGTGGTACTCGCGCCAGAAGGCGAGGTACTCGGGGCTGGGGTTGCGTACGTCTACGGCCATGGACCAAGGGTAGGCAGCCGTCGCCCGGCCCTGCGGTGGCGCAGGGGTTGTCCGGCCGGTTGACTCGGACACGAGCGGGTTTCTGTCGGTAGTTGCTGCCGGAGTCCGGCGGTTCTCGCCAGGGGCTCGCCTTGAGTGGAATAGACTCAACTTTGTGGACGTTGACTGAGTCAGTTGTCGCGAAAGAAGTGGACGGACCAGCCACCGCAAGGAGGAGAGAGCGCACGTGGACGCCGAGCTGACCAACAAGAGCCGGGACGCCATCAATGCGGCCACCAGCAGGGCCGTGAAGGACGGGCACGCCGATCTGACCCCGGGGCATCTGCTGCTCGCTCTGCTGGAGGGCGAGGACAACGAGAACATCACCGACCTGCTCGCCGCCGTAGACGCCGACCAGGTCGCCGTACGGAGCCAGACGGACCGGCTGCTCGCGTCGCTGCCCAGCGTCACCGGGGCGACCGTCGCCCCGCCGCAGCCCAACCGTGAGCTGCTCGCCGTCATCTCCGACGCCGCGCAGCGAGCGAAGGAGCTCGGTGACGACTACCTCTCCACCGAGCATCTGCTGATCGGTATCGCGGCCGAGGGCGGCCGCGCCGGTGAGATCCTCACCCAGCAGGGTGCCAGTGCGAAGAAGCTGCTGGACGCATTCGAGAAGAGCAGGGGAGGGCGCCGGGTGACCACACCCGACCCGGAGGGCCAGTACAAGGCCCTGGAGAAGTTCGGCACCGACTTCACGGCGGCCGCGCGCGAGGGCAAGCTCGACCCCGTCATCGGGCGTGACCACGAGATCCGGCGCGTCGTGCAGGTCCTGTCGCGGCGTACCAAGAACAACCCCGTGCTCATCGGCGAGCCCGGCGTCGGCAAGACGGCCGTCGTCGAAGGGCTCGCCCAGCGCATCGTCAAGGGCGATGTGCCCGAGAGCCTGAGGAACAAGCGGCTCGTCTCACTGGACCTCGGGGCCATGGTCGCCGGAGCCAAGTACCGCGGCGAGTTCGAGGAGCGGCTGAAGTCCGTCCTCTCCGAGATCAAGGAGAGCGACGGGCAGATCATCACGTTCATCGACGAGCTGCACACCGTCGTGGGCGCCGGGGCGGGCGGGGACTCCGCCATGGACGCCGGCAACATGCTCAAGCCGATGCTGGCCCGTGGTGAGCTGCGGATGGTCGGCGCGACGACGCTCGACGAGTACCGCGAGCGCATCGAGAAGGACGCCGCGCTGGAGCGCCGCTTCCAGCAGGTCCTGGTCGCCGAACCGTCCGTCGAGGACACCATCGCGATCCTGCGCGGGCTCAAGGGCCGGTACGAGGCGCACCACAAGGTGCAGATCGCGGACTCCGCGCTGGTGGCCGCCGCGACCCTGTCCGACCGCTACATCACCTCCCGGTTCCTCCCCGACAAGGCCATCGACCTCGTCGACGAGGCGGCGTCCCGGCTGCGCATGGAGATCGACTCCTCGCCCGTCGAGATCGACGAACTGCAGCGCGCCGTCGACCGTCTGCGGATGGAGGAGCTGGCGCTGAAGAACGAGACCGATGCCGCTTCCGTCCAGCGTCTGGAGAAGCTCCGCCGCGACCTCGCCGACAAGGAGGAGGAGCTGCGCGGCCTCACCGCCCGCTGGGAGAAGGAGAAGCAGAGCCTCAACCGCGTCGGTGAGCTGAAGGAGCGCCTCGACGACCTGCGCGGACAGGCCGAGCGTGCCCAGCGCGACGGCGACTTCGACACCGCCTCCAAGCTGCTGTACGGGGAGATCCCGGGCCTGGAGCGGGAGCTCGCGGAGGCCGACGAGGCGGAGCAGGAGGCCGCCAAGGACACCATGGTCAAGGAGGAGGTCGGCCCGGACGACATCGCCGATGTCGTCGGCGCCTGGACCGGCATCCCGGCCGGCCGGCTCCTGGAGGGCGAGACACAGAAGCTGCTGCGCATGGAGGAGGAGCTGGGCAGGCGGCTGATCGGCCAGACCGAGGCCGTGCAGGCGGTGTCGGACGCGGTACGCCGCACCAGGGCCGGCATCGCCGACCCGGACCGGCCCACCGGATCGTTCCTCTTCCTCGGCCCGACCGGTGTCGGCAAGACCGAGCTGGCGAAGGCGCTCGCCGACTTCCTGTTCGACGACGAGCGGGCCATGGTCCGCATCGACATGAGCGAGTACGGCGAGAAGCACAGCGTCGCCCGGCTGGTCGGTGCCCCGCCCGGCTATGTGGGGTACGAGGAGGGCGGCCAGCTCACGGAGGCGGTCCGCCGCCGTCCGTACAGCGTCATCCTGCTGGACGAGGTGGAGAAGGCCCACCCCGAGGTCTTCGACATCCTGCTCCAGGTGCTCGACGACGGCCGGCTCACCGACGGCCAGGGCCGGACGGTGGACTTCCGCAACACCATCCTGGTCCTGACGTCGAACCTGGGCAGTCAGTTCCTGGTCGATCCGTTGATGAAGCCGGAGGAGAAGAAGGAGCGGGTCCTGGAGGTCGTACGCGCCTCGTTCAAGCCGGAGTTCCTCAACCGGCTCGACGACCTGGTGGTCTTCTCCGCCCTCTCCGGCGACGAGCTCGCGCACATCGCCGCGCTCCAGATCGACCGGCTCGCCAAGCGGCTGGCCGACCGGCGGCTCACCCTCGACGTCACCCCGGCCGCGCTGGCCTGGCTGGCGAAGGAGGGCAACGACCCGGCTTACGGGGCGCGGCCGCTGCGTCGCCTCATCCAGACCGCGATCGGTGACCGGCTCGCGAAGGAGATCCTCGCGGGCGAGGTCACGGACGGGGACACCGTACGGGTGGACGTGTTCGGGGAGGGCGAGGAGGCCGGCCTGATCGTGGGCGCCGTGGGGTGACGGACCCGGCGGGCGTCGGACGCCGGACCGACTGAAGTGTGCGAGGGCGGTGTCCCCGCCCTCGCACACGGCTGTCCGGGCCCACATGGGTCCGTCTGCGTGTCCCTTCCATGACATTCCCCCTCCGGACAGGCTCCCCCGGAGCTCCGAGCGGGCCGGATCGTGTCAGCCTGTAGCTGATCGGCCCAGCTGGGGGTTGCCATCCCCCGCCTGCCATGGGAGAGGATGGCGGCAACCGTACGAAGGGATATTCACGGTGAGCATCGACCCGTCCTCGATTCCGAATTTCGGGGGCCAGCCCGAACCGCAGGCGGCAGGACCGGAGGGCCCCGTCGTCCCTGACCAGGACCTCGTCAAGCAGCTCCTCGAGCAGATGGAGCTGAAGTACGTCGTCGACGACGAGGGCGACCTCGCGGCGCCGTGGGAAGAGTTCCGCACGTACTTCATGTTCCGTGGCGAGGACGAGCAGCAGGTCTTCTCGGTCCGTACGTTCTACGACCGCCCCCACGCCATGGACCAGCGCCCGGTCCTCCTCGACGCGATCGACGACTGGAACCGCCGCACGCTGTGGCCCAAGGTCTACACGCACGTCCACGAGGCCGAGGAGGGCGCCGAGGCCACCGAGACCTCGGTCCGTCTGATCGGTGAGGCGCAGATGCTCATCGGTACGGGCGTCAGCCTGGAGCACTTCGTCTCGTCGACGGTCAGCTGGGTGCGGGCCTCGATCGAGTTCGACAAGTGGCTGCTGGAGCGTCTCGGCCTGGAGCCGGCCGAGAAGAAGACCGACGGCGACGACGCGGTGCCCAGCGCCTGATCCGGAGCGCCTGCGAACGACAGCCCGGCCGGGGCGACGGTCACCACGACCGCCGCCTCAGGCCGGGCTTCTGTCGCTCCACACACCGGAAAGGCGAGCTCCGGCACGGTGGATCTCCCTGGAGTCATAGGCCCTTGAGCCGTGAAACGGCCTCGCGAAGGACGTCCTCGCGCTTGCAGAAGGCGAATCGGACCTTGCTGCGGCCGCCCTCCTGATCGTCGTAGAACACCGCATTGGGGATGGCGACGACCCCGCACCGCTCGGGCAGCGCGCGGCAGAAGGCGAAGCCGTCGGTCCCGCCGCCGAGCGGGCGGATATCGGTGGTGACGAAGTACGTCCCGGCCGGCCGGTACACCTCGAAACCGGCCTCCGCGAGCCCGCCGCTCAACAGATCCCGTTTGGCCCGCAGATCCGCGCGCAGCCCCTCGAAGTAGCTGTCGGGGAGGTTCAGCGCCTCGGCGACGGCGTACTGGAACGGGCCCGCGGAGACGTACGTCAGGAACTGCTTGGCCGAGCGGACCGCAGTCACCAGCCCGGGGCTCGCGGTCACCCAGCCCACCTTCCACCCGGTGAACGAGAACGTCTTGCCCGCCGAACCGATGGTCACGGTCCGCTCGCGCATTCCGGGGAACCCGGCGATGGGCAGGTGTTCACCCTCGAAGACCAGGTGCTCGTACACCTCGTCGGTGACGACGAGCAGGTCCCGTTCGCAGGCGAGTTCGGCGATCGCCGCCAGCTCCTCGCGTGCCAGGACGGTGCCGGTGGGGTTGTGCGGGGTGTTGAGGAGGATCAGCCGGGTGCGGGGGGTGACGGCGGCGCGCAGCTCGTCGAGGTCGAGCCGGTACGTACCGCTCCCCGCGTCCGGGTGCAGGGTGACCGGGACGCGGGCGCCGCCCGCCATGGCGATGCAGGCGGCGTACGAGTCGTAGTACGGCTCCAGGGCGATGACCTCGTCGCCGGGCTCCACGAGGGCGAGCAGGGTGGCGGCGATGGCCTCGGTGGCACCCGCCGTGACGAGCACTTCGGAGTCGGGGTCGTACGTGAGCGCGTACCGCCGCTGCTGATGGGCGGCGATCGCGGTGCGCAGCTCGGGAACCCCGGGGCCCGGCGGGTACTGGTTGCCGTGTCCGGCGCGCAGCGCGCGGACCGCGGCCTCCCGGATCTCTTCGGGGCCGTCGGTGTCGGGGAAGCCCTGGCCGAGGTTGATGGAGCCGGTCCGTACGGCCAGCGCCGACATCTCCGCGAAGATCGTCGTGCCGAATTCGGCGAGGCGGCGGTTGAGCAGCGGTCGTCCCTGTGTCATGACCGCCATCCTGTGCCGAAGCTCTGGAGTTGCTCAACTTACCTTCGAAGATTGGCACCTGCGGCGGTACCCACCGGACCGTCGCTGAGCAGGGCGAGAGTGGTCGGTAGCTGTCGTTGTCTGTCGTCGGCGGCCGCCCTCGGACGGCCCACAGACGGCCCGGCCCGCCGGTGGAGTGGGCGCTGCGTGCGCTGCGGCGAGCCCGCGAGAGCAACCGGGGTCGTCACCGTGCCCGGGTCCGGCCGCCGCTGGCTCGACCGGTGCATGTCCTGCCTCATCGCCACCACGCCACGCGGCGGCCCCCGAGCACCGCTCGCGGACGAGTGGAGTGGGCCGTGTAGCAGCGCAGAACGCTGCCGTAGAGGTCGAGGCCGCGAGGCGTGCGGTCGTAGACGTTGCGGGTGCGGTAGGCGCCCGCCGCCTGCCTACTCTGGCGCTGCGCCGGCGGGCCTGACTCGTACTGAGTCCGAAGCGGGCTAGCGGAGTGCTTGGGTGACGCGTCGTTTGAGCTGCTCGTCGTGGAGGCTGTCGGTCTCGCGCCAGGCGGCGTCACTGATCTCTTCGGTCTGTAGTTCGCCGATGTCGGCGGTGGTGTGGAAGAGGAAGCGGAAGTCGATGTGCTGGTGGGCGGGTTCGTCCTTGGCGGGGTTGGCGTCGATGGGGTGGATGTCGATGTGGAGCGGGGTGTCGCTGCGCGGGGTGACGAGGTGTGGCGGGATTCCGGTTTCCTCGGTGAGTTCGCGGCGGGCGGCCTGCAGGAGCGTCTGGTCGTAGGGCTCCAGGTGACCGCCGGGTAGGAGCCATTTTTGGGTTGCGTTGTGGAGAATGTGCAGTACGCGGTTGTCGGGGCCGATAAGGATCGCGCCGGCGGTGACGTGGCCGGGCAGCGTTTTCCGGCTGGTGAGGTCGTCCCCGTCGTCGAGCAAGCCAAGGACGGTACCGAGCTCGTGTTTGTCCTCGGGATGCTGGTCGAGGTAGGCGGTGAGGGTGGTGCGGATGTGGTCTGCCGTGATGGTCATGGTGATCACCTGTTGAAGTAGGAGAGCCAGGTCGCCGCGATGGCTTCGCGGTCGGGTGCGGGGACCTCATACATGCCGGGGGCGAGGTCGCCGCCCTGTGGCGCCTGGAGGTCGCCCTGCGGGAAAAGGCGCAGTGTGATGATGCTCTACGAGTCTGCCGCACGGGCCGATGAGGTGCTGTGCCTGAACGTGGAAGACCTGTACCCGCAGGACAAGCGCGGCAGGATCACCGCCAAGGGCGGGGCGACCGAGTGGATCCCAGCGGGGCGATCGCGTTCTCACGCATCGGCACCTTGCGCGCCGGGGCGCTGCTTCTGGGCGTCGACGACGGCCCGCTCCAGCACGGCGGTGGATTCGGTGACCGTGCCGGGCTTGACGTCGTAGGCCTGCTTGACCTGGACAGCGCGGCTGCCGAGGTAGGTGTACGTCTTGGGGTCGAAGATCCATTCGGTGCGGTCGCCGGTCTGCTGGTCGAGGCGGGCCACGGCGATGCCCTCGCGTCCCGCGGCGTCCTTGGCATGGTCCACCACCACGACCCCGGGGATCTTGGCCGCGGCCCGGTACAGCGCTGCGTTCAGCTTGGCCGGTGCGAGCTGCTCCTTGACCAGGTCGCCGACCGTGGTGAATGCCTGCTGGTCCGGGGAGTTCCCCTGGCCCTTGGTCTCCTTGTAGATCTTCTTCAGCAGGGCGTCCGGGTCGGTGGGCAGCGTCTTGAGGTAGTCGTAGGAGGGGGCACCCAAGTAGTTTTCGACGTCGCTGTCGAGGGTGATGCCGCCCTTGGGCTGGTAGCCGGGCTCGTCCAGCCAGCCCTGCTTGCCGTCGGGGGAATTCCATGTTTCACGGATATGCAGGGGCTGGACCCAGGTCTTGGACTTGTCCGTGTCGGTGTGCGAAACGGAGAGGTAGGAGACCTTGCTCTTGATGTAGATGTACTGGCCCGGACCGGGTTCGGGCGTCTTGCTGGCCGAGGCGGCGGCGGCGATGTGCTCGACGGTGGAGGCGAGCTGGGCGGTGCTGCCGGGCTCGATGCGGACGACTGGCGCTTCAACCGGAGGCGGGGTGGCCGTGGTGGTGCCGCTGCCCCCGGAACCCGTCAGCATGGTGAAGGCGAATGCGCCGGCCAGGGCGGCGGCGGTGACCGGGACACCGATCAGCAGGGCACGGCGTGCCGGGCGGCGGGACGGCACAGGGGCGGGTGCGGTGGGCTGGATCTCGTTCATCAGGTGCTCCTCGAGAAGCAGGTGACGGTCGAGCGACAGGTGCGGGTCTCCCGGCGCCGGCAGCAACCGGGCCAGCTCCGCGTGGTCCAGCGACTCCTCACGCCGTGACTTCTTGCGGATCATTCGGACCTCTCCTTGTACGACTCGTGTGACCGGGCCGCAGAAGTGCGGCCGCCCTGTACTTGTCCGTTGCGCGGTAGCGGTTCCCTGCGTTTTCTCAGTTCTTCGTCGGCCAGCTTGCTCAGCCGTCTGCGCGCGCGGGACAGGCGCGAGCGCACGGTCCCGACCGGGACGCCGAGTACGGCCGCCGCCTCCGCGTAGCCGAGCCCGGACCACACACAGAGCGTGAAGACCTCGCGCTCGCTCCGGGTCAGCTTCTTCAGCACTCGCTGGGCGGCAGCCAGCTGGTCGGCATCGGCTATGCGGCCGACGAGTTCGTCGGCGAAGTCCGGGACCGTTTCCTTGGCCGGTAGACGCTGCAGGGCCCGCTGGTGGCGGCGCGCAGCGCGGGTGGTGTTGCGCAGTACGTTCACGGCGATGCCCATCAACCAGGGGCGCGGACTGTCGCCCTCGTCCCGCAGCTTGACGCGCAGCCGCCACGCCTCCAAGAAGGTCAGCGAGACGATGTCCTCGGCGGCGGTCCAGTCCCCGGTCACACGCACCGCGTGCCGGTGGACCAGTCGGGCGTGGTCACGGAAGAGCTCGCGGAACGCCTCGGGGTCGCCTGCCCGTATTCGGGTGTGCAATGAGTAGTCCACGTCAAGCTTTGTCCAGACGGCAGGGCAGGTTCCCGTGGCGTGCGTCACACACGGTCAGGAAACATGGGCTCCGCGGCCGGCTCGCGCATCACGGCCGCCGTCTCCGTGGGCTGAGCGACATCTCGGGCGGCAGCGACTACTGGGCGGCATCGCAGTTGAGCAGCAGGGCAGGTGGCGTTGTCAGGTTGAGTGGAGAAGGCCTCAACGTCGTTGAGGGCTGGAACGGCGCCAACGACATCATCTTCTTCGGCAGGAGCGGCGAGCTCTCCTCCAATCGCCGTGACCAGCAAGAACTGTCCGTTCTCGCGCTCCATCTCCTGCAAACGGCGCTCGTCTTCGTGAACGCCCTGATGATCCAGGACATGCTCGCCGACCCCGTATGGGCCGACGTCCTCACCGACGAGGATAAACGCGCTCTGACCCCGCTCTTTTGCATGCACATCCAGCCCTACGGCGAAGTCCGGCTGAACATCGGCAGCCGCCTCCACCTCGCGATCCCCGCCCCGACCGACCCCGACCCCGACCTCAAGCCAGAACTGGAGCTGGCCGCGGCCTGAAGACAAAGGCATACCACTCGGCCCCCTCGCCACGTCTCGGCAAGGGGGCCGCTTTCGGTCCGAAAACTACTGGTGAGTCACTTGCCACCTGGTTCGCCGCTCGTTAACGGCACCCCGTGCTGCGGGAGGCAGCCCGGGAGGCGGGCGTCGACCTGACCATCGTGACCGACGAGCCGTAGCCTGCCGCCGTGGACAACCAGCGCTTTCACCTGACCCTGTCGACCGGCGGTAAACCCGTCATGCGCGGCTGGTGGCCCGACCTGGCGACGGCCGAGCGGAAGTACTTGCGGTGGATCAGCGAGCGCGGCGGCCGCGACGGCGCCCAGATCACGCGTACCGACGAGGCGGACGGCGGGCGGGTGCTGAAGTCCTGGCCAGACGAGGACCGCTGACACCGCCCGCACTGTCGACCGCTAAGACCCACACCCCGCCCGCAGCTCTCCTGGTATTGAACCGCCCCTCCGGCGGGGGTGCGGCAGCTCCCCGCAACATGCCGGAGAGCTGCGTGGTTGTGGGCGTCATTGGTCGTTGCCGGTCATCATGGGCCGCCCTCGGACGGCCCCAGGCGGCCCGGGAGAAGGCCAAGCAAGGATGGAACGACAGTAGGCACAGGATGCTGGCGTTCTACGCATTACGAGTTGTCCGATCTCGGTCCGCAGGTGCCCGCCGTCGTCCGCCGCGTTGCCGGCATGGCTGGTCAGGGGGTGCTTCGTACTGTCACGGACGGTGGCGGACCGGTCCGGAGCGGTCGCCTATCGAGACCACAAATGAGACCGGCGCGCGGACTCCCTCATCGGGCTGAACCCGAGCGCCTTTCCGGATCGGCTCAGCGGACGGCGTGTCAGGCGCCCCATCGGGTGACGACGGCCTCCTCAACGCTGAAGGGCATGCCGCAGTCCGCGCACTGAGCCCTGCCGAAGACGTAGGTCAGCTTGAGCGCGAGGTCAGGGTGGCCGTCCGTGACCATGCGCGCGTGCAGCCTTCTGGCCAGGCCCTGCATGACCGAGGGGTCCTGTGGCTGGAGGGGGAGCTGCTTGGCGGGCGTGTGTCGCATGTACATGTCGTCCGTGGTCGAGAAGTAGCCGTGCTCGCCGAAGACGACGAAGTTCTCCGTCTCGCAGGCGGGGCAGGGCAGTTCGTACTCCTCGCCGTTGAGTCCGTCGATCTGCTCGCCCCAGACCTCGACGCCCTCGAAGCTGAGGAGGGTCCCCAGCAGCTGGACGTAGTTGAGGGGGTCTCCGGTCAGCCCGGGGTCCTGCAGGGCTTCCTCGGTCAGCCCGCGCAACTCGGCGATCGCGGCCGGGTGGGACAGGTAGGGGTCTTCTCCGCTGTCGGGTCGGTCGATGCTGGCGACGATGGCGCCGGCCAGATAGAGCGGCGCCCTTCGCTCCGTGGCTGACCACTGGCGGGCCGTATCGGCGAATGCGGGGAGTGCCGCATAGCTGGCCGAGTAGACCGTGCCCTGATGGCACAGGCGGGACCACAGCGCGTCCCACCCGGCGTCCTGCGGATCCGGGCTCATGGCGTCGAGGAGGCTGGGAATGTCTTGGGCGGTGCCGTAGGCGTGGTTGAGCCGGGACCAGTCCGTCATGCAGCTGATCCAAGCAAACGATTCAGGCCCGGTCGCCGCCGGGTCCAGGCCCGGACGGGAACGTATCAGGGCACATCGCGGACAGGGCGAGGACGACGCCGCGTCCGACAAGAGCAAAAGTCCCAGGTCACGGTGAGTGAGTCCTGGGGTTCCTCTGAGCCGCCTTCGGGACTCGAACCCGAGACCTAGGCATTACGAGTTGTCCGATCTCGCTCCGCAGGTGCCCGCCGTCGTCCGCCGCGTTGCCCGCATGGCTGGTCAGGGGGTGATTCGTACTGTCACGGACGGTGGCGGACCGCTCCGGATCGGTCGGCTATCGAGACCGCAACTGAGACCGGCGCGCGCACGCCAACTCAGTCAGTCCGCCGAGGCAGAGCGGCGCAAACTCCCTGGCCACAAGTTGGCCTCGGGCAGTGATCCGGATTGCTGAAAACGAGCAGCAGCCCGTACGCGGTCTCGGGCACATGGGTCACGGATCTGCCCAACGTGGCTGCCTCTCGGTCCGGGCTCGGCTCAGAATGCTGCCCATGGTCGGATGCGCGCTCATCTGCTGGAGGCGGCTCGCCGCATTCTGACCGACAGGGTGACGCACGGCGTCCGGGAGCCCCGCGCCTGGGCGGTCCGCCGGACGCCATTACGATGCCGCTCCATGGAGAACGAGGAACGGGAGACGGCACCGGGGCCGGACTGGGTCGAGCTGGCCTATCTGCCGACCCGGGCCGAGATGGCCGAGGCATTGCGTGCGCGGACACGGACCAGTCCCGCCGCACTGTGGCGTCTTCCATTGATCGCCGGGTTGATCACGGTGGCCGTTCTCGTTGTTCTCCTGATGCTCGAGGTGCCCAAGGGCATGACCGCAGCGGCGGCCATGCCTGGCCTGGTGGCAGTGCTCGTGCCAGTCCTGGTGGCAGTGCTGGGGAGCCTCGCGGTCGGGTGGGTGCACCATCAGTACCGAGTGCGACAGATGACCAGGTACGCGCGCGCCCAGGGCGGGTACACCATGCGGGCGGACGACGACGGCGTATACGGCGCCACGGCGTTCGCAGAGACCAGGATCCCCTGGGCGTCGTTCCGCCACTACATCGAGACGGTGAACCTCTTCGTACTGGTCATCGACGACACGGTGGGAGGAATGACCCTGCTGCCGAAGCGCGGGCTGCGTGACGGAGCGGACGTCGACGGGATGCGCGCAGTCGTCGCGCGCCATCTCCCACCGTGCCCGTCCGGCTCCTGACGAGGCGGCGAGCCGCACTCGCCCAGCCGTTCGCCTGTGCCAGCAAATCACCGTGGCAGCACCATGGTTGAGGTTCACGATTTCACGCACGCGAGCAACGCGGTCACAGGACGGCGCACTCCACATTGTGTTAGGAGTTCTGAGGCGCCGCGGAAGTCGCCGTCCAGGTTGGCCGCGCGCACCTGTCGACGACCTCTTCGTCCCGAACGCGATCGCGGGCTCAAGTGACCTTGGGTGCCGGCCGTTTGACTTGGACTGGCGCGCAAGGCTCTGTCCATGGGAGTACGAGGAAGGTTGCTGTCTTTGGCCCCCCGTTTGGCCCCCTGACCCGGCCAGAGCCGGGTGGGCCGACACTCGCTTTAGGAGTTCTATCGCGGGGCTGATCTCGGCCTGCGGAGAGCGACCTCGGGCCTGACGGGTGAGTGGATCCCCGTACGTCCACTTCCACCACTGTCCGCCGTCGTTGATGTCAGCTGCGGATGTCAGGCCGACTCCCGAGTTGCCCTCCACGCGCGGGTTACGCATCCCCCTCGAACTCCCACCACCCCCTAGACTCGCCATGTTCCAGGAGCCGTTGGACCCTCGCGAGGTCGGCCTCCAGAGGTATATCCAGAGCGACCACGTGGAACTGGTCCACGAGACGGCGTGGACTCAGGCCGATGAACGGCACCGTCCAAGACGGCTCCGACTGCCGTGATCACACCGGCCGCCACAAGATCATCACGTCTGTAACTGCAGGTCACGGCAGCGGTAATCGCCGTACGGACGACCTGAAAACCAAGGTTGTCTGCTTGAATGCGCGCATGGATACGCTGAAGTTGCTCATAGCAGGGGTTTTGCTCGGCGTAATCCTGGCCGGTCGGCTCTTCCGCTGGGGCCAGCGACGGCTCGCAAGAAGCCTCGTCGACGGGAGGCAGATCAAGATCCACTGCTACGTGAAGAGTTCACAGATGACCCGATGGACAATCGGACATTTCGTGATCGACTCGGGATCGTGGACCTGGGAGCCCAGACGAGGAGAGATGCGCGCGCTGGCTGCCGATCTGCAGGTGGCAGGGGTGCGGGAAGCGTCCACGGGCGATGGGCGCGAGGTCAATGCCTCCATCCGGTACATGGTCATTGAGTGCACCTCTTCAGAGGGTGACGTGCTCATTGCCGCCCCTCCCGGACAGGTCGAGTATGTGTTCATGGCTCTGAACCGCACCTGAGCCGTCTCCATGCGCGGGGGCCGCTGAGACGATCAGCCAGACCGGTGGAGAGCACGCGAAGGAACCGACATGGCCGGCTGGATAGTCCCTTGTCGGCGGGTCTCCCGCAGAGGCCTACCGAGCTGAGCCCCTGGCCGAGCTGCGCCAGGCCGGCACTACCCGCCGCTGATCACACAAGCATCGTCTCTCGCATGACCCGGTGAGTGTTCCCGGTCGCCGTTGGTCAGCGCGGTGTTGATGTGTCCGCATGTGAGAGTTATGTCGAGACTTCGAGGGGCAAGTCATCGTGAAGATTAGAAGACTCAGCAAGGTTTTTCTGGCCACTTCTGGCCAAATTGGAATCATTGGTTTGGAATTCATTAGCCAGTGGGGCGGAGACCTGTCGTGGGATCGGCGATTTTGGATGCTTGCGCCGATGCCGCTTGTGATGTACATCATATGGCGCCTCTACCTTAATCCATACGTGAAGTTCGAAGAGGGCGAGGTCTGTGTCAATAATGCTTTCAGTAGATATACCATCCCGTATGCGGAAATCTTGTCGTGTGGCGGGAAGTGTAGTCTTGTAATAAATACAAGAAGTCATGGTCAAATTCCTGTCGATGCCCTTGACGTTTCTTTTGTTGGGAGACGGAAAAGGGACTCGGTGGCCCTCGAGTTGATGAGGAGAAGGGGGGAGCCCCGAGGAGAGGGGAAGGGGATCGGGAGGGTGATTACTCTTGGATTTCCGGAGATGTTCACATTTGGGCTCACGGTGTGTCTTTTCCTCCTTGCCGCTCTCGTTTCGATGGCGCTCACGTTGTAGATCTCGGACGGTGCGGTGCTCGCGTGCTTCGCCGGTAGAGCCGATACCTCCGGAGGACATCCGGAGCTCTAGGGCAGGACTTCGAGAGGGAGGCGACGAAAACGGCTGTGTCTTCCTGGTCTTGATACCGAGTCTTGCCGCCTGGGTTTTCGCTGGCCCCATCGACGTCGACGGGCGCACGCTTCGTGTGGTTCGGCAGATCAAGCACGTGGAAGGGCACCCGGTGTTCGCTCTCCCCAAGGGCGGCAAGACGCGGGATGTGCCGCTGCCCGACTACGTGGCGGAATCCCTGAGAGCGCATATGGACGCCTTCAAGCCCGTGGAGATCACGTTGCCGTGGGACACACCGGAGGGTCCGAAGGTGTCCTTCCGGCTGATCTTCACGGCTGAGCAAGGGGGCATGGTGTGGCGGAACAACTTCAACGGCAAGGAGTGGAAGCCTGCTCTCGCGGCAGCCGGGCTCATCCCCGAAGCGGTGGATGAGAACGGCAAGTACGAGTCAGCGCGCGAGCACGGCATGCACGCCCTGCGACACTTCTACGCTTCCGCGTTGCTGGACGCGGGCGAGAACATCAAGGCCGTCAGCGAGTACATGGGGCATGCCGATCCGGGACTGACGCTGCGGGTGTACTCCCACCTGATGCCTGACAGCCGTGAGCGCGCCCGCCGCGCCATCGACTCGGTGTTTCAGCGCATCTTCGGGGAAGATCACGGCCCACAGACGGCCCAGTGAGCCCCGGGCGGCCCCTGACCTGCGCTTACGTGCAGGTCAGGGGCCGTTTTCTCGATAGAACCCTCTGAAGTTGCTCAAGTCTGCTTTGGCTCCGCGGGGCCGGGGGCATCCCCCACTCACGCAAGTAGCGGAAGGAACATGAAGCGGGGGACCTCGCTTCGGGGGACGGAAGGGCGTGAGGGCGGTGGCTTTCTTCTGGGTGGTGGCCGGGATCGTTGTGATCTGCTGCGTCGTCGCGATGTGGCGGTCGGCGAACAGCAGCAAGTCGTTGTCCTCCCGGCGCTCCGGGCGCCGTAGTGCCGGCGACGGCGGCGGCGGCGCGTCCTGCGGAGGCAGCAGTCACTCGGGCGGTCACTCCGGTGGTGACTCCGGTGGTCACTCGTGCGGGGGCGGTTCCTCGTGCGGTGGTGGTTCGTCGTGCGGCGGCGGGGGCGGATGCGGCGGAGGCAGCTGACACGGGGCAGCTGGTCCGCGTCACCGGGTGCCCGGCGGGTGAACTCCCGCCGGGCACCTTTTTGTTGGGTCAGGCAGCGCGTGCCCGGTGAACACCTGAACCGTAGGGCCCCCGAGGGGATGGAAACCACGGCAAGTTGGGCAAAAATGCTGTGGATCGTCGCACTTCGTGATTCCCTCGTTGGAGAGAACATCCAGCCCTCGGACCCCAGTTGGACCTGATCGGGCGCTCCCCACCTCCCACGTATGTCGCCACGGGGGCGTCCCCTGTCCATGTGTCCACGCGTGTTTTGCGGAGCCGACCCATGCTCACGACCCTCCAGACGGCCTATTCCGACACCCGTGCTGCCGACCTGGCCTGGGCGCTGGGGCGTGAACCGCTCCCCGCCCTGGCCGTGCTCGATCTCCAGCTCGGCGGTGCCCAACTGCAACTGCGCCTGCTCGGCGCCTCCCATCAGGTGCTTCTCGAGGAGGACGGCGGCAGCTGCTCCGAGACGGTGGCCTGTATCCCCGGCAGCAGCACACCGCTGCCGCTCGGAGTCGCCAAACGGCTCGGGGAGTGGGAGTACGAATTCGCGGCGCGTGTCGAGACGCTCTCCGCGGACTCCTTCGCGGGGCGTGCGCAGGAACTCCTCGCGCTGGTGACCGACCATCCGCAGGGCCTCGCCGGGACGTTTCCCGGCAGTCCGCACGCCTTCACCGCCATGCTCGCGCAGCGGACGGAAGGCCAGGTGCGGTGGCGCACCTGGCATGCGTACCCGCAGGAGGGTCAGCTGGTGGTGACCCGCACCCGCGTGGGCGTGCGGATGCCGGCGGTGGCTCACTGATTGTCCAAACTCCGTTGGGCATGCGGCACTTGCACCCGTGTGGGTGACAGGTGGCGACGCCGTCGTGACGTAGCGTTCGCACCATGATCGACCAGCAGGTGTCGCTGCGAGGGGGCGCGGCGCGAATCCCCGTGCGGCCGCGGACCGGCCGGCTCCTCGTGCTGGCCGCCGTGTTCGTCTGCGCCGCCTGCGGACTGGTGTACGAGCTCGAACTGGTCGCGGTCGCTTCCTACTTGATCGGAGACTCCGTCACCCAGGCCTCCGTCGTGCTGTCCGTGATGGTCTTCGCGATGGGCATCGGCTCGCTGCTCGCGAAACGGTTGCGCAGCCACGCGGCAGTGGGCTTCGGGCTGATCGAGGCGGGGCTCGCACTGATCGGTGGCTCCTCCGCGCTCGTGCTGTACGCGTCGTTCGCCTGGATCGGGGAGTCCCGGTTCGCGCTGGTCGGGTTCTCGCTCGCGATAGGCGTCCTCATCGGTGCGGAGATCCCGTTGCTGATGACCCTGATCCAGCGCGTCGACCGGCAGGACGCGGGCGGGACGGTCGCGGACCTGTTCGCCGCCGACTATGTGGGGGCGCTCGTCGGCGGACTGGCGTTCCCCTTCCTGCTGCTGCCGGTCCTCGGCCAGCTCACCGGGGCGCTGCTCACCGGCATGGTCAACGCGGCAGCGGGCGGGGCGCTGGTGCTGTGGGTGTTCCGCCGGGACCTCACCCCGCGCTCGCGGTGGCTGCTGATCCTCGTCAATGTGTCGGTGATCGCCCTGCTGGCCACCGCCACGGTCCTGGCCGACGACTTCGAGCGGGCGGCGCGGCGCGCGGTGTACGGGGACGAGGTGCGGGTCGCTGTGCAGACCGATGTGCAGGAGGTGGTCCTCACCGGGACGGGCCGCAGCTCCCTGGACCTCTATCTGGACGGGCGGCTGCGGGTCAGCGCCCGGGACGAGTACCGGTACCACGAGGCGCTGGTCCACCCGGCGATGGACGGGCGCCACGCGCGGGTGCTGATCCTGGGCGGCGGCGACGGTCTGGCCGCACGCGAGGTGCTGCGCTACCCGGACGTACGGAGCGTCACGCTCGTCGAGATCGACCCCGGCGTCACCCGACTGGCCCGTACGGACCCGGCGCTCTCCGCGCTGAACGCGCACGCGTACCGCGACCCGCGGCTGACGGCCGTGACGGCGGACGCGTTCAACTGGCTGCGGGCGGGGCACGGCGGCTACGACGTGGTGATCTCCGATCTGCCCGACCCCGGCATCACGGCGAGCACGAAGCTGTACTCCGCGGAGTTCTACGGCCTGATCGCCGAGGCCCTGGCCCCGGGCGGCCGCCTGGTGGTGCACGGGGGGCCGCCGGACACCCGGCCGCGTACGTTCTGGACGGTCGAGGCATCCGTACGGGCGGCGGGCCTGAGCACCCGCCCGTACGGCATCAGCGGCCGCCGCACCGGCTGCGCGGCGGACCCGGACCGCACGACGGACCGAGCGAAGGCCCCGCACGGCTGGGGCTTCGTCCTCGCCCGCCCGGGGCCGCGAGCCCCGGCGCTGGGCCTGTCCCCCCGGGCACCGAAGCTCCGCTCCCTGACGGAAGGGGTACTGGCGGGCGCGGCCCGGTACGCGCAGCGGGGGCGGCTGCCGGAGCAGGCGCCGTCGACGCTGGTGCACCCGCGGTACTGGGAGGAGCCGTGAGGGGGCGGGGGAGGTCTTGGGTGCTGAGTGCCGCTTCCGGGTGCGGAAGCGCTGACGGGGCGGCCGGGCCTGAGTAGGCTCGGTTTCCATGGAGCATGAGGTGTTCGTTCCGGTTCCGGTCCCGTCCCTTCGGCGGACGCTGGGCGATCCTGCCCGGGTCGCGCGCTGTGTACCGGGCCTCCAGCAGGACGCCGACGCGTCCGCGGGCCCCCTGTCCGGCCGGCTCAAGATCCGGATCGGTAGCCACACGATCACATACCGCGGCACGCTGACTTCGGCCGCGCTGCCGGACGGGGCCGGGATCTCTGTGGAGGGCGAGGGCGTCGAGGCGCGGGGCAGCGGCTCGGCGAAGCTCGCACTGACGATCCGCCTGACGGAGACGGACGGCGGTACGACGATCGGCTTCACGGGCACGGCGGGCGGCGAGGGCCGCATCGTGGAACTGGAACACGAGGCGACGCTCACGGCGGCCCACCGGCTGCTGGACCGCTTCACGCAGCAGCTGGTGACGGAGACGCTGGCGTCCCACGGACCGGCTGCCGACGGATCGGCGGGCGAGTCCGACGGGCCGGCCGGGGCGGTCGTGGACCTGGCCGTCGACGAAGCCGTGGACCGGGCGATCGAGGAGGCCGCGGAGACGGCGGACGAGACGACGGTGGGGGAGTTCCCCGAGGCTGCCCCCGAGGGCGGTTCCGAAGAGTCCCCCGAGAACGGGCCCGCTCAGGACGGTGCCGCCGGCTCGCTGCCCGGTACCGGTTCGGTATTCGACGCGCCCGTCCCCCCGCCGTCGCTCGACCCCGTCGCGGACATGGAGTTCACCGTCCCCGACGAACCGCCCGCCGAGGCCGCGCACGCCCGGCGGACGATGATCGGGCGCAGTGCCGAGGAGGTCGACCACGCGCCGCCGCGCGGGCGCTACGCCCCCGTGCCGTCGCCCGACTCGACCACCGCGGGCGCCACCCTGCGCTGGGTGGCCCCGGCGGCCGCCCTCGCGCTCGCCTCCGCGGTCGTGGTGGGCCGGGCGCTGCGGCGCCGGAGGTAGCGGCGCCAGTAGTGTCGTCGTGTGAGCAGTAGCGAGAAGAACGTCCGGCTGTCCGTCGGCGACACCGAGTTGACCGTAAACCCCGCCAACGGCTGCCGGATCAGCAGCCTCCGGATCGGCGGTACCGAGCTGCTGCGGCAGGGGGAGCGGTACGGCTGCTTCCCGATGGTGCCGTGGTGCGGGCGGACCGGGTACGGCCACTTCCTCAACGGCGATGTGCCTCATCAGCTGCCTCTGAGCTCTCCGCCGCACGCCATTCACGGCACCGGCCGCGACACGGCCTGGCGCACCGCCAAGGCGGGCGAGTCCCAGGCCGCGTTCTACTACGACCTCGCCGAGCCGTGGCCGTATCCGGGCCGGGTGACCCAGACCTTCGAACTGGCCGAGGACTCACTCACGGTCGCGTTCGGCATCGAGACGTACGGGGACTCGTTCCCGGCGCAGGCGGGCTGGCACCCGTGGTTCCTGCGGAACCTCGGCACCGGCGGCGACGTACAGATCGCTTTCGACGCCGCCTGGCAGGAGGAGCGGGGCGAGGACCATCTGCCGACCGGTCGCCGGATCCCGGTCATGCCCGGCCCGTGGGACGACTGCTTCGGGATGCCCGACGGGGTCGACGTGACGCTCACCTGGCCGGAGCAAATGGAGTTGAAGGTGAAGAGCCGGGCCGAGTGGGTCGTCGTCTACGACGAACAGGCCGAGGCGGTCTGCGTGGAGCCGCAGTCGGGCCCGCCGAACGGACTGAACACCGCGCCCCGGTATGTGACCCCGATCGAGCCGCTGGAGATCGCGACGACCTGGAGCTGGCGCAGGCTCTGAGCCGGACACGCCCTCCGGGACAGCCCTTAAGCTCGTAGCCATGACTGACGTACGCGCTGAGCTGCTCCAGCAGATCAAGGACAAGGCCGTGGTGCACGGCAAGGTGACCCTCTCCTCGGGTCTGGAAGCCGACTGGTACATCGACCTGCGTCGCATCACGCTGGACGGCACGGCCGCTCCGATGGTCGGTCAGGTCATGCTCGACGAGACCGCCGAGCTGGACTACGACTGCGTGGGCGGGCTGACGCTGGGCGCCGACCCGGTGGCCACGTCGATGCTGCACGCCTCCGCCGCGCGCGGGAAGACCCTGGACGCGTTCGTCGTCCGCAAGGCGCAGAAGGCGCACGGCATGCAGCGCCGGATCGAGGGCACGGACGTGAAGGGCCGCCGTTGTCTGGTGGTCGAGGACACCTCGACCACCGGCGGTTCGCCGCTGACGGCCGTCGAGGCGGTGCGTGAGGCCGGTGGCGAAGTCGTCGCCGTCGCCACGATCGTGGAGCGGGGTGCCGCTCCGGCCATTGCCGAGGCCGGTCTCCCGTACGTCCACGCCTATACGGTGGCGGACCTCGACCTGGCCTGATCGCTGGCCTGACCTGCGATTTTCTTCGAGGGTGGACGGTTTCACGTGAAACCGTCCGCCCTTGTCGTATGCCTTCAGTTCCCCGGCCGGAACGTTGAGGGAGTACGCCGGGTGGAGCCGAAGCGAGAGTCTGGGAAGATGGGGTCGACGATGACGTCGCCCCCAGGTCAGGGAACCAGCAACGCACACCCGCACATCCCAAGGAGCGGACAGATGCCCATCGCAACCCCCGAGGTCTACGCCGAGATGCTCGACCGGGCGAAGGCAGGCAAGTTCGCCTACCCGGCCATCAATGTGACGTCGACCCAGACCCTGCACGCTGCACTGCGCGGCTTCGCGGAGGCGGAGAGCGACGGCATCGTCCAGATCTCCACCGGTGGGGCGGAGTTCCTGGGCGGCCAGCACAACAAGGACATGGTCACGGGCGCCGTCGCCCTCGCCGAGTTCGCGCACATCGTCGCCGCCAAGTACGACGTCACGGTCGCGCTGCACACCGACCACTGCCCCAAGGACAAGCTGGACGGTTACGTACGTCCGCTGCTCGACATCTCCGCGGAGCGCGTCGCCAAGGGCCTGAACCCGCTGTTCCAGTCCCACATGTGGGACGGTTCGGCCGAGACCCTCGCCGACAACCTGGCCATCGGCCAGGAGCTGCTGGCCAAGGCCGCCGCCGCCAAGATCATCCTCGAGGTCGAGATCACCCCGACCGGTGGCGAGGAGGACGGCGTCACCCACGAGATCAACGACGAGCTGTACACGACCGTCGACGACGCGCTGCGTACCGCCGAGGCGCTCGGCCTGGGCGAGAAGGGCCGCTACCTGCTGGCCGCCTCCTTCGGCAACGTGCACGGCGTCTACAAGCCGGGCAACGTCGTGCTCCGTCCCGAGCTCCTCAAGGACCTCCAGGAGGGCGTCGGCGCCAAGTACGGCAAGTCGTCCCCGTTCGACTTCGTCTTCCACGGCGGCTCCGGCTCCACCGAGCAGGAGATCGCCACCGCGCTGGAGAACGGCGTGGTGAAGATGAACCTCGACACCGACACCCAGTACGCCTTCACCCGCCCGATCGTGGACCACGTGTTCCGCAACTACGACGGCGTGCTGAAGGTCGACGGCGAGGTCGGCAACAAGAAGGTCTACGACCCGCGCAGCTGGGGCAAGTCCGCCGAGGCGGGCATGGCCAAGCGCGTCACGGAGGCCTGCGCCAACCTGCGGTCCACCGGCACCAAGCTGAAGTAGTAGTAGGTACGAACGGCGGCCGTGGGCCCGGTACTCCCTGGGGTGCCGGGCCCACGGCATGTCCGAGAACGAGCACGAGGAGCCCACTGTGCAAGCGAACGCGCGCTATGACTTCGACACCGTCATCGACCGCAGGGGCACCTGGTGTGTCCAGTGGGACGGGGTCGCCGACCGGTTCGGTGTCGACGGGCTGCTCCCGTTCACCATCTCCGACATGGACTTCGAGACGGCCCCCGAGGTCCTGACCGCACTGCGGACCCGCCTCGACCACGGCGTGCTCGGCTACACCAGCTGGCAGCACGACGACTTCAGGTCGGCGATCGCGCACTGGTACGAGACCCGGTACGGCACCGAGCTGGACACCGGCCGGCTGGTGTACGGCCCGTCCGTGCTCAGCCAGTTCTCGCAGCTCCTCCAGATGTGGACGGCCGAGGGCGACGGCGTGGTGGTCCACACCCCCACGTACGACGGCTTCCGCAAGGCGATCACCGGCCTCGGCCGCGAGCTGCGGGGCGTGCCGGTGGGGGACACCGGGGCGCTGGAACGGGAACTGGCGCGCCCCGACGCGAAGGTGCTGGTGCTCTGCTCGCCGCACAACCCGACGGGCCGGGTGTGGACGGAGCCCGAACTGGTCGACATGGCCGCTCTGGCCGCGCTCCACGGGGTCGCGGTGATCAGCGACGAGATCCATGCGGACTTCGTGCACGACGGCCACCGGCATGTGCCGTGGACGCGGGTGGCGGGTGACGCCCGCTGGGCGGTGATCTCGTCCGCGTCCAAGTCCTTCAACTTCCCGGCGCTGACCGGCTCGTACGGCATCATCGGCGATCCGGCCGACCGGACGGAGTTCCTGCGCCGCATGGAGACGGCGGAGGGCCTGGCCTCCCCGGCGGTGCTGTCGCTCACCGCGCACATAGCCGCGTACCGGCAGGGCGGGCCGTGGCTGGACGCGGTACGCGCGTACGTGGCCGGGAACATGGCCCTGGTCGCGGAACGCCTGAACGCGGCGTTCCCCGAACTGTCCTGGCAGCCCCCGCAGGCCGGCTATCTGGCGTGGATCGATCTGCGCCCCCTGGGTGTGGACGACGAGGCGCTGCAGCGGGTGCTGATCGAGCGCGAGAAGGTCGCGATCATGCCGGGTGCGGTGTACGGGGCCGAGGGGTTCCTGCGGCTCAACGTGGGGTGCCCGCGGAGCAAGGTCGAAGCGGGCGTGGAGGCGCTGGTGCGGGCGCTGAAGGCCGTGAGGTAGCGGACGACTGCCCGCCCGGCGGCGAAGGGTGAACGCGTTCCCTGCCGGGCGCCGTGCGTCAGCCGAGCGGGGAGGCGTGTCCCGGCCGGCAACCGGAGGGGACGCTGTTTCCGCTGATGTCGAAGTCCCCGCAGGTGAGAAAGACGTGGTTCAACTGGCCGAGCCCGTAGGCGAGCACGCCGACGGCCACGACGACGCCGATGACCGTCCTTCGCTCGCGCCCGGAGAGCTCCGACTCCCCGAAGAGCAGGAGGTGCAGGAGCACCCAGACCAGCAGCGGGGTGCCGACGATGCTGAGGATGCCGCCCGCCAGGAAGAGCGTCTTGTCCGGCCAGCCGTTGTGGCGGGGCACCACGGCGGCGATGACGAGCCACACACTGGGCAGGGCCAGACAGGCCCAGTACATCCAGCCGTGCCGCGGTCCGCGTTCGCGCATCAGCAGGGCGGTCAGCATCACGGCGGTCGACACGGCCCAGAGGGTGAGCAGTTGGTAGTAGAAGACGACGTTGTAGGCGCCCAGCGTGAAGGCGGGCTCCCAGATCGCCAGCGCTCCGCCGCCGGCGATCACGGCGGTCCTCGGTACCACCTGGCCGATGGCGGCGCTGCGGCTGCGGTGGGGGCCGGGACCCGTGCCTGCGCCCGCATCTGCGCCCCTTCCGGCACCCGCGCCTGAACCCGCGCCTGCGGAGCGGGTCTCGTCGTCATCCATGGAATCCATCTCCGGAACCGGGACATTTCCGCACACATTACTCAGGGCTCACGCGCTGCGGGCGCGGGCGCGGGCGACGGGCGGGCCGGCCGGACCTGGACTGGCCGGAGCGCTCCGTAGCGGCGATGCTGCTCGCATGGGTGAGACACCGGCCGGCGAGATCCGTGCTGCCTCCGCACCCGGGCGCTGGGTCGTCCTGACCACCGTCCTCGGGTCCAGCATGGCCCTGCTCGACTCCACCGTCATCAACGTCGCCCTGCCCCGCATCGGCAAGGACCTCGGCACCGACCTGGCCGCCCTTCAGTGGACCGTCAACGCCTACATGCTGACGCTCGCCGGGCTGATCCTTCTCGGTGGGGCGCTCGGGGACCGTTACGGGCGGCGGCGGGTCTTCGTCGTGGGAGTGATCTGGTTCGCCACTGCCTCGTTACTGTGCGGCGTTGCGCCGAATGCCGCCGTTCTGATCGGTGCCCGCGCCCTCCAGGGAGTGGGCGGGGCGCTCCTCACCCCCGGGTCGCTGGCGTTGATCCAGGCAAGTTTTCATCCGGACGACCGGGCGCGCGCGGTCGGGCTGTGGTCGGGGTTCGGTGGGGTGGGGGCCGCCATCGGGCCGTTCGTCGGGGGATGGCTCGTCGACGGCCCCGGGTGGCGGTGGGTGTTTCTGATCAATGTGCCGGTGGCCGCCGTCTGCGTGCCGGTCGCGCTGCGTCACGTACCCGAGTCGCGTAACCCGCACGCACACGGCCGCTTCGATGTCCTGGGGGCCGTGCTCGGCGCGCTCGCCCTCGCCCTGGTGACCTATGCGCTGATCGAGGCGCCCGGCCAGGGGGCGTCCGCCGCGGTGATCGGGGCGGCCGTGGGCGGGATCCTGCTCGGGGTGGCATTCGTGCAGGTGGAGCGGCGGCGGGCGAACCCCATGCTGCCGCCGTCGGTGTTCGGGTCCCGGCAGTTCACCGCGGTCAATATCGTCACGCTCTGTGTGTACGCGGCGCTCGGTGGCTACTTCTTCCTCTCCGCCATCCAGCTCCAGGTCGTGGCGGGGTACTCCGCCCTCGGCGCCGGGACCGCCCTCCTTCCGACCACTGTGCTGATGCTGCTGTTCTCCGCCTCGTCGGGCGAGCTGGGGCAGCGGATCGGGCCCCGTATCCCGCTCACTGTCGGGCCGCTGTTCGCCGCCGCCGGGATGCTGCTCATGCTGCGGGTGGGGCCCGGCGACGCCACCGTCTCCGCGTACGTGCAGCACGTGCTGCCCGCCGTCGCCGTACTCGGCCTCGGCCTGGTCACCGTGGTGGCGCCGCTCACCTCGACCGTCCTCGCCTCCGTCGACACCGCCCGGGCCGGGCTGGCCAGCGGGATCAACAACGCCGCCGCCCGCGCCGCAGGCCTGATCGCCGTGGCCGCGCTGCCGCTGCTCGCCGGGATGGGCCCGGAGGCGTACCGCGACGCCGGGCAGTTCGCAGCGGCCTTCAAGCGGGCCATGCCGATGTGTGCCGGCCTGATGGTGCTGGGCTCGGTGATCGCCTGGGCGACCGTACGGACACCGCCCGCGGTCCGGAAGAGCAAGGCACGTCCCGAATGCACCGTGCACTGCGCTGTCGCGGCGCCTCCCCTGGAGCCCGCTCGGGACGAGAACGGGGACCCGGGCCGGACCTGACCGATCCGAGGACGCCCGGCTACCCCCGACGCGCATGTGCCAGGCACACTTGAACCCATGTCCATCCACGAGAACCTGCTCGGGGGACCTCCCCCGACCCACCTGCCCGACGACCCCGAGCCGCGCGAGCTCCTCGCGAACGGCACGGCCCCCGCCGATGTCGCCGCGAAGTACCCGACCTCTTCGCTGGCCTGGGCGCAGCTCGCCGACGAGGCGTTCGAGGGCGGCCGTGTCATCGAGTCGTACGCCTACGCCCGCACCGGCTACCACCGTGGCCTCGACGCACTGCGCAGGGCCGGCTGGAAGGGCCACGGGCCCGTTCCGTTCGAGCACGAGCCGAACCGCGGCTTCCTGCGCGCCCTGCACGCCCTCGCGCGCGCCGCCCAGTCGATCGGTGAGCAGGAGGAGTACGAGCGCTGCTCGACGTTCCTCCGCGACTCGTCGCCGACCGCCGCCGAGATCCTGGGTTAGGACCTCCGGGACGGTGATCCGGGCCCCGCAGACGTACCGCCGTCTGCGGGGCCTGCACGTTTCCCCGGGGTCCGCTTAGGATGCGGGCAGGGGACCGGAGCTCCATCACCTCACGGAAGGGGCGGACCGCTACCCGGAAGCTCGTGTCGAGGAGACAGCGATGTCGACGATCCACCCCGACCCCGAAGCCACCGGTGCGGACACCCCGCACCTGGACTTCGCGGGAACGACTCCGTACGAGGACTACGTCCAGGCGGATGTCCTGACCCACCTCCAGCACCTGCGCTCCGACGACCCGGGCGAGATGGTCTTCCTGGTCACCACCCAGGTCATGGAGCTGTGGTTCACGGTCATCGTCCATGAGTGGGAGACCGCGGCGCACGCCCTGCGTGAGGACCGGCTGCCGGTCGCGCGCGATGCGCTGAAGCGGTCGGTACGGGAACTGGAGGCGCTCAACGCGTCCTGGACGCCGCTCGCCCAGCTCACCCCCGCCCAGTTCAACTCCTACCGCGCCGCACTCGGCGAGGGCTCCGGCTTCCAGTCGGCGATGTACCGGCGGATGGAGTTCCTGCTCGGCGACAAGTCCGCGTCCATGCTCGTACCGCACCGGGGCGCGCCCCGCGTCCACGCCGAGCTGGAGAAGGCGCTCGCCGAGCCGAGCCTGTACGACGAGGTGCTCGCCCTGCTCGCCCGGCGCGGCCACCGGGTGCCGCAGTCCGTGCTCGGCCGCGACCTGACGCAGAAGTACGAGCCGTCCCCCGAGGTCGAGGCCGTCTGGACGGAGATCTACTCCGACCCCGAGCGGTACGACGAGCTCGTCCGGCTCGGCGAGGCGCTCACCGACGTCGGCGAACTGGTGTGGCGCTGGCGCAACGACCACCTCGTCGCCACCCGGCGCGCGATGGGATCGAAGACCGGTACCGGCGGCTCCGCCGGGGTCGCGTGGCTGGAGAAGCGGGCCACGAAGAACGTGTTCCCCGAGCTCTGGACGGCGCGCAGCCATGTCTGAGACCTTTGCCGCGCGGGCCGCGGCACTCGACACCGCCGACGAACTCGCGGATCTGCGCAAGCTGTTCACCCTCGACGACGGTGTGTACCTCGACGGAAACTCGCTCGGCGCGCTGCCGCGACACGTACCCGCCCGGGTGCAGGAGGTCCTCACCCGCGAGTGGGGCGAGCTGCGCATCCGGTCCTGGGACGAGAGCGGTTGGTGGACCGCGCCCGAGCGGATCGGCGACCGGATCGCCCCGCTCGTCGGGGCGGCCGCCGGACAGATCGTCGTCGGCGATTCGACGAGCGTGAACGTCTTCAAGGCCGTCGTCGCCGCGAGCCGGCTGGCGCCGGAGGGGCGCGACGAGATCCTGGTCGACGCGACGACCTTTCCCACGGACGGGTACATAGCCGAGTCCGCCGCCCGGATGACCGGGCACCGGCTCGTCCCCGTCGCACCCGGTGACGTACCCGGCGCGGTCGGGCCCCGTACCGCGGTCGTCCTGCTCAACCACGTCGACTTCCGCACCGGCCGGCTGCACGACCTGCCCGGCCTCACCGCGACCGTGCACGCGGCGGGCGGCCTCGCCGTCTGGGACCTGTGCCACAGCGCGGGCGCGCTGCCCGTGGGCCTGGACGCGCACGGCGTGGACCTGGCGGTCGGCTGTACGTACAAGTACCTGAACGGCGGGCCCGGTTCGCCCGCGTACCTGTACGTCGCCGAGCGGCATCAGGCGGCCTTCGACTCGCCGCTGCCGGGGTGGACGTCGCACGCCGACCCGTTCGCGATGGATCCCGGGTACGCGCCCGCGGACGGTTCCGTACGCGGCCGGGTCGGAACCCCCGACATCCTGTCCATGCTGGCGCTCGAAGCGGCGCTGGACGTGTGGGACGGGGTGCCGGTCGAGGCGGTACGGGCCAAGTCGCTGGCCCTGACGGACTTCTTCCTGGAGTGCGTCGGGGCGTATGTGCCGGAGGGTGTGGTCGTTCCGGTCACGCCGCAGGCCCATGTGGAGCGCGGCAGCCAGGTGTCGTTGCGGTGCGTGGACGCGGGCATCACCGAGCCGGTGATGCGTGCGCTGATCGCGCGGGGCGTGGTCGGGGACCTGCGGCGGCCGGATGTGCTGCGGTTCGGGTTCACGCCGCTGTACGTGGGGTTCGCGGATGTGGAGCGGGCTGCGCGGGTGCTGGGTGAGGTGCTGAGCGAGGTGTCGGGCGGGGCGCTCGACGGGGTGCTCGGCGAGGTGTGACGCCTGCCGCGTCCCCACGGTGAATCCCCGTGGGGACGCGGAACCGCGTGCTGATACCGTCCCCGCTGGTCAGGCCAGTTGGGCACCTCTGTCGGATGGTTGGAGCAGCATGTCGGATTCCGCCGCGCGTGATCGGGACGCAGTCGAGACCGAGTCGGCCTTCTCGCATCCGGCCGTCGCCCCCGACGCCTCGGCCGCCTACGGCGACCATCCCGACCAGGTGATCGACTTCTACGCCCCGCGCGACGGGCGGGCCGGGGCGCCCGTCGTGGTCGTCCTGCACGGTGGTGCGTGGCGGGGGCCGTACGACCGGCTCCATGTGACGCCGTTCGCGGACTTCCTGGCCCGGCGCGGTTTCGCCGTCGCCAACGTCGAGTACCGGCGCGGCAGCGAGCTCCCGCAGCAGCGGGGTTCCGGTCCGGTCGCCGGCCGTTGGCCGGAGACGTTCGACGATGTCGCCGCGGCGATGGACGCGCTGCCCGGGCTGCTGGCCGTCGCGCTTCCGGAGGCCGATGCGCGACGGGTCGTCGTCACCGGGCACTCCGCGGGCGGTCAGCTGGCGCTGTGGGCCGCGGCCCGGCACGTACTGCCGCAGGGGTCACCATGGCGGCTTGCCGCGGCGCCGCCGCTGCGCGGGGTCGTCGCCCTCGCGCCGATCGCCGACTTCGGCACGGCGGTGGAGCTGGATGTCTGCTCCGGCGCGGTGGGGCAACTCCTGGGGAGGGAAGAGGACTTCGCCGCGCGGAGCCCGTACGCCGATCCGGCCGCGCTGCTGCCGACCGGTATCGCCACCGCGGTCGTACAGGGACGCACCGATCTGACCGTGCCGCACGCGGTCGCCGAGGCGTTCGTGGACGCGGCGGCCAAGGCGGGCGAGACGGTGGGGCTGACGCTGCTGGAGGAGGTCGGGCACTTCCCGTTGATCGATCCGGCGGCGGACGCGTGCGCGGTGGTGGCGGAGGAGATCGCCCAGCTGGCGTGGTGAAGGGGGCGCCGAGGGCACCCGGCGGTCGCATTTGTCAGTGATTTCCCGGGTCCAGTAGTCCTTGCGATGGACGCCGCAGGATCCGTATCACTGCTGACGACGTGGTGCGCCCGGCCGCCTACCTTGGGAGCGTGACCGAGACCACCAAGACCAGAAGCCCCGAGTTCCGGCTGGCCGCAGGGGCGATAGGCGGCCTGCGGCAGGACCTCTTCCACGATGCGTTCGCCTACCGTCCGCTGGCGCCCATGCGGACCGACGGGGCGCTGACCCGGCGGCTGTCCGAGCGGATGCGCGCGCGGGCCGCCCGGACGCCGCACGCGCTGGTCGGGCTGGCCGCGCTGATCACGGCCCTCATAGGCATAGGCATCGGCTCGGCGGACGGCTCCGGGATCTGGTCCGGGATCGAGATCATCCTGACCGGGCTGCTCCCGGCGCTGACCGTCGTGATGACGCTGTTCCGGCCGGTCGGCGCGTTCTGGATGTCGATGGCGCTCACTCCGGTGACAGCCGTGATCACCGGTGGCGACTGGCCGTGGGTGCCGAGCATGTTCCTCTCGCACCTGGTGGTGCTCGTCGTGGTCGCGGCCCGGACCCGGCCGCGTACCGCCGCCTGGATGTGGGTCCTGACCGTGGTGCTCGGTACCTTCCTGGAGAACTTCGGCTGGCACTACTCGTCGACCACCGGGCCGATGGCCGTGGCCTCCGCGTTCGCCCTGCTCGTGGTGACCGTCGTGCAGACCCGCCGGGAGGCGGAGCGCGAGGTGACCGTGCAGCGCACCGTCACCGCCGTGGAACGCGACCGGCGCACGCTGCTGGAGGAGCGCACCACCATCGCCCGCGAGCTGCACGACGTGGTCGCCCACCACATGTCGGTCGTCGCGATCCAGGCCGAGGCCGCCCCGTACCGGGTGGAGAACCCGCCGCCCGAGCTGGAGCAGGCCTTCGTCACCATCCGGGAGAACGCCGTCGCCGCCCTCACCGAACTGCGCCGGGTCCTCGGTGTCGTGCGGGCCGAGGACTACGAGGCGCCGGACGCCCCGCAGCCCACCCTCGCCGAGCTGGACGGACTGCTCGCCAACGTGGCGGACGCGGGCCTGGCGGTGGAGAAGACCGTCACCGGAGCGGTACGCGAACTGCCGCAGGGCGTCGAGCTGTCGGCGTACCGGATCATCCAGGAAGCCCTCAGCAACACGTTGCGGCACGCGCCCGGCGCCGCCGCCAAGGTCGAGATCGGCTATGTGCTCGGCGGGCTCGGGCTGCGGGTCGTCAACGGGCCGCCGACCGGTCCGGTGAAGCCCTCGCCGGGCGCCGGTCACGGCATCACGGGGATGCGGGAGCGGGTCGCCATGCTGAACGGCGAGATGACCGCCGGGACGACGGCGGACGGCGGGTACGAGATCGTCGTGTTCATCCCCGTACCCCTGGCCCAGGAACCGACGCAGAGCGAGACCTCATGAACGACATCCGTGTCCTGATCGTCGACGACCAGATGATGGTCCGTGAGGGCTTCTCGGTGCTCCTGGGGGCGATGCCGGGCATCGAGGTCGTCGGCGAGGCCGTCGACGGCCGGCAGGCCATCGCCCAGGCCGCCGCGCTGCGGCCCGACGTGGTGCTGATGGACATCCGGATGCCGGAGCTCAACGGCATCGAGGCGACCCGTGAGATCGTCGCGAACGACGCGGCCGCCAAGGTGCTCGTGCTGACCACGTTCGACCTCGACGAGTACGTGTACCAGGCGCTGCGCGCCGGGGCGTCCGGGTTTCTGCTGAAGGACGCCTCCGCCCGCCAGCTCGCCGACGGGGTACGGGTGGTGGCGGCCGGGGAGGCGCTGCTGGCACCGACCGTCACGAAGCGGCTGATCACCGAGTTCTCCCGGCTCGCCGGGGCCCCGCGGACGCCCGCGCTCGCCCGGATCGGCGATCTGACGGAGCGCGAGACGGAAGTGCTCGTCCTCATCGCGCAGGGCCTGTCGAACGCGGAGATCGCCTCGCACCTGGTGGTCGCCGAGTCCACCATCAAGACGCATGTGAGCCGCATCCTGGTGAAGCTGGGGCTGCGGGACCGTACGCAGGCGGCGGTGTTCGCGTACGAGGCGCGGCTGGTCACCCCGGCCTGAGCCGCCGCACCGGCGGGCGGGCGGCTAGCGTCCTTCCATGCACCCGTCTCCCCAGCCCGAGTCCGCCGCTTCGTTCGATCCCTGGTCGCCGGCGTTCGTCGCCGACCCGTACCCCGCCTACGCCGCGCTGCGGGCCACCGGCAGGGTGCACCGGTTCGAGCCCACGGACCAGTGGCTCGTCCCGCACCACGCCGATGTGTCGGCGCTGCTGCGGGACCGGCGCCTGGGCCGCACCTATCTGCACCGCTTCACCCACGAGGAGTTCGGCCGCACGCCCCCGCCCGCCGCGTACGAGCCCTTCACCACCCTCAACGGGCAGGGGCTCCTCGATCTGGAGGCCCCCGACCACACCCGGATCCGGCGCCTGGTCTCCAAGGCATTCACCCCGCGTACGGTGGAGCGGCTCGTCCCGACGGTGCGGCGGCTGGCCGCCGAGCTGGTCGACAGCTTCGTCGAGGCGGGCGGCGGCGACCTGCTCACCGCGGTCGCCGAACCGCTGCCCGTCGCCGTCATCGCCGAGATGCTGGGCATCCCCGCGTCCGACCGCGCTCCGCTGCGGCCCTGGTCGGCGGCGATCTGCGGGATGTTCGAACTGAACCCGTCCGAGGAGACCGCGAGCGCCGCCGTTCGCGCCTCGGTGGAATTCTCCGCCTATCTGCGGGAGCTGATCGCGGAGCGCCGCAAGAACCCCGGTACGGATCTGATCTCCGCGCTCATCGCCGCGCACGACGAGGGGGAGCGGCTGAGCGAGCAGGAGATGGTCTCCACCTGCGTGCTGCTGCTGAACGCGGGACACGAGGCGACGGTCAACACCACCGTCAACGGCTGGTGGACGCTGTTGCGCCATCCCGAGCAGCTGGCGGCCCTGCGCGCCGACCACGGGCTGCTGCCCACGGCCGTGGAGGAGTTGCTGCGGTACGACACTCCGTTGCAGATGTTCGAGCGCTGGGTCCTCGACGACATCGAGATCGACGGCACGGTCATCCCGCGCGGCTCGGAGGTGGCCCTGCTCTTCGGCTCCGCCAACCGCGACCCGGCCCGCTTCACGGACCCGGAGACGCTGGACCTGTCCCGGCGGGAGAATCCGCACGTCTCGTTCGGCGCCGGCATCCACTTCTGCCTGGGCGCGCCGCTGGCCCGGGTCGAACTCTCGGCTTCCTTCAGCGAGTTGCTGCGCCGGGCGCCCGGGATGCGGCTGGCGGCCGAGCCGGAGTGGAACCCGGGTTACGTGATCAGGGGCGTGAAGGAGCTGCGCGTGGAGCTGTGACGGGAAGCCGCCGAACGCCGCTCAGCACCCCGGGCCGCTCGCGAGGCGCGGTCCGTCCAGGACGTCGAAGGCGACACCGAAGGCGGTGAGCGCACGGCGCAGGGCCCGGCCGCACGTGCCTCGCGGGAGGAGCGGCCCGCCCCGGGAAGAGTTCTGCCCCTCCGGGGGCCGGCCGCATGGAGGTCCGGCCGTGCACGCGGTTCAGCCGGACTCGGTCCGACCGGCCGGACCGTTGCTCAGGTCAGGAGGTCGCGTCGCCGCAGCGCCGCCAGTCCCGCGCCCGTCAGCGCCACCGCCATCGCGGTGAGCAGCAGCACCGGAGCCCACTGCATCTCGGTGCCCGGCAGCTTCGGCAGATGACCGAAGGGCGACAGGTTCATCACTGACCGGGGCAGGTCGAGCGCCGGGCCGATCCAGCCGATCAGCAGGCACGCTCCCACCACACCCCACGCCGCCGGAGCCGCTTTGGGAAGCGCTCCGTACAGCAGGACCGCCAGACCGCCGAGGAGCCAGATCGCGGGCACCTGGACCAGCGACGCCCCGAGCACCGCGCCGAACTCGTCGCCGTATCCGACGGCCAGACCGAGCCCGCCGACCAGCATGATGGCCACCGCGCCGCCGAACGCGATCACCAGGTGCCCGGCTGCCCACCGCAACCGCCCCAGGCGGTTCGCGAGCAGCGGTTCGGCGCGCTGCGAGGTTTCCTCACTGTGCAGGCGGAGGATCGATGCCACCACATACAACGCGGCCATCATCCCCAGCATCCCGACCATCGTGGCCAGGAAGGCCTGGGTCATGCCCTCCTGTCCGCCCATCCGCGCGAAGATCTCCTTGGCCTGCTCGTTGTCACCCACCAGGTCGGCCGCACCCTCGGCCATGCCACCGAAGACGACGCCCGCGACGGCGAAGCCCGCGGTCCAGCCGAGCAGCGTGCCGCGCTGCAGCCGCCGGGCCAGGCCACCCGCGGTGGCGAGTCGGCCCTCGGCCGGGCCCGGACGGGCCGGGAGGAAGCCCATGCCGATGTCGCGCCGCCCGGCCAGTGTGTACGCGGCCGCGGCCTGAGCCGCGACTGCCGCCACGAAAAGCAGCAGCACCCACCAGCGCTCGCCGGCGTACGGTCGCATGTTCTCGGCCCAGCCGATCGGCGACAGCCAGGTCAGTACGGACGACCCGTCGTTCGCGCCGGAGTCTCCGGCCGCCCGCAGCAGGAAGGCGAGGCCGAGCACGCCGCCCGTCATCCCCTTGGCGAGCCGCGCGCTCTCGGTGAGCTGCGCGACGATCGCCGCCATCGTCGCGAAGAGCATTCCGGTAGCGCCGACGGCGAGCCCGAGTGCCAGCGCTCCTGTTCCGCCCTGTCCGGCGAGGCCGCCCGTGATGAACAGCGTGACCAGCGCGTTGGCGGCCAGGGCGGTGAGCAACGCCGATGTCAGGGGGGCGCGCCGCCCCACCATTGCTGAGGAGAGCAGTTCCTGACGGCCCGTCTCCTCCTCCTCGCGGGTGTGCCGGATGACGATGATCAGGCTCATCACGGCGGCCAGTGTGGCGGCGAGGACGCCGAACCGCCAGGCCACCAGACCTCCGATCGAGTCGCCGAAGACCGGTCCGTACATGGAGCGCAAGGAGCTGTTCGCGCTCATGGACGCGGCGACCTCGGCGCGGGCGGCCGGAGTGTCGTAGAGCTGCTCGATCGACGAGCCGCCGCTGACGACCATCAGGGTGAGCACGAGGACCCACACCGGAAGCATGATGCGGTCCCGGCGCAGAGCGAGCCTGAACAGCGGGGTGATTCCCGTGAGTTGCCCGGCACCGCCGCGGCGTACCGCGAGTTCCGCGGTCATCGCGACATCGCCTCTTCCGGGACCGTGGCCGCATCGTCCTGGTAGTGCCGGAGGAACAGCTCCTCCAGGGTGGGCGGGGTGCTGGTCAGCGACCGTACGCCCGAGGTGGTGAGCGAACGCAGCACGGCGTCGAGCTTGTCGGTGTCCACCTGCAGCCGTACCCGCCTGCCCTGGACGTCGAGGTCATGGACGCCGGGCAACTGGGCGAGCCCGTTCGGTGCGGCGGCCAGTTCGGCGGTGACGCTGGTACGGGTCAGGTGGCGCAGGTCCGCGAGGGACCCGGTCTCGACCGTGACGCCCTTGCGGATGATGCTGACGCGATCGCAGAGTGTCTCGATCTCGCTCAGGATGTGCGAGGAGAGCAGTACGGTCTGGCCGCGTTCGCGGGCGGCCTCCCGCACGCAGTCCGTGAAGACCTCCTCCATCAGCGGGTCGAGCCCGGAGGTCGGCTCGTCCAGGATCAGCAGGTCGACGTCGGATGCGAGTGCGGCGACCAGGGCGACCTTCTGGCGGTTGCCCTTGGAGTACGTCCGCCCCTTCTTGGTGGGGTCCAGCTCGAACCGTTCGATGAGGTCGGCGCGCCGCTGCTTGTCGAGGCCGCCGCCGCGCAGCCGCCCGTACAGGTCGATCACCTCGCCGCCGGAGAGGTTGCGCCACAGGGTGACGTCACCGGGGACGTACGCCACCCGGCGGTGCAGCTCGACCGCGTCCTTCCACGGGTCCCGGCCGAGCAGCTGGGCGGCGCCGGAGTCTGCCCGCAGCAGGCCCAGCAGAACCCGGATGGTGGTGGACTTCCCGGAACCGTTGGGCCCGAGGAAGCCATGGACCTCACCGGTCTCGACCGCGAGGTCGAGGCCGTCCAGTGCGTGCGTCCGCCCGAACGACTTGTGCAGTCCGGCCACGGTGATTGCCTTCGTCATGTTTCTGAACGTACGCTACTTTCACAAAGTTGTGAAGTTAAGGAAGCATATAAAGTCAAGGTGTGGTCCGGGGCCGGGGGACCCGCCGGAATTCCAGGGGAGACGATGGGGCGATGAGCAGCGAAACCGGCGCAGACGGACGTGCGCACGAACCCGGGAGCGAACCCGAGCAGGGCCGCGACGAGGAGGCCGTGTCGCGGTTCGTGGAGCGTTTCGCGGCCGATATGACCGAGGCGGGCATGCAGCGGATGGCGTCCCGCGTCTTCGCCGCGCTGCTGGCGGACGACGACGGCTCCATGACCTCGGCGGAGCTCAGCGAACAGCTGCAGATCAGCCCGGCGGCGGTGTCCGGGGCGATCAACTACCTCACCCAGGTCAGCATGGTCGGCCGCGAGCGCGACCCCGGCTCGCGCCGGGACCGCTACCGCCTGCACAACGAGATCTGGTACGCCACCTTCGCCAGCCGCGACCGGGTCCTGACCCGCTGGGAGCACACCCTCAGAGAAGGCGCACGCACCCTGGGCCAGGACACGCCTGCCGGTGCGCGGCTCACGGAGACGGCGGAGTTCTTCGAGTTCCTGCAGACGGAGCTGATCGGCCTGATGGACCGCTGGCGCGACTACCGCAAGAAATTGGACCTCTCGTAACGGAACGGCTGGGGACGGGCGCCGGCCCCTGAGCCCCGGGGCGGCTCAGGCCAGCGGGTGCGACGTCCGGCCGGACGCCTCGTCGATCTCGTCGTGCGCCTTGGTCAGCAGGTTCATCGCGAGTTCGTTCATCGCTCTGGCTCCTGCGATCTCCTCGCCGACCCTCGGCTGCTGGGAGTCGGAAGGGTGGCGGCTGGCGTACCCGTGCGCACGTACCTCGTTGCCATCAGGGAGTCGTACGAGGGCGGCGGCGCGGGTGCGGCGGTTGTCCTCCTCGAATTCCAGCTCGATGTGCCATCCGACAGCGGTCTTCATCATGACCATCACCTCCGGGACCTGTTACCAGAGTGCGCCCGTTCCCGCGCCCGCGCACGGCCGGCCCCGCGACGCGTGGAGCTATCCCTCGGCCACCGGGAGCATCAGTCCCCACGCGCCCGCCCGCACCGTCCAGGTCCGCGTCCGGACCGGGCCGGCGATCCGGGTGTCCGCCCGGTAGCGGAAGTCCGCGCCGGAGACCGTGACCGCCTTGGCCTCCGCCGTCAGAGTTTCGCCCTTCGCGGTGTGGACGACCACGTCCGCGAGGCCTCCGCCGCCGCCCTGCGAGGTCACCGTCACCGATTCGACCGGGCTGTCCAGATCGTTCAGCACCACCCCGTCCGTCTCGACCCGCAGCCGATGGGTGCGTGGTGTGGCGGGTGAGGTGGGCGGGGCGGGGCGGACCAGTGTGCGCACCAGGGAGCGACAGGTGTCCCAGACCGCCGTGACGCCCGTGTGCGCGGCCGCCGAGCCCGGCGCCGTGGGCAGGGCGGGGATGTGCAGGGCGCCCAGGACGACGCCGTCGCTGTCGTCGACCAGCAGGTCGAGCCGGCGTACGGCACCGTCCAGCGCCGCCCGCGCCGCGGCCACCGTGCCCATGGGCACGCCGAGCGAATGCGCGAGTTCCAGCATTGCCGCCGGGCCCACCGGAACCAGTGCGAGCGCCTCACCGGTCAGCTCCCTGTCCCGGTGCAGCAGCGTCACGGCGCGCAGCAGTGTCCGGTCGTCGCCGACGACCACCGGACGCCGACTGCCCCGGCGGGACAAGGCCCGCGCGAATTCCTCCGGCCCGTCCGGGAGGCAGATTTTTGCGTGCGAACCTGCGCTCAGCACGTCCTTCGCGATACGGACGGACTCGCCGTCCGTCCGGCGGGCGACCGGGTCGATCACCACCAGCAGTTGGTGCGCACCGTTGCCGGGGGGCTGGGCAGCCGACACCTCGGTCCTTCCTCGGGTAGCATCTTGGTGCAAGAGCCCCTTGCGCTATTGCGCCAGGGGCTTCGTCTATTCCGGGGCACCCGGTTCGACGGTTCAGGCTTCGTCGTACATCGTCGTACGGCATGTACGACGTTTACGTACGCCCCCTGACCTTGGACATGCCCCGCCCGGAAGGGGTGTACGCCTGTGCCCGCACTTGTGCTGCTCGGTGCTCAGTGGGGTGACGAGGGCAAGGGAAAGGCCACCGACCTCCTCGGTGGATCCGTGGACTATGTGGTGCGTTACCAGGGCGGCAACAATGCCGGCCACACGGTGGTCGTCGGTGACCAGAAGTACGCACTTCATCTCCTCCCCTCCGGAATCCTTTCACCGGGGTGTACCCCGGTCATCGGTAACGGTGTCGTCGTCGACCCGGCCGTCCTGCTCTCCGAGCTGAGTGGGCTGAACGACCGCGGCGTGGACACGTCCAAGCTGCTGATCAGCGGTAACGCTCATTTGATCACCCCGTACAACGTCACGATCGACAAGGTGACGGAACGGTTCCTCGGGAAGCGCAAGATCGGCACGACCGGCCGCGGCATCGGCCCGACGTACGCCGACAAGATCAACCGGGTCGGCATCCGCGTCCAGGACCTCTACGACGAGTCGATCCTGGAGCAGAAGGTCGAAGCTGCGCTGGAGCAGAAGAACCAGCTCCTCGCCAAGGTCTTCAACCGGCGCGCCATCGAGGCCGGGAAGATCGTCGAGGAGATGCTCCAGTACGCGGATCAGATCAAGCCGTACGTCGCCGACACCACGCTGATCCTGAACGACGCCATCGACGCGGGCAAGGTCGTCCTCTTCGAGGGCGGTCAGGGCACGCTGCTCGACGTCGACCACGGCACGTACCCCTTCGTCACCTCTTCGAACCCGACCGCGGGCGGCGCCTGCACCGGTTCCGGCGTGGGCCCGACGAAGATCAGCAGGGTCATCGGCATCCTCAAGGCGTACACCACGCGCGTCGGCGCCGGCCCGTTCCCGACGGAGCTGCTCGACGAGGACGGCGAGGCGCTGCGCCGGATCGGTGGCGAGCGCGGTGTCACCACCGGCCGTGACCGCCGCTGCGGCTGGTTCGACGCGGTGATCGCGCGGTACGCGACCCGGGTCAACGGTCTCACCGACTTCTTCCTCACCAAGCTGGACGTGCTGACCGGCTGGGAGCAGATCCCGGTGTGCGTCGCGTACGAGATCGACGGCAAGCGGGTCGAGGAACTCCCGTACAGCCAGAGCGACTTCCACCACGCGAAGCCGGTCTACGAGATGCTGCCGGGCTGGTCCGAGGACATCACGAAGGCCAAGACCTTCAGCGATCTGCCGAAGAACGCGCAGGCGTACGTGAAGGCGCTGGAGGACATGTCCGGCGCCCCGATCTCCGCGATCGGTGTCGGCCCCGGCCGTACCGAGACCATCGAGATCAACTCGTTCCTGTAGGACGGGACAACGCGAGGGGGCCGGGGCGGCTGCTGCCCCGGCCCTCTCCGCGCTCTCACTCCTCCCCGCAGATCCGCAGCCCCTTCGGCGTCGCGCACGGCAGATGTCCGTGCGTTCGGATGACGTCCTGGCCGTTGCCGCGGCTCAGATAGCCCAGGAAGCTGGAGGCCAGCGAGTCGGCGGGCGGCTGGCCGTACGTGTAGGCGTACTCGATCTCCCGGTACGGGTAGGTGCTGGAGCCGATCGTGTCGACGGACGGGACGGTGGAGTCGATGGCGAGCTGGTGCGCCCCCTTCAGCGCGGTTCCGGAACGCAGCTCGCTGTAGCCGATCGCGCCGTCGAGCCGGCCGACGGTGGCCAGGACCTGGTCGGTGGAGTCGAGTTCGCAGCGGATGACCCGGGCCGCGGCGTCGTCCTTGGTGGCACAGTCGCGGGACGACTGGGCGGGTTCGTTGTGGCCGAGGACGCGGCGCTGGAAGACCTCGCGGGTGCCGGAGTTGGCATCCCTGCTGACCAGGAGTACGGGCAGGTCGGGTCCGCCGAGCGCCTTCCAGTTGCGGATGTCGCCCCGGTAGATCTTCCGGACGGTGGCCAGGGAGAGGTTCTTGACGGGAACCCGGTCGTTGACGACCAGGCGGAAGAGCGAGACCGCGACCCGGTTCTCGCGCAGCTGCGGGTAGCCGTCCGGTTTGGGGCCGTCGGAGAGGGCGATCAGTGCGGGGGAGCCGGACGTACCGGCTGTCGCGCCCCGGTCGGCGAGCTCCCGTATCCCCGCGTTGCTGCCGTGTGCGTCGACGGTGACGGTGGAACCCTCGCACTCCTTCTCGTACTTCTGCGCCAGTTCCCGCACGACCGGTTCGAAGGCGGTGGAGCCGGTCACTGTCAGGGTGCCCCGGGCGCAGCCCATCGGGGGCGGGGTGTCGTCGCGGACCAGGATGATCGAGGCCAGGGTGATGACGCAGACGGTCAGTGCCACGGTGATGAGCCGGGCGGCCCGGCCGAACATCGGGGGCTTCTCGTCGGGGCGGGCGGCGCTGTTGGGGGTCACCTCGCCGTCCCGGATGCCGCCGGTGATCCTGATGGGGCTGCCCACGTGCGATCCGGTGAGCAGCACCAGCAGCTTGAAGTGCTCTCCCCGGTTGAGGGGGACGCGCGGCAGCCGGATGAGCCGGCCGCTGTGGCGCATTCCGCCCGCCGGGGTGAAGTGCTCCATCAGATGGTCGGCGCCGGGTGCCTGGGTGACCGCGATGCCGCGTACGGTGCGGCCGGTGAACTCCACGGTCAGTCCGTGCAGTTCACGGCCCGTGTAGTCGTTGTCGGCGATGGACTGCGAGCCGTCGTTCTCTACGCGCAGCAGGACGAGCGTGGCATCGGCCATGTCGGGCGTCTCGCTGAAGAGCCCGAGCCGGACATTGGCCCGGCCCTCGCTGACGTCGCTGCCGATCGGGGTGTCCATCTGGACCCGGTAGCCGATGCGCTTGCGGCGGGGTACCCGGCGCTCGTACCAGAGCACTCCGACGGAGGCCAGGACGCCGAGCACGGCGGTGCACACGGCCACGATGTTCTCGGCGCTGAACCACTCCACGGCTTCCTCGCGCTCCCCTCGTCGAACGCGTGCACGCGCGTACGCGTACCGGTGCGGTACCGGCCCCCGGTTCGGGCCACCGTATGTGCGCGATGGGGGAGTCGGGGCGGGCGGCCGGATCCTTTCGGCTGACGTTCGCCTGCCGTTCGCGCAGCGGCGGGGTCCGGCGGGCGGGCCGGTTCGTCGTTCCGCATGCTGGACGGGCGCAAAGGTTTTCGTCCGGGTCCGGCCGGCTGCCCGCCCGGTGATCCGGATGAACTTCTTCCGGAATTACTCCTGTTGAGGCCCGCTCCGGCGTTGCGTATGTGCTGTGGACGCACTCCACGGCGCCTCTTCGGAAAGACTCCTTGCGTTGGTCTAGACCTTGACAGGTACAGACCAGCGGCGCTTGAGTGACGGTCACCCCCCATGGCGGTGCACCGACGCGCTCGGTGCACCGCACCGAAGGAGTGATCACATGATGAGACGCGTCATGGGCATGCTGGCCGCGCTGGGCGCGGTCGTCGCGATGCTCGTCGTCCTCCCCGCCTCCACCGCTTCGGCGGCCGAGTGCGCGGCACCCTGGAACGCCTCGTCCGTCTACACGGGCGGCGGAGCGGCCTCGTACAACGGGCACAACTGGACCGCGAAGTGGTGGACCCAGAACGAGCGGCCGGGCAGTTCCGACGTCTGGGCGGACCAGGGCAGCTGCGGTGGCGGAACGGATCCGGGCACCCCGTCGGGATTCGTCGTCAGCGAGGCGCAGTTCAACCAGATGTTCCCGAGCCGGAACCCCTTCTACACGTACAGCGGACTGACCGCGGCCCTGAGCGCCTACCCGGGCTTCGCCAACACCGGAAGCGACACGGTCAAGCGTCAGGAGGCGGCGGCATTCCTCGCCAACGTCAGCCATGAGACGGGCGGACTGGTGTACGTGGTCGAGCAGAACACGGCCAACTACCCGCACTACTGCGACACCGGCCGGCCCTACGGCTGCCCGGCCGGGCAGTCCGCGTACTACGGCCGCGGCCCGATCCAGCTCAGCTGGAACTTCAACTACAAGGCAGCGGGCGACGCACTCGGCATCGACCTGCTCGGCAACCCGTACCTGGTCGAGCAGAACGCGTCCGTGGCCTGGAAGACGGGTCTCTGGTACTGGAACACCCAGAACGGTCCGGGCACCATGACCGCCCACAACGCGATGGTCAACGGCGCCGGCTTCGGCGAGACGATCCGCTCCATCAACGGCTCGCTGGAGTGCAACGGCGGCAACCCCGCCCAGGTCCAGAGCCGCATCGACCGGTACCGGGCCTTCGTGCAGATCCTGGGCACCACCCCCGGCTCGAACCTGAGCTGCTGATCCGCCGCTGAACCGACCCTCCGATCCACAGCCTGTGGATCCCTCCGCCCGACGGGGGTGTGCCCGGCCACGGCCAGGGCACACCCCCGCTTCGTTCTTCCGGGCGGTGTTCGCCGGAAGGATCGGCTCGCATGAGGCCGGTCACCGCCTCGCCGTCCTCAGACCAGTGGTTTCACCGACATCAACAGGTGCCGGTGCGTCGGACGGGGTGCGGGGCCCTGATCCGACTCCGCGGTGCCGCCCTCGGCCGCCCGGCCGGTGATCATGGCGCGTTGGCCAGGACCCATCAGGCTGAACTGGACGACCGGTGCGTCGAACGAGGCCAGGGCGTCCATCAGGTACGAGGGTTTGAACGCGACCGTCAACTCATCGGCGCCCTCCAGGACGGCGGGCAGCCGCTGGGACGCGACATCGTCCTCGTACCCCGCCTGAAGCAGCACCGACTCGCCGGAGAAGGTCAGTTGGAGGGGGCTGTCGCCGTCCGCGACCACCGCGACGCGCTTGACGGCCTCGACCAGGGGCGCCCGGTCCGTCATCGCGGTCGTCGGGTCGGTCATCGCGAACAGCTTGTCGTGCCGGGGGAGCCGGCCGTCCAGGAGCCGGACCGTGGTGCGCATTCCGGCGAGTTCGAAGCCGGCCGACCCGGCATCCAGGGCGACGCTGACCATGCCGGAGCGGCCGAAGGAGCGGGCGATCTCCGTCAGGCGCCGGGCCGACACCACCACATCGGCCGAGGCATCCGCCGTCGCCGGCTTCCAGGCGAGCGTGCGCACCGCGAAGCGGTACCGGTCGGTGGCGGCCAGCGTCATCGTGTCGCCGTCGAGCCCGACCCGGATCCCGGTGAGGGTCGGCAGCGTGTCGTCCCGGCCCGCGGCCACCGCCACATGGGCGACGGCCGCGGCGAACTCCTCCGAGTCCACCGCCCCCAGCACCCCGGGCAGCGGCGGCAGCGCCGGATAGTCGTCCAACGGCAGTACCGACAGCCCGAACCGGGCGCCGCCGCCGGTCACCGAGAACCGTGAACCCTCCACCGCGCACACCACCGGACTTTCGGGCAGCACCCGGCACACATCGAGCAGCCGTCTCCCCATGACCAGCACCCGCCCGGCCCGTACGGTCTCCGCCTCGACCTCGATGCAGGCGGACGCCTCGTAATCGAGGCCGGAGATCCGCAGCCACCCGCTGTCCGCCTCCAGCAGCAGCCCGCCGAGCACGGGCACCGGAGAGCGTGTGGGCAGCACGCGGGCCGCCCAGGCCACGGCATCGGTCAGTGCACTGCGGTCGATACGGAACTCCATGGCGGGGCCCTTCTCCGTCGGTCCAGGTGAGGACCCGACGTTAGGCGGTGCCACTGACAATCGGCCCGGGGCCGGTGCGGCCGACGACAGCGACCACCCCCGTGGGTCGCTGCCGTCGTGACTCCCCGTCGTCCCCCGAGTCCGAGGTGGCCGCGTGTTCCCCCGACGCCCCGGAACACGTTCGGACTCTAGGGCTGCGGGTAGACGGCAGGGAGATTCAATTCGCACTGTGTGGGCGTTACAGGGGTATCAGTTCGCACAGTCAAACCGGTACGCTGCACTCCGTTTTTCTGCGGAATGCAGGACGGGTAGGGAGCGAGGGACCGGTGCGAGCAGGAGAACGTGCCGACGACGTGCTGCGGATGCACCGCCTGGCCCGCGCCGGCGGCTCACAGGAGCTGCTGCGCTGGGTGTCGGGGCGGGCCGGCGGCTGGGCCGGTCTGCTCGGAAGCGACGGCACCGTCCTGCGCGGCGTGGCCCGCACCCCGGACCTCACGAGCGCCTCGGCCCTCTCGCTGGCCACCGAGGGCGTGAAGGAGCTGACAGCTCTCCGTGGCCGCTCCTTCGCTCTCGACAAGGGCCCGGACACCGCCCTGCTGTTCCCCCTCGACGGCACTCCCGACGCACCCGCACCGGTCCTCGCCGTCGTCGCCCGCCGGCCGCTGCCGGACGGACTGGCCACGCTTCTCGCCGATGTGGCGATGCCCCTGACCATGTGCTGGGCGGCCGAGACGGTCGAACGCAAGCGCCGCCGCGTCGACCTCGCCGAGTCCCGCGGCCGGGAGGCGGTGCTGCATCTGCTGATGACCGGCCAGCTCTCCATCGCCCATCAGGTGGCGGGCGCGCTGAAACCCACGCTGCCGGACCCCGTCCAGGTCTGCGTGGTCCAGTGCTCGGGCGGCCGGCGGGACGAGGTGGCGCGGGTGTGCACGGACATCTGCGGCGGCCGGTCCTGGATCGTGCGGTGTCCGGTGTACGCACGCCATCTGATCCTCATCGTGCCTGCCGGGCCGGACGGCGCCGATCCGCGACTCGGCCTCGACGTCGCCGCCGTGGTGGACGACTGTGTCGTGGGCGTGAGCGAGGACGTGCCGCTGAGCGACACGGCGACCGGATACCGGCAGGCGTTCCACGCCCTGGCCGTGGCCCGCGGACTGCCCGCGCGCCACGCCCGGTTCGGCTCGGCACCGGAACCGGCCCTGGTCGTCGGCGCGGCGGGCGCGCAGTGGGCCGACACCCTGCTGGCGCCGCTGCTCACCCACCTGCCACGACGCAGCCAGGACCCCGGCAGCCAGGAGCTGGCGGCAACCCTGTCCTCCTGGCTGGCGTTCTCGTCGCATGCGACGCAGCACCTGAAAATCCACCGCAACACCCTCGCCGCACGGCTGCGGTTGATCGGCGAGCTGCTCGGCCTGGACCTCAACCGGGTCGCCGATCAGGCCGCGCTCGACCTGGCCCTGCGCATCCGGGCCGTACCCCAGCGGGCCGTCCGGCCCACGGAATCCCTACCGGCCGGCGCGCTGGACGAGATCCTGCGGCATCCCGCCGTCGGGCAGTGGGCGGCCGAGCAGCTGCGCCCGCTCGCCGAGACCGGTACGGCGGCCGAGACCACCCTGCGTACCTGGCTGAAGTGCGAGGCTCAACTCGGTCCGACCGCCGCCGCGTTGGGCATCTCCGTACCGGGCGTACGCAAACGCCTCACCCGGCTCGAAGCCGTACTTCAACGCTCGCTGCTCCAAACCCCCAGCGCACGGTACGACTTGTGGCTGGCGTTCCACGCGCTGGACGTCGCAGGCGGCACCGGCACGGCGTGAGGTCCGGCGCCTGGCCGGTGCGGCGGCGGGTCAGTCGCTCTTCGTGTACGTGAGCTGCTCGCCGGTCTCCGTGTTCTCGCGGCGCAGGGTGCCGTCGGAAAGCAGGGTGAGTGTGGTGGCCTTGCCCGGGGTGCAGGACGACATGGGCTCGCCGAGCGTCACCGTGGAGGGGCCGATGTGGACCGGTTCGTCGGGGGAGGGCTCGGAGGCCAGGTCCGCCTGGAAGACGCAGCGGTAGGTGCCACCGCTGTCGATGGGGCCCTGAGCGGTGAGGGTGAGGACGGCCTGGCCCACCTTGCCCTGCTGGATGACGAGTTCGCGGGTGGAGTGGCCCGCGGCGTTGTCGATGTTGCCGGACCAGGTGCCGAGGTAGGCCTCGGGGATGGGGCCGTCGCCGTTCTTCGACTCGTCGCCGGGGGACGGGCCGGTGGAGGACGGGGAGTCGTCCGGGGCGGGGGAGTCCGACGAAGCGGAGGGGGACGCGGTGGGCGGCGCGGCGGGCTTCTTGCCGTCGTCGCTCATGAGCGCGTACACCGAGCCGCCCGCACCGATCGCGACGAGCACCGCGACCGCGACGAGCGCGATGGTCGACCCCGTGCTGCGTCGCGTCGGCGCGGGCTGCGCGCCCGGCGCGACGGTGGGGTGGAGCGGGCCGTACGGGGGTGTGGGGCCGAAGCCGGGGTGCTGCTGCGGGTAGCCGTACCCCTGACCGGGATGCGGTTGGGCGGGCAGCTGCGGATAGCCGTACCCGGGGGCGGGCTGTCCTGGCGGCGGAGGTCCTGGCAGCGGCGGTCCGAACCCGGGCACCGGGGCCGGGGCCGGCGCGGGAGGCTGGGTGCCGATCACCGTGGGGAGCGCGTGAACTGCGCCGGGCGTCTGGGCCGGCGGAGGTAGCGGATTGCCCACGGGTGGCACCGCGTCCTGCGGCCCCGCGGCCCCCGCCGACTCCTCAGGGTCTTCCGAGTCCAGCAACTCCACCGCGTGGCGGCCCAGTTGGGCGATCAGTGCGCCCGGCAGCCACGGTTCGGCCGCCTCGCCCTCCACCAGCCGCTCCAGGATCGCGTCCGTGGTCGGCCGGGCGGCCGGGTCCTTGAGGAGGCAGTCCCGGACCAGGTCGGCCAGGTCCACCGGGACACCGGTCAGGTCCGGTTCCTCCTGGGCGATCCGGAACAGCAGGGCATGGACCTCGTTGTCCGCCCCACTGAAAGGAAGCCGGCCCGTCGACGCGTACGCCAGCACCGAGCCGAGGCAGAACACATCGCACGCCGCGGTCACCCGCTCGCCCCGCACCTGCTCCGGCGCCATGAAGCCGGGGGATCCGACCAATGAGCCGGTGCGGGTGAGACCCCCGTCGGTGACGGTGTCGAGTGCCCGGGCTATACCGAAGTCGATGACCCGCGGACCGTCGATCGTCAGCAGGATGTTGGACGGCTTCAGGTCCCGGTGGATGAGGTCGGCGGAGTGGATGGACCGGAGCGCGCGGGCCAGCCCGGCCCCCAGACTGCGGACGGAACGCTCGGGCAGCGGACCGTACGCCCCCGGGCCCGGACCCGCCGGGGCGCCCGCGCGACCGGAGACGGTGGCCTGGAGGGACGGCCCGGCGACGTACCCGGTCGCGACCCACGGCACCGCGGCCTCGGTGTCGGCGTCGAGTACGGGGGCCGTCCAGGCCGACCCGACCCGGCGGGCGGCCCGCACCTCCTGACGGAAGCGGTCACGGAACTCCTGTTGTTCGGCGAGCTCCCGGCGTACCAGCTTGATCGCGACTGTACGGCCCCGGTCGGAGCGGGCCAGATAGACCTGCCCCATGCCGCCCGCGCCCAGCCGCCCCAGCAGGCGGTATGCGCCGATGCGTTGCGGATCCCCGGAGCCGAGCTTGTCCATGGTGTGCAGTCCTTCCCCCTCCGGCGACACGCCGCCGATGCGGCCTGAGAATAGCGTCCGGCGGAAGCCCTGACCGGGACACCGCTGCCCGCCGACCCGACACCCTGCCCACCAAACCGCCCCACGCCATACAAGATGGCCATGTCGAGCCGCTCACCGCACGACCTACGCTCGCCGCATGACCCCTCATGCCTCCCATGGATCCCACGCTCCGCAGGTCGACTCCGCGGCCGGTGCGGCCGTGAAGGCCGCCGATCGTGCGCACGTGTTCCACTCCTGGTCCGCCCAGGGCCTGATCGACCCGCTCGCCGTCGCCGGCGCCGAGGGGGCGTACTTCTGGGACTACGACGGCAACCGCTACCTGGACTTCACCAGCGGCCTCGTCTTCACCAACATCGGCTACCAGCACCCCACCGTCGTCGCCGCGATCCAGGAGCAGGCGGGCAAGCTCGCCACCTTCGCCCCCGCGTTCGCGATCGAGGCCCGCTCCGAGGCCGCACGCCTCATCGCCGAGCGGACCCCCGGCGACCTGGACAAGATCTTCTTCACCAACGGCGGTGCCGAGGCCGTCGAGAACGCCGTCCGGATGGCCCGGCTGCACACCGGCCGTACGAAGGTGCTCTCCGCCTACCGCTCGTACCACGGCGCCACCTCGACGGCCATCAACCTGACCGGCGACCCGCGCCGCTGGCCGTCCGACAACGGTTCGGCGGGCGTCGTCCGGTTCTGGGCCCCGTTCCTGTACCGCTCGCCGTTCTACGCCGAGACCGAGGCCGAGGAGTGCGCCCGCGCCCTCCAGCACCTGGAGGACACCCTCGCCTTCGAGGGCCCCGCCACCATCGCCGCGATCATCCTGGAGACGATCCCCGGCACGGCCGGGATCATGACGCCGCCGCCCGGCTACCTCGCGGGTGTCCGCGAGATCTGCGACCGGTACGGCATCGTCTTCGTCCTCGACGAGGTGATGGCCGGATTCGGGCGCACCGGCAAGTGGTTCGCCGCCGAGCACTTCGACGTCACGCCCGACCTGATGACCTTCGCCAAGGGCGTCAACTCGGGTTATGTGCCGCTGGGCGGCGTCGCCGTCTCCGCCGAGATCGCCGCCACCTTCGAGACCCGCCCCTACCCGGGCGGACTCACCTACTCCGGTCACCCGCTGGCCTGCGCCGCCGCCGTCGCCACCATCGGTGTGATGGAGGACGAGAAGGTCGTCGAGCACGCGGCCCACATCGGCGAGACGGTCCTCGGCCCCGGCCTGCGCGAGCTCGCCGAGCGCCACCCGTCGGTCGGCGAGGTGCGCGGCCTCGGCGCGTTCTGGGCGCTGGACCTGGTCCGTAACAGGGAGACCCGCGAGCCGCTCGTCCCGTACAACGCGTCGGGCGAGGCCAACGCCCCGATGGCGGCCTTCGGCGCGGCGTGCAAGAAGAACGGCCTGTGGCCCTTCATCAACATGAACCGCACCCACGCCGTTCCGGCCTGCAACGTCACGGAGGCCGAGGCCAAGGAGGGACTGGCGGCGCTGGACGTGGCCCTGTCGGTCGCGGACGAGCACACCGTCTGACGCATCCGTCCGACACATCCGTACGCATCCCGCATGGCGCCCCTCCCCGTGCCCGGAACCGGGCACACCGGCCCTGGCTTAAGGTGGCCGCAGCCGAAGAGGGAGGGTCGCCATGGGCGCGAGCGGAACTGTGACCCGCAGTACGTTGCGGCAGCAGATCGCGGACGCGCTGCGTGACGAGGTGCTCGCCGGGCGTCTGCAGCAGGGGCGGGAGTTCACCGTCAAGCAGATCGCCGAGCAGTACGGGGTCTCCGCGACGCCCGTGCGCGAGGCGCTCTTCGACCTGTCGGCGCAGGGCCTGCTCGAATCCGATCAGCACCGCGGATTCCGGGTGCACGAGTTCACCGTGGCCGACTACCGGGCGATGGTCGAGGCCCGCACCCTGGTCATGGACGGAGTCATCCGCGACATCTTCTCCGGACCGCCGCCCTCGCGCGCGCAGGCGGCGAAGTACCGCGAGTCACTGGTCTCGGTGCGGCGCAGAGCCGACGAGGCCGCACGGGCGGCGCGCGGCGGCGACCTCGACATCCTGATCGGCTACGACCTGCGCTTCTGGCGTGAACTCGGCGCGCTCGTCGGCAACACGTACATCACCGACTTCCTGCACCGGCTGCGCGTCCAGTGCTGGGTGTTCGCCGTCCCGTACCTGCGCAGCGACGTGGACGTACGGGACTGGCTCTGGAACGGCCATCCTGGCCTGGTCGCGGCCATCACGCTGGGCGAGCACGACGCGGTTCGTGCGGCGATCGACGACTACAACGCCCACGCGCTGATGTGGGCGGACCGGCTCGCGGCCGGTGACCCGGCGCACCCGGGACACGGCGGGAAGCCGACGGCGCCGTAGGGGCGACCGGCCCCGACAACGAGGTGTTCCCGAGCCGGTCATGAGGGACCACTGTGCGCAACGTGCCGATCGCATTACGCTGTCCCGACCATCGCACGCACCCTTGCGAGAACCCGTTGGAGAGCGAGACTTCGTGGCCTGTGACCTGTGGCTGGTCCCCCTCGTCGATGTGCTGTGCCACAGCCCCGACAATCCGTTCGCCGAAGAGATAGCCATCTACGACAAGGCGCTGGGCGATGCCGGACTGCCGGCCGTACCCGTCTACGCCTACATGCCGGGCCTGACCGGCGACGTGGCCCCCGTGGCGGGCTTCGACTACGACGCGCTGCACTTCCTGCGCCGCGCCTATCTGCTCCAGCTGAGCGGCCTCGCCGTGACACCCGTCGACGAACTGGGCGGGGACTACGAGCAGCTGCTGGAGATGTTCGAGGCGACGGCGCAGCAGTCCCATCTGGTCTGGCACTACGACCACGCGGGGGCGTACGTCCCCGTGGACTTCCCCTCCCCGCTCACCAACGACGAGCTGCTGGAGGGCGGCGGCCCGCTGGGCTCGGCGCACGGGCTGCTGCGGGAGCTGGAGTTCGTCGCCCCCTCCATCGGCATCGACCCGGCGAACCCGCCGGCCGCCCCCGCACCGCCCGCCGCACCGACCTCCCTGGAGGAGCCGGCGAGCCCGATTCCGTACGACGAGAGTCCGTTCGCCCGGGAACGGCACGTCTGGCTGGGCCTGCACGCGGCGGTGACCCGCAGCCTCGCCCAAGGCTCAATGATCATCTTCAGCTGACGCGACGGCCGGGCCCCGCCCCGGAGCCACGAGCCCGCCCGGAGCCACCGATCGCCGGTCACCGATCAGCGCGGTGGCTCCGGGGGCCGCTGCCGCGGCATGTTCGGCCGGGCCATCGACTGGAGCGGGAACCGCCCCGGCGGCACCCACTGCTCCGTACGCCCCCCGACCCCGCTGCCGGACACCAGCGCCTGCATTCCCATCGGCGCCGGCCCGGCCCGGAACTCGACCATCCAGTCCGCGGTCTCGGACCGCACGAGCTCCGTGATGTCCTCCGAGAACCGTCGCAGCACCCCGAGGCACCGCTCCGCCGCCTCGCTCGCCGTCCCCTCGGTCGGCCCGAGGACCTCGCGTACGCACTCCGACGCCCAGTCGAACTGCAGCACCTGGAGCCTTCGCTGCACGGCCTGGGCCGTGGCGAGGTTCCTTATCCAACCGGAGGTCAGGCCGAAGAACCGATCGCAGGCCATGCACGCGGCGCCCAGCAACAGCAACAGATAGCCCCAGCCGGCCGCGCCGTCCAGCGCCCCCGTCAGATCGAGGAGCGGCAGCGCGGCGCCTGCGACCACCCCGGCCGCCGTGCCGATCCGCAGCGCCCTGGCGCCGCGCCGCTTCCACACCCGGTCGGCCAGGTACCAGCCGGCGGTGCGCAGCGCGTCGGCCTCGACATAGCGGTACAGCTCGTCGAGGCGTTCCGCGGGTTCACCCCAGTCGCCGAGCGGGAACGGCTGCCCGGTCAGATCCCCGCCCCGCGCACCGGAACCCGAACCCGAACCCGAACCCGGGCCCGGGTCCGGGTCCGAGCTCGCCTCCGGGCCCGAACCCGGCGGAACGGCCGAACCAGGCGTACCGGGCTCGTTGCGGGGCGCCCCCTCGGGCTGCATCTCCGGCTGACTCACCGGGGCACTCCTCTGCACTCTGCGTATCGACGTATCAACGCGTGCTTCGACGCGTGCACTCGACGGCGGGCGGACTTTCGACGTGGCCGACCTGTCCCGCTGCGTAACCCTGCGTGACGGGCGGTGCACGTATGCGTACTGATACGCATGCCCTTCCTACCGCCGAATGGTGGGGCGTGGGGTCGAAATCGCGGTATTCCTGGGTGGGCAGGGCCTGTGATCAGGTATAGGAGTCTCCCTGTCGTTGACGGGATCTCACCCGAAAGAGTTGCTCGCCAGTGGGTGGGGCGTGGTGCCCGGGGACCACGTAGGCTCGGCATACCGAAACATTTGTCGTCGAAATGCCAGGAGTGACCGTGATTCCCGGTGGTGGTCAGCCCAATATGCAGCAGCTGCTGCAGCAGGCCCAGAAGATGCAGCAGGACCTCGCGCAGGCCCAGGAGGAGCTGTCGAGGACCGAGGTCGAGGGGCAGGCGGGCGGCGGTCTGGTGAAGGCGACCGTGACCGGTTCCGGCGAGCTCCGCAGCCTGGTCATCGCCCCCGAGGCCGTCGACCCCGAGGACACCGAGACGCTCGCCGACCTCGTCGTCGCCGCCGTCCAGGCAGCGAACGAGAACGCGCAGCAGCTTCAGCAGCAGAAGCTGGGCCCGCTGGCCCAGGGGCTGGGCGGCATGCCCGGTCTGCCCTTCTGATCCGTCAGCACACCAACTACCGTACGTACCACGACGGCAACAGCCGCGGGTCTCAGCTCAGGAAGGCGTTCCGTTGTACGAAGGCGTGGTCCAGGACCTCATCGACGAACTGGGCAGGCTGCCCGGCGTCGGTCCCAAGAGCGCGCAGCGGATCGCCTTCCACATCCTGCAGGCCGAGCCCACCGACGTTCGCCGTCTCGCCCATGCCCTCCTGGAGGTCAAGGACAAGGTCCGGTTCTGCTCGGTGTGCGGCAATGTCGCGCAGGAGGAGCAGTGCGGGATCTGCCGCGACGCGCGTCGCGACCGGACGGTGATCTGTGTGGTCGAGGAGCCGAAGGATGTCGTGGCGATCGAGCGGACCCGTGAGTTCCGCGGCCGTTACCACGTCCTCGGCGGGGCGATCAGCCCGATCGAGGGCGTCGGTCCGGACGATCTGCGCATCCGTGAGCTGCTGGCGAGGCTCTCCGACGGGTCCATCACGGAACTGATCCTGGCCACCGACCCCAACCTGGAGGGCGAGGCCACCGCGACGTACCTGGCGCGGATGATCAAGCCGATGGGCCTGCGGGTGACGCGGCTGGCCAGCGGGCTGCCGGTGGGCGGCGACCTCGAGTACGCGGACGAGGTCACCCTGGGCCGCGCGTTCGAGGGGAGGCGGCTGCTCGATGTGTAGCACCCGTACCACCACGTCTCACGACGGTTTTATGTTCAGCGACGCTATGTTCTACTCACCGTTCGCGACCGTGCCCACGGGAGGTCCCCTCGATGTCTGACGCCACGCTGAACTCCGTCACGCAGGACCCGGACGACTTCGCCGTCCAGATCGCGGACCAGATCAAATCGTTCATCGTCGCCGTGACCGAGGTGTCCAAGGTCGACGAGCCGGAACAGGCCGTCCCGATCCTGCTCCTCCAGGTCTCCCAGCTGCTGCTGGCGGGGGGCCGGCTCGGCGCGTACGAGGACATCCTCCCGGACGAGCGCTACGAGCCGGACCTGGGCGCCGAACCGGACGCGGACGGCCTGCGCGAGCGCTTCGCGACCCTCCTCGAGCCGATCGACGTCTACTCCGAGGTCTTCGACCCGTACGAGCCCCGCAAGGCCCCGGTCCCGTGCCGCATCTCCGACGGCCTGGCCGACCTGGTCACGGACCTGCGCCACGGCCTGGCCCACTACGAGGCGGGCCGCACGACCGAGGCGCTGTGGTGGTGGCAGTTCTCGTACTTCTCCAACTGGGGCTCCACCGCCTCCGCAACCCTGCGCGCCATCCAGTCCCTGGTCGCCCACATCCGCCTGAACCAGCCCCTCCAGGAGCTGGACGGGCTGGACACGGACCAGGACGCGGGCGAGGACGACCTGGCCGAGGAGGCGGGCCGGGTCATGGCGGAGGAGATCGCGGGACCGCTGGGCCTGCGCCCGGTGAAGTAGCCGTTCGGCCGCACCGAGCGGCCGGCGCGGCGTGTGGAGTGGGGCACATACAGGAGTGGATTCCGGTGCGCCGGGCAGCAGCCCGGTACGAGCAGTTCGGGGCGGCACGTCGAGATCACGTGGTGAGCGGGACATCTCACGATGTGATATCGACGGGGCGTTTCCGGACTGCTCGTTAAACTGAGCGGACCGAAGCAATGGAATGAGCGAGGAGCGCACGTGGGCCTTGTCGTGCAGAAGTACGGAGGCTCCTCCGTAGCCGATGCCGAAGGCATCAAGCGCGTCGCCAAGCGAGTCGTCGATGCCAAGAAGAACGGCAACCAGGTGGTTGTCGTGGTGTCGGCGATGGGCGACACGACGGACGAGTTGATCGATCTCGCCGAGCAGGTGTCACCGATGCCTGCCGGGCGTGAGTTCGACATGCTGCTGACCGCAGGAGAGCGGATCTCCATGGCCCTGCTGGCCATGGCGATCAAAAACCTGGGCCACGAGGCCCAGTCGTTCACGGGCAGCCAGGCCGGCGTCATCACCGACTCGGTCCACAACAAAGCGCGCATCATCGATGTCACGCCGGGCCGTATCCGGACCTCGATCGACGAGGGCAACATCGCCATCGTCGCCGGGTTCCAGGGGGTGAGCCAGGAGGGCAAGAACATCACCACCCTCGGCCGCGGCGGGTCCGACACCACCGCCGTCGCACTGGCGGCCGCGCTGGACGCCGAGGTCTGTGAGATCTACACCGATGTGGACGGTGTCTTCACCGCCGACCCGCGGGTCGTGAAGAAGGCCCGGAAGATCGACTGGATCTCCTTCGAGGACATGCTGGAGCTGGCCGCGTCCGGCTCCAAGGTGCTGCTGCACCGGTGCGTGGAGTACGCACGCCGCTACAACATTCCGATCCACGTCCGCTCGTCCTTCTCCGGACTGCGTGGCACCTGGGTCAGCAACGAGCCGCAAGGGGACCAGAAGGTGGAGCACGCGATCATCTCCGGAGTCGCCCATGACGTCTCCGAGGCCAAGGTCACGGTTGTCGGCGTGCCGGACAAGCCGGGCGAGGCCGCCGCGATCTTCCGCACCATCGCGAACGCGGAAGTCAACATCGACATGGTGGTGCAGAACGTCTCCGCCGCGTCGACCGGTCTGACCGACATCTCGTTCACGCTGCCGAAGGCCGAGGGCCGCAAGGCGATCGACGCCCTGGAGCGCAACCGCGGCACGATCGGCTTCGAGTCGCTGCGCTACGACGACCAGATCGCGAAGATCTCCCTGGTCGGCGCGGGTATGAAGACGAACCCCGGGGTCACCGCGTCCTTCTTCGAGGCGCTGTCCGACGCCGGTGTGAACATCGAGCTGATCTCGACGTCCGAGATCCGCATCTCGGTGGTCACCCGCGCCGACGACGTCATCGAGGCCGTGCGTGCCGTGCACACGGCCTTCGGCCTCGACAGCGACTCCGACGAGGCCGTCGTCTACGGGGGCACCGGCCGATGACACCTCGCCGCCCTTCGCTCGCGGTCGTCGGAGCGACCGGGGCGATCGGCGGCGTCATGCTCCAGATCCTTTCGCAGCACGCGGACGTCTGGGGCGAAGTGTCGCTGATCGCCTCGCCGCGTTCGGCCGGCCGCAAGCTGGTCGTCCGCGGTGAGGAGACCGAAGTCCTCGAACTCACCGAGGACGCGTTCGACGGGGTGGACGTCGCCCTCTTCCTGGTGCCCGACGACGTGTCCGCGCGTTGGGCGCCGATCGCCGCGTCCAAGGGTGCGGTCGTCGTCGACGACTCGGCGGCGTTCCGGCTGGACGCGGATGTGCCGCTGGTCGTGCCCGAGATCAACCCCCACGCCGTACGGATGAGGCCCCGGGGCATCGTCGCCAGCCCCAACTGCACCACGGCGTCGCTGATCGTCGCGGTCGGTGCGCTGCACGCCGAGTTCGGGTTGCGGGAGCTCGTCGTCTCCTCGTACCAGGCGGTGAGCGGAGCGGGCCGGGAGGGTGTCGCGGCGCTGCGCGAACAGCTGTCGATGGTCGCGGGTACGGAACTGGGCACGAAGCCCGGAGACGTGCGCCGGGCCGTCGGTGACACCGAGGACTCGCCCTTCGCCGCTCCGGTGGCCCTCAATGTCGTGCCCTGGGCCGGAACGGAGGCCGGGGACGGCTGGTCGTCCGAGGAGCTGGCGATCCGCGACGAGTGCCGCAAGATCCTGGACCTGCCGAACCTGCCGGTGGCGGCGACCTGTGTGTACGTCCCCGTCGTCGCGACGCACTCGATGTCCGTGCACGCCCGCTTCGAGAACGAGGTCGAGGTCGACCGGGCGCACGAGATCCTGGCGACCGCACCCGGTGTGGTCCTGTTCGACAGCCCGGCCTCCGGCGACTTCCCGACGCCGTCCGATGTCGTGGGCACCGACCCGACCTGGGTGGGGCGGGTGCGGCGGGCGCTGGACGATCCACGCGCCCTGGAGCTGTTCGTATGCGGCGACAACCTCCGCAAGGGGGCGGCGCTGAACGTGGCTCAGATCGCCGAATCGGTGGCTGCCGAGTTCCCCCAGGCCTGATCCGACCCGACGGCTCACGATCGAACCTGTTTTGTACTCTCTGTGAAGCCCTTGTGAGCAACTTGCTGGTCTGAACCTCTTGAGCTGGGGCGTTGCGGTGTCCGACGATGACCTTTCGGCCCGCTGGAACCAGCAGTCGGGCAGCGCGCGTCTATGCCGTCACTTCGCGGATGGTGGGGCGCGAAAACGGGGCATTTGTGGAAGAGCAGGTACGTATGAGGGCATGTCGCACAGCGTCAAACGCGGTGCCGCACGCGTACAACCCTGACGGGGGGACGCGTGTCCAACTGGCGTGGCAGAGGTTCTCGAAATCACAGTGGTGGGCCCGTTGCGAGGCGCTACCGTGCGTCCGCTCCGGCGGCCCCGCGCACCCGGCGGTATGCCGGTGATTGCGCCCATGCCCGCTGCGCGCCCGGCCCAGCTGCCGTCGCAGCGCGGGGGTGCTGAGGAGACAGTGGCAGCCGGTACTACGGTCGACCATCTCACCGAGACCTACCGCGCCCACTACCGTTCGCTGCTCGGCCTCGCGGCCCTGCTGCTGGACGACACCGCGTCGTGTGAGGACGTGGTGCAGGAGGCGTTCATCCGCGTGCACTCGGCGCGGAACCGGGTACGTGAGCCGGAGAAGACACTCGCGTACCTGCGCCAGACGGTCGTCAACCTGTCGCGCTCCGCGCTGCGCCGCCGCATCCTCGGGCTGAAGCTGCTCTCCAAGCCGATGCCCGACATGGCGAGCGCCGAGGAGGGTGCGTACGACCAGCTGGAGCGGGACGCGCTGATCAAAGCGATGCGGGGGCTGCAACGGCGCCAGCGGGAGGTGCTGGTGCTGCGGTATTTCGCGGACATGACCGAGGCCCAGGTGGCCGAGACACTGGGGATTTCACTGGGTTCGGTCAAGGCGTACGGCTCCCGCGGCATCGCGGCGCTGCGCGCCGTGATGGAGGCTCAGGCATGAGTCGGCGCGAGCACAAGGACCCCGCGCAGGAACGTACGCACGAGCGTGAGATCGACCGGACTGGAAACGGAATTGTGAACCACGGGCCGGAGAACGCGCCGAACGTGAACTCGGACGGGCACCCGGATACGGACGCCGTGTCCGTCGAGGGAGTGCCGGAGACGGAGGACGGGGGAGACGACCGCGCCGAAACGGAACGGCTCGCCGGCCTGACGGCCCTCTTCGGCGCGGTATCGGGCGTGGGCCAGGGTGCAGGATCGGGCCGGGGTGCCGGTGGCGGCTCCGGTGGTTCCGGCGGCTCCGGTGGTTCCGGCGACTTCGACGACTCCGGTTCGGACCTGGACGAGGTCGCCCTGCGCCGTCTGCTGCGGGGCGCTGTCGAGGGCCTCGAACCCGGTGACGGCACCCTCGACCATCTGAAGCGCGCCGTCCCCGCGCGGCGCGCCAAGAAGCGGCAGGCCGTCGTCGGAATGGCGGCGGCGGCGCTGCTCATCGGCACCGCGATCCCCGCGTTCGTACACGTCGCCAACTCCGAGGGCTCGAGCACCGCCAGCCCGGCCATCGCCGCGCACGGCGAGCAGGCTCAGGGCGGCAGCGGCTCCGACACCGGCTCGGCAGCCGGCGAGAAGGCCGGTGGCGGCACCGCCGGCGGACAGGGCACCGGCGGCAACGGCCACCCGAACGGCGCCGGCGGCCACTCGGGCACCGGTGGCCAGGGCGCAGCCGGCGACGCGACCACCGGTGGTGCGGGCCCCGCCGACAGCGCGGCGGCCTCGATGCCGGTCTGCGATCCGAGCCAGCTCGGCGTCGCCTCGGCCGAGACGGGCGCGGCCGGTGCCGACGGCACGGTGTACGGCAGCTTCCGCATCTCGAACATCTCCGGCAAGGAGTGCTCGGTGACCACCAGTGGCACCGTGGGCTTCCAGGCGATGGGCGCGGCCGACCCGGCCAAGATCGACGTCGTGCAGCACACCGCGGGCGACGCGGCGGCCGGACTGCCCGACCCGTCGCAGGAGGCGGGCACAGTGCTGCTGAAGCCGGCCATGGCGTACGAGGTGCAGTTCGCCTGGGTCCCGAAGGACACCTGTCCGACCTCCGGCGGGTCGCCGACCCCGACCCCGACCGACGGTGCGGCGGGTACCTCCGACGGCACCAGTGACGGCAGCACGTCGCAGACGGAGGTGCAGCTCGGCAGCGAGGACGGCGGCACGACGCTCGACGGCAGCGTCGCTGTGACGCACACCCCGGAGCCCGGGGCGCCGGTCGCGGAGACGGAGATCCCCAACGCCTGCGCGGGCACGATCTACCGGACGGGCGTGCTCGCACCGACGGCCTAGCACCATGACGCATACGTGAGGGGGCCCGCCGGTCGAACCGGCGGGCCCCCTCACGTGCGTGCGTACGCCGGGACGGCTCAGGCCGTGCGCGTACCCGCGTGCGTGTCCGCGTCCGCGTCCGTGTCGGGCACGAGGCCCAGCTTCACGTCCCGCGCGGCCTCCGCCTCGCGGCGGACCAGCCGGAACCACATGAAGAGCACGAAGGCGGCGAAGACGAACCACTCGCCGGTGTAGCCGAGGTTCTGGAACGCCTTCAGGTCGAGACCGCTGCCCTGCGGTGCCACGGCCGGTACGGGGCGCAGCGCGCTGCCCCCGGCGCCGCCGCCGCTGCTCTCGGTGTCCTGGAGCGTCACCCATGCGTCGTACACGTCGTACGGCACGAGGTTGACGAGGGACGCGGCGCTGATAATGCCGAGCTGTCCGTCGGGGAGGCCTCCCGCCGTGTCGACGCCGTCGGTGCCCGTGTTCTCGGACGCCTGGAGGTCGCCGGTCACGGTGACCTCGCCGGTCGGCGCGGCGGGCACCGGGGTGTGCCCGGGCTTGCCGGGCAGCCAGCCGCGTACCACCGGCAGGGCCTTGCCGCCGTCGGTGCGCAGCATGTTCAGGACGTAGAAGCCGCTCCTGTCGTCCAACTCCCGGCCGGGCACCAGGAACTGGTCGGCGTACCGGCCGGTGGCGGTGGCCGGGCGGCCGGACGTCACCGTGTCGACCGGCAGCAGATCATCGAGAGGCTTTGCGGCTCTCGCCCCCGGGGCCGGCTGCTTCGTGGCCTGCTCGTGCGACTGCACGCGGTCCTCGAAGCGGCCGAGCTGCCAGGTGCCCATGAAGACGCAGAGCGGGATGGCCAGTACGGCGAAGAGGTTGATCCCCCACCATCGCGGGGTCAGCAGGAACCGGTACACCCCTCCACGGTACGGTCCCCGCTCCGGAACCCCGGAGCGGGGTGCCGCCGACGGCACCACCCCCGGTGGCCGGGGGTCCCGCTACCCGAGGTGGCGCCGGGCGAAGTCCAGCTCCAGCCGTACCTGCTTGATGCGCTCCTCGACGACGAGCGAGCCGTGCCCCGCGTCGTACCGGTACACCTCGTGCACCGCCTGCCGGGCCTTCAGCCGGTCCACATAGTTCTCGACCTGGCGGATCGGGCAGCGCGGGTCGTTGACCCCCGCCGAGATGTAGACCGGCGCCCGCACGGCGTCGACGTACGTGAGCGGGGACGAGGCCTCGAACCGCTCCGGCACCTCCTCCGGCGTACCGCCCAGCAGCGTGCGGTCCATCGCCTTCAGGGCCTCCATCTCGTCGTGGTACGCCGTGACGTAGTCCGCGACCGGGACCGCGGCCAGGCCCAGCGCCCAGTCCTCCGGCTGCGTACCGAGGCCGAGCAGCGTCAGATAGCCGCCCCACGAGCCCCCGGCCAGGACCAGCTTCGCGGGGTCCGCCAGCCCGGACTTCACCGCCCACTCCCGGACCGCCGCGATGTCCTCGAGCTCGATCAGGCCGACCCGGTGCTTGAGCGCGTCCGTCCAGGCCCGCCCGTACCCCGTCGAGCCGCGGTAGTTGACGCGGACGACCGCGTAGCCGTGGTCCACCCAGGCGGCGGGCCCGGACGCGAAGGCGTCGCTGTCGTGCCAGGTCGGGCCGCCGTGGATCTCGAAGACGGTCGGAAACGGGCCCTCGGCCGGGGCAGCGGGCCGCTGCACGAGCGCGTGGATCCGGCCGCCGGGCCCGTCCACCCACACGTCCTCCACCGGCACGGACGCCGGAGCCTTCGCACCCGGCGGATCGAGCACCACCGCACCCGTCGTGGACCGCACGGCGGGGGGCTGGGCGGCGGACGACCACAGGTACTCCACGGTGCCGTCCGGCCGGGCCGTGGCACCCGACACCGATCCGGCAGGGGTCTCCACCCGTACCGGAGCGCTGTCGGTCGCCGGCTCGTACCGCCACAGGTCGCTGCGGGCCTCGAAGCCGTGCACGATCAACAGCGCGGAGCCGTCCGGATACCACTCGGCGCCCACGTCACCGGGCAGATCGATCGCAAGATCCGTCTCCGTCCCCGCCACCGGGTCCCAGATCATCGGCTCCCAGCGGCCCCGCCGCTGATGTCCGACCAGCAGCCGGGTGTCCCCGGCCACCGGCGCGAAGCCCAGCACCGACAGGCCCAGCTCCTGCGTACCGCCCTTGGTGTCGTCGAGCTCGGCGACCGTTGTCCCGTCCTGCCGCACCACGCGCAGCGCCGAATGCATCGCGTCGCCGTGCTCGGTGTGCTCCAGGGCGATCAGCGTCCCGTCGTGCGACAGGTCCCCGACGCCCGCCGACTCGCGGTGCCGGTAGATCTCGACGGGTGGAGCCCCGGGCCGTACGACATGGATCGTCGTCCCGTCCTCATCGGTCGACCGGCCGACCACCGCCGTCCCGTCCCGCCCGATCGCGAGCCCGGCCGGGTACGAGGGCTCGAGCCCCGGGGCCGCGGGCTCGTCCGCCGCCCGTCCGCTCCCATTGCCGCCGTGGAACGGCTGACGCATCCACACCCCGAACTCGTCGCCGTCGGTGTCGTTGAACCACCAGATCGTCTCGCCGTCCGGCGTCAGTATCCCGTCCGTCGTCCCGTTCGGCCGGTCGGTGACCTGTCGCTGCTCCCCGGTCGACCGGTCCCACGCGTACAGCTCGTACGTCCCCGTCGCGTTGGAGACGAACAGCGCACGGTCCGGCGCGTCCTCCGCCCAGTCGGGCAACGACACCCGGGGCGCCCGGAAGCGCTGCTCCCACTCCGGAACGGGGTCGGTCGTCAGCGCCGGAACGGAATCGGTCGTCGAGCCAGTGATCTCAGTCATGCCCCCCATTCTGCGCCGGGGGCCGGACACTCGGCTCGTATCGTCCGCAGCCTGTGGACAACTCCCTGGCCGGCCGCGGACCGGGGGCGCGTATGACGTACGGCTGATGGGCTGTCAGGGTGTCGCAGGTGCGGGTGTGGGGCCGGCCCGGTCCCAGCCGGGGGAGCGGACGTCGACGGTGAGGGTGTTCATCACGACCTCCTCGCCACAGGTGCGGCAGATCCACGCGGTGTCCAGGTCGTGCCCGTGTGCGCCCTCGTCCTCGCCCTCGCCAGGGTTCTCCGCGTCCGTGGTGGCCACCGGTTCATGGACCATGACGACCGGCGGCTCCTCGTGCACCCAGCGGTCACCCCAGTTCAGCAGGGCGCGGATCACCGGAGCGAGGTCCCGGCCCGCCTCGGTCAGGTGGTACTCGTGGCGTGGCGGCCGTTCGCTGTACGGGCGCCGCTCGACCACCCCGGCGTGCTCCAGTGACCGCAGCCGGGCCGCGAGCCGGTCCCGGGGTGCACCGGTGTTCCGGGCGATCGCCTCGAACCGGTGATTGCCGAAGAAGATCTCGCGCACCGCGAGCAGCGCCCACTTCTCGCCCACCACCTGCAGCGCGGCGGCGGCGGAACACGGGCGGCCGGGCAGTGCGCCGATGTCGATACGGCTGCCGGAACCATTCATTGCACTCACCCCTACAAGGTTGCCATCTCAAACTTACTGGCGCTACCTTGCCGTCATGACAGTTGGAAAATCAAACTCACTCGCAGGTGCGGCCGACCCCGGATCGTCCGCCCCGCCCGCGGAGTCCGGGCCGCCCGGGGCGACCAGGCCCGCGAAGGGCTCGGCGAACGGGTCCGCGAAGAGTCCATCCACTGGATCCCGCGCGACGGCCTGGATCGTTTCGGCCGGGGTCTTCGTCGTGAACCTCGACCTGTTCATCGTCAACGTGGCCGTCCCCGCCCTCGGTGACTCCTTCGACGGCAGCTCGCTCGCCTCGCTGTCCTGGGTGCTCAACGCGTACGCGATCGTCTTCGCCGCGCTGCTCGTCGTCGCAGGCCGGCTCGCGGACCGGTACGGGCACCGGCGCGGCTTCCTCCTCGGCCTGGCGGCCTTCACCGTGGCCTCCGCGCTGTGCGCCGTCGCCCCCGGGGTCGGCTGGCTGGTCGCCGCCCGTGCCCTGCAGGCGGCCGGAGCCGCCGCCCTGATGCCCACCTCGCTGGCGCTGCTGCTGGTCAACACCGCGCCGGAGCGCCGGCCGCAGGCCATTCGCAGCTGGGCGGCGATCGGGGGCATCGCCGCCGGTCTGGGTCCCGTGATCGGCGGGCTGCTCGTGGAGGCCGACTGGCGCTGGGTGTTCCTCGTCAACGTGCCGGTCGGTGCGGTCGGCCTGGTGGCCGGGGCCCGGCTGCTGCCCGATGTGCGCCCGGACCGCGACGGACGGCTGCCGGACCTGGCCGGTGCCGCGCTGCTCACGCTCGCCATCGGCGCACTCGCGCTCGGCCTGGTCAAGTCGGATGCGTGGGGCTGGGGTTCGCCGGAGGTGATCGGCTCGCTCGTCGCGACGGTCGTCCTCGCCGGGGGCGTTCTGGCTGCGCTCGGCCCGGCACAGCGCACCGATCGTCGAACTGCCGATGCTGCGCACCCCGGCCTTCGCGGCGGCGACCCTCGCTGCGCTGCTCTTCTCCGTCGCGTTCGCGGCGATGCTGCTGACCTCGGTGCTCTGGTGCCAGCAGGTATGGGGCTATTCGGCGATCCGTACCGGACTGGCCATCGCTCCCGGGCCCCTGGTCGTACCGGTGCTCGCCGTCACGTCGGGCCCCATGGTCCGCCGCCTCGGCGCGGGCCGCACGGCGGCGCTCGGCTGCCTGCTGTTCGCCGTGGGCCTCGGCTGGTGGGCCGTCGCGCTCGATACGGCCCCGCACTACGCGGCCGGACTCCTGCCCGGCATGCTGATCACCGGTATCGGCGTCGGCTTCGCCCTGCCCACTCTGGTCGGTGCGGCCGCGGCGGCCCTGCCGCCCACCCGGTTCGCGACCGGATCGGCCGTCACCACGATGGCCCGCCAGACCGGTTCGGTCCTCGGCGTGGCCCTGATGGTCACGCTGCTCGCCACCCCGGACGGCCCGGCCGGGGCGCTCGATGCGTTCCGGCACGGCTGGTGGGCAGCGGCCGCCATCGCCGTACTGGCCGCGGCGGCCGCCCTCGCACTGCCCCGGCCGGGCGCCGCGGGCCGCGCCTGACACGTATCGGACGGAACGGAACGGGACAGAGAGGTGGCGGTCCACCGGAGCCGTGCCGGTGGACCGCCATCTCGCACAGGGCCGGGTACGAGCGAATTACGCGGCTGAGCGGAAGGCGGGCAGATAACCGCCCGACTGCCCTGCGGACTTGGGGTGGTACGACTCGTAGACGGGGACGGTCACGCTGTTGAGCCACGGACTGCCGGAGCACAACTCGTGTCCCGTGAACTCGTCGACCACGCTGGAGAATGTGAACCCGGCATTGGCTGCCTGCTGGGCGATGACGCTGTTCAGTACGTCGGACGCGTTGTTGATGGCGGAGCGCTCGGTCTCGGAGAGACCGGCGATGCAGTCCCCGCTCAGCCGGTAGAAGCGCGGGTATCCCAGCACCACCACATGGGCCTGCGAGGCGCGTGAGCGGATGGAGCCGTAGAGCGAACCGAGGCCGGACGGCAGTGCGTTCTGCATCTGCGAGACGGCCGCGTTCACGCTGCTGAGGCAGGTGGCCTCGCTGTACAGAACGCAGTCCTCCATGACATCGGCGAAGCCGACGTCGTTGCCGCCCGCCGTGACACTGACCAGGGTGGTGGACGAACTCAGGGCGCCCAGCTGGCTGCTCGCCACCGAACCCGTCGTGGCCCCCGAACAGGCCACGAAGGCGAACGAGGACGGTGAGTTCTGGGTGGCCCAGAGGTAGGGGTAGGCCTTGGTGCTCCGATGGCAGTCGCCGCTGTCGGAGATGTAGCTTCCCGAGCCGACGCCGGACGAGTAGGAGTCGCCGAGAGCGACGTACCCGCCGGCGGCGGCCGCGGAGGTTGCCGAGGCCGGCTGGGCAACGCCCAGTGCGGCCGAGGCTGCGAGGACCAGAGTGGATGCGGACGCCCAGAATCTCCGTACTGACATCACTGTCAGCCCTCCGAAGTGTGGGGGGTGAGTGGGGGGTTGAGTGAGCGAGCACGTTTCTAGCAGCTGTGGGTACCGGCCGGTAATAGCCGCGCAAGAACTCGCCGGATATGCCCGAATGATCGTTCGGTAGGCATGGCTCCGCGCGTAGATAAACCTCCAACTGCCTATGAAATAAAGGCTGTTGGAATGTGTGACCAGGGATCCACGTGACGTGGAGGAGGCGGCGACGTCCCGCCGGTCAGGACTGACCCGGCCGTTCGCATCCGGGTCGGCCCCGACCGGTGTGGGCGGTGACCGGCAGTGACGGAGATTCGTCGGGGTACTAACCCACCCGCTCCGCCAGGAACTGCTCCCAGGTCCGCTGCCCCACCACAGCCCCCTCAAGAGACAGGTTCTCGCCGGCCCGGTACGCGCGGCCGGCCTTTCCCGGCATACGCACCGGCATCATCAACCGGTGCTTGCCGCGCGCCTGCAGATATCCGCGGGCCAGATCGGCCATCCCGTACACCTTCGGCCCCGCCAGATCGGGTACCAGGCCGGCGGGCCTGCCGAGGGTCAGTTCCACGATCCGGGCCGCCACCTCGCGCGAGTCGACCGGCTGGAACCGGAGTCCGCCCGGGCACGGGACCACCGGCAGCTTCGCCATCTTCTCCACCACATCGAGGGCCAGGTCGTGGAACTGGGCGGCACGCAGCGTCGTCCACTCCAGGCCGGAGTCGGCCACGGCGCGCTCCGCGCCGAGCTTGGTCCTGAACCAGCCCAGCGGCACCTTGTCCGCCCCGATCACCGAGATGTACACCAGGTGCCGCACCCCGGCCCGCGACGCGGCCCGCACCAGATTGCGGGTCGCCTCGTCATCGCCCTTGGGGCCGCCCGCAAGGTGCAGCACGGTCTCGACCCCATCCATTGCGGGCTCCATGCCCTCGCCCCCGAGCAGGTCGGCGGTCACGTACTCGATGCCGCCCGCGGACTCGCGGCTGTGCCGGCTGAGGACACGTATGTCGCGGCCGGCCTGCCGCAGAAGCGGTACGACGTGGCCCCCCAGGGTGCCCGTGCCACCGGTGACCAGGATGGGTGAGGTCGTCACGGTCATCTCCAATTCGCTCGTACGGGAGCCGATCTCCCGGTTGGATCAGTCGAGGTTCCGTGGGTCCAATGCATTGACCCGCCGCGACGAAGGAATGTGACACGTGGACGACAGCGCACTGCTGACGGAGCGTTTCGAGGAACACCGGTCTCGTCTGCGGGCGGTCGGCTACCGGATGCTCGGCTCGCTCAGCGAGGCCGATGACGCCGTTCAGGAAACCTGGCTGCGCCTCGATCGCGCCGGGACCAGCGGCGTCGAGAACCTCGCCGGATGGTTGACCACGGTGGTGGCACGGATCTGCCTGAACATGCTGCGCGCGCGTGAGCAGCGGCGCGAAGAACCTCTCGAGATACGTATGCCGGACCCGGTCATCAGCCACGAGGACGGGGTCGATCCCGAGCAGGAGGCGTTGCTGGCCGACTCGGTCGGGCTGGCGATGCTGGTGGTGCTTGAGTCGCTGACACCGGCCGAGCGGCTCGCGTTCGTACTGCACGACATGTTTGCCGTGCCCTTCGACGAGATCGCCCCGATGGTCGAGAAGACCCCGGCCGCGACCAGACAGCTCGCGAGCCGCGCGCGCCGCCGGGTGCAGGGAGGGGCCCCGGTTCCCGACCCCGATCTCATCCGCCAACGCGAAGCCGTCGACGCGTTCTTCGCCGCCGCTCGCGACGGCGACTTCGACGCGCTCGTCGCCGTACTCGATCCCGACGTCGTGCTGCGGTCCGACGGCGGCGTCGCGGGCGCCCGCCACACGGCCGTGCTCCACGGCGCACGGACCGTGGCCGGCCAGGCGCTGACCTTCGGTCAACTGTCGCCGTTCGCACGCCCGGCGCTCATCAATGGGGCTGCCGGAGTCGTGGTCGTTGCCCATGGAAGGCCGCTGTCCGTCATGGCCTTCACCGTCACGGACGGCAGGACCGTCGCCATCGACGTACTGTCCGACCCCGAACGGCTGCACCAGCTCGACCTGACAGTCCTCGACCACTGAGGCGTCGCCGGTCACGCGGCCCGTGGGAAGATCCCTGCGCAGTGCGCTGCTTCCGACTGTTGAAGGTGACGATGTACGCGATATCCCTGGGTGACGACGGCGCCGAGCTGCGCCCGCTGGAGCCGTGGCGGGCCGAGGAGTTCCTGGCCCACATCGACCGGGGGCGGGAGTTCATCGGGCAGCACAACGCGCTGCCCGATGTCGTCACGGACCTGGAGTCGAGCCGGGCGTTCCTCCAGGCGTACGCGGAGAAGACCGCCGCCGACGCCGGGCGGCTCCACGGCATCTGGACGGGCGACAAGCTGGTCGGCGCGGTCCTCCTCCGCACCATGGACATCGAGCAGGGCACCGCCGAGGCGGGCTGCTGGCTGGAGCCGTCGGCGGTGGGCAAGGGGCTGGTGACCCGGGCCGCGCGTGTGATCATCGATTGGGCCGTCGAGGAGCGGGGCATCCACCGTGTGGAGTGGTGGGTCTCGTCGACGAACGAGGCCAGCATCGCCGTGGCCCGGCGGCTCGGGATGACGAAGGACGGCGTGCTGCGGGCGAGCTACCTGTACCGGGGGAAGCGGCACGACGAGGAGATCTGGTCGGTGCTTGCACCGGAGTGGCGGGCGGGCAGGCAGACGTCCTGAGCCCGGCGCCCCCGCCCGCGCCCCCGTGCAGAACCCGCTCGTCGCTGCCGTCGTGGCCGCCACGCCCCCCGGGTCCGCGCCCGGGGCGGCGAACGCGGCGCCCCGCTTCCCGCCCGACAGCGTCATGAACTCCTCCGCCGCGGGCGAAGTCTGTCGGGCCTCGGTGTCCTCCCTACCGATCTCGCCGCCCTCGAGGTGCCTGATGTCGCGAGGGCCTCGGTCAGGTGCCGACGTAGTCCGCGAGGTGTTCACCGGTGAGGGTGGAGCGGTCGGCGACGAGGTCGGCCGGTGTGCCCTCGAAAACGATCTTGCCGCCGTCGTGACCGGCGCCGGGGCCGAGGTCGATGATCCAGTCGGCGTGCGCCATCACCGCCTGGTGGTGCTCGATGACGATGACCGACTTGCCGGAGTCGACGAGCCGGTCGAGCAGGCCGAGCAACTGCTCGACGTCGGCAAGGTGGAGGCCGGTGGTCGGCTCGTCGAGGACGTAGACGCCGCCCTTGTCGGCCATGTGGGTGGCCAGCTTGAGCCGCTGCCGTTCGCCGCCGGACAGCGTGGTGAGCGGCTGGCCGAGGCTGAGGTAGCCGAGCCCGACGTCGGCGAGCCGGTCGAGGATTCTGTGCGCGGCCGGTGTGTGCGCCTCGCCGGCGCCGAAGAACTCCTCGGCTTCGGTCACCGACATCGCGAGCACCTCGCTGATGTCGCGGCCGCCGAGGGTGTATTCGAGGACCGATGGCTGGAACCGCTTCCCCTCGCAGTCCTCGCAGGTGGTCTCCACCCCGGCCATCATCGCCAGGTCGGTGTAGATGACGCCGGCGCCGTTGCAGTTGGGGCAGGCGCCCTCGGAGTTGGCGCTGAACAGGGCCGGCTTCACGCCGTTGGCCTTCGCGAACGCCTTGCGGATCGGGTCGAGCAGTCCGGTGTACGTCGCCGGGTTGCTCCGTCGCGAGCCGCGGATGGGCGCCTGGTCGACCGACACCACGCTCGCGGAGGCGGGCACGGAACCATGGATGAGTGAGCTCTTGCCGGAGCCGGCGACGCCGGTGACGACGCACAGCACCCCGAGCGGGATGTCGACGTCGACGCCCTGCAGGTTGTGGCGGGTGGCGTCCCGGATCTCCAGCGTGCCGGTGGACTTGCGCACCGTCTCCTTGAGGGCGGCCCGGTCGTCGAGGTGGCGGCCGGTGACGGTACCGCTGGCCCGCAGCCCCTCGATGGTGCCCTCGAAGCAGACGGCGCCGCCCGCCGTACCGGCGCCGGGCCCGAGGTCGACGACGTGGTCGGCGATCGCGATGGCCTCGGGCTTGTGCTCCACGACCAGCACCGTGTTGCCCTTGTCCCGCAGCCGCAGCAGCAGGCCGTTCATGCGCTGGATGTCGTGGGGGTGCAGGCCGATGGTGGGCTCGTCGAAGACGTAGGTGACGTCGGTGAGCGAAGAGCCGAGGTGGCGGATCATCTTCACGCGCTGCGCCTCGCCTCCCGACAGCGTGCCCGACGGCCGGTCGAGCGCGAGGTAGCCGAGACCGATCTCCACGAACGAGTCGAGGGTGTGCTGCAGCGCGGTGAGCAGCGGCGCCACCGACGGATCGTCCAGGTCACGGACCCATTCGGCCAGGTCGCGGATCTCCATCGCGCAGGCGTCGGCGATGCTGATCCGCTTGATCTTCGACGACCGGGCCCCCTCGCTGAGCCGGGTGCCGTCGCACTCGGGGCAGGTCGTGAAGGTGACCGCACGCTCCACGAAGGCACGGATGTGCGGCTGCATCGCTTCCTTGTCCTTGGACAGGAACGACTTCTGGATCTTGGGGATCAGCCCTTCGTAGGTGAGGTTGACACCGTTGACCTTTACCTTGGTCGGCTCGCCGTAGAGGAAGTCCTGCATTTCCTTCTTGGTGAACCTGCGGATCGGCTTCTGCGGGTCGAGGAAGCCCGACTGGGCGTAGAGCCCCACGGTCCACTGGCTGTCCGACTTCCAGCCGGGGATGGTGAACGCACCCTCGGCGAGCGACTTGGAGTCGTCGTAGAGCTGGGTGAGATCGATGTCGGAGACCGAGCCGCGGCCCTCGCAGCGCGTACACATGCCGCCGGTGCGGTTGAAGGTCGCCTTCACCGTCTTCTTGGCGCCGCGCTCGACGGTGATCGCACCGCTCGCCCGGACCGAGGCGGTGTTGAAGGAGTACGCGCTGGGCGGGCCGATGTGCGGCTTGCCGAGCCGGCTGAAGAGGATGCGCAGCATCGCGTTGGCGTCGGTGGCGGTACCGACGGTGGAGCGGGGGTCGGCCCCCATCCGCTGCTGGTCGACGATGATCGCGGTCGTCAGCCCTTCGAGTACGTCGACCTCCGGCCGCGCCAGCGTCGGCATGAAGCCCTGCACGAAGGCGCTGTAGGTCTCGTTGATCATCCGCTGCGACTCGGCGGCGATCGTGCTGAACACCAGCGAGCTCTTGCCCGAGCCGGAGACGCCGGTGAACACCGTCAGGCGGCGCTTGGGGATCTCGATGCTGACGTCCTTGAGATTGTTCACGCGCGCGCCGTGCACGCGGAGCAGATCGTGGCTGTCGGCAGCGTGCAGCGCAGGCGACTGCGTGTTCTTCCTCTTGGCCGGGCTCATGGTGTCTCCATCTGTTGGGCGGGCCCGCTTTCGCGGTCTCCGTCGGTGTCGCCTGGCTCGATCCAACCAAAATTCGAGCAGTACGTCCGACTCTCATTTGCTTCGGTCCGTGGAACCTCTGGTTCCGGGCGACGCGTCCCGCCCGCCGAGGTGTCGGACCAGCCGGCGGCGCGCGGGGGCGATGCGGAACGAGCGGTACAGGGTGGACCGACGCACGCGGGTCGAGGCCGGTGTGCGCGGTGAACCGGCCATCCCGCTCCTGCCTCACAGCGTCGATCCCGAGGACCTCGGCGTCGCCCTCGATCACGGACACCGCGCGGGTGGACCAGGGTGCGGGAGCGGGTGGTCGGCACTCAGCCGGCGCTCATCGGTCCTGAAGCAGCCCGAGGACGTTGCCGTCGGGGTCGGTGAAGGTGGCCACCAGGCGGCCGCCACCGACGTCGTGAGCGGGTTCCTTCACGGTGGCACCCGCGGCCGTCACCTCGGCCAGCTTCGCCTCGATGTCCGGCACGTGCCAGTAGGCCACCGGTGAGGTCATGCCCTGCGACCCACCGCCCGGCACCAGCCCGATGTGCTGGCCCGCGGCCTCGAAGCCGACGTAGTAGGACTCGTCGGCCTGCGGCGGTACGCCGAGCAGGGCGGCGTACACCTTCTTGGCCGCCGCCAGGTCGGAGACGGGATGCAGCACGGTCTTGATTCCCTGGGTGGCAGAGTCGGTCATGGTCACTCCTGAAGTCGTGGGTCCGGTCGGATTGTCCGGCGCAGGTGCGAAAGGGAAGTCCGGAAATCGGCAGCCCATCGCCCCGGATGGTGATTTCGCCGTTGGCTGTTCGTCTTGACCGGGTCCAGCCCGCAAGAGAAGGAGAACCACCGGAATCACCTCTGCGCGGTCACGCTAGCTGCGGCTCGGGGGTCCGCGCTTCTCGAATCCTGATCGGTTCGGCCGCCTGTTTCGCGACGCGCGACGGGATCCCTGCCGTCGCGCGCGGAACTGTCTTTCCGAGGATGCCGCCAACGAAGACGTGTTTCGTCGAGTGCCGCTTCGCGAGGAGGTTGTCCGTCCACAGCGGGCGACAAAAAGAAAAGGCAAGGAAGTAACCCACTCCTTGCCACTCTCAACATATAGCGCACGGGGGGCCTTGCGGCAAGACCCGGGTCGTGCCGCAGAATCTTCGGCCGAGGCCAGAACCTGCGGAAATCAGGGACCCGCGAAGTGCGTCTGTTTTTGCCGACGTACGGGTTGCGGGACTCGGCGCGGAGGTGCGGATGTGTGCGCCGCCGGACTGCGCGGAGCCGCCGGCCGAAATCCAATCTCGTTGAATGGGCGTTTTGATGATTGACGTGATCGTGGTCGGCGGCGGACCGACCGGCTTGATGCTGGCCGGCGAGTTGCGGCTGGCCGGAGTGCACGTGATCGTGCTGGAGAAGTTGACCGAGCCGACCGGGGAGTCCCGCGGGCGCGGCCTGCACACGCGCAGCGTCGAGATGATGGACCAGCGCGGCCTGCTGGACCGGTTCCTCGCGGTCAGTGAGAAGTTCCAGGTCGGCGGTTTCTTCGGTGGCATCCAGAAGCCGTGGCCGGACCGGTTGGACACGGCGCACCCGTACGGCCTCTCCACTCTGCAGCCGGTCACCGAGCGGCTGCTCAACGAGCGTGCCCTCGAACTCGGGGCCGAGATCCGGCGCGGCTGCGAAGTGGTCGGGCTGAGCCAGGACGAGGACGGGGTGACCGTCGAGCTGGCGGACGGCACGTACCTGCGCTCGCGCCACCTCGTCGGGTGCGACGGCGGCCGCAGTGCGGTGCGCAAGCTGCTCGGCGTCGGTTTCCCCGGCGAGCCCGCCAAGGTCGAGACGCTGTTGGGCGACATGGAGATGGCCGAGGACCCGGCGACGGTGGCCGCGGTCGTCGCGGAGGTCCGCAAGACCCAGTTGCGGTTCGGCACCATCCCCAACGGGGACGGGACGCACCGCGTCATCGTGCCCGCCGACGGCGTGGCCGAGGACCGTGCGACCGCGCCGACCCTCGAGGAGTTCAAGCAGCAGTTGCGGGCGGTCGCGGGCACCGACTTCGGTGTGCACTCGCCGCGCCGGCTGTCCCGGTTCGGCGACGCCACCCGGCAGGCCGAGCGCTATCGGGTCGGCCGGGTACTGCTGGCCGGCGACGCGGCGCACATCCACCCGCCGACCGGCGGGCAGGGGCTCAACCTCGGCGTGCAGGACGCGTTCAACCTCGGCTGGAAGCTGGCCGCCGAGGTCAACGGCTGGGCACCGGAGGGGCTGCTGGACAGCTATCACGACGAACGGCACCCGGTCGGCGCCCGCGTGCTGGACAACACCCGCGCGCAGATCACGCTGCTGGGGACCGATCCGGGTGCGACCGCGCTGCGGGAGCTGTTCTCGACGCTGATGGACTTCGAGGAGGTGAACCGGTACGTGACCGGGATGATCACCGCGGTCGGGGTCCGCTACGACTTCGGCGAGGGCCATGAACTGCTGGGCCGGCGGATGCGGGACGTGAAGCTGAAGCAGGGGCGCCTCTACGAGCTGATGCACGGCGGCCGCGGCCTGCTGCTCGACGGGACCGGCCGGCTCTCGGTGGAGGGCTGGGCGGATCGGGTCGACCACGTGGTCGACGTCAGCGAGGAACTGGACGTGCCCGCGGTGCTGCTGCGGCCGGACGGCCACGTGGCGTGGGTCGGCGAAGATCAGGCGGATCTGCTCAGCCGGATGCCAAGGTGGTTCGGCGCTGCCGTCGGCTGAGCGCGCCGGATGAGGCGGGACACGACAGGCGTCCCGCAGGTACGACACCTGTCGCGTTCGGACTCGTTCGGTCACGCACCGTGACTCAGGACACTATTGCAAGCATGTGCTTGCAATAGTTAGCAGTGATGGCGCACTATCGAGTCATGGCATCACTCAACGTCGGCAATCTCGGCGAGTACCTGCGCGAGCAGCGCCGCACTGCTCAGCTCTCGCTGCGGCAGCTCGCCGATGCTGCCGGGGTGTCCAATCCGTATCTCAGCCAGATCGAACGCGGGCTGCGCAAGCCGAGCGCCGAGGTGCTGCAGCAGGTCGCCAAGGCGCTGCGGATCTCCGCGGAGACCCTCTATGTGCGGGCCGGGATTCTGGACGAGCGGGAGCGGGGGGAGCTGGAGACCCGGGCGGTCATCCTGGCCGATCCGTCCATGAACGAGCGGCAGAAGAACGTGCTGCTGCAGATCTACGACTCCTTCCGCAAGGAGAACGGGTTCGAATCCGGCTCCGGGGAAACCGATGACGAATCCGGCCTCAGCGCCGACGGCACAGATGCCGATACAGCTTCAAAGCCTTCACCACCCTCAAACTGAGTCTGATGATCCGGGAGGACCACAGTCATGGCCATCACCGATGACCTGCGTAAGACCCTCACCGACCCCACCCCTCTCTACTTCGCCGCCGGTACGGCCGACCTCGCCGTCGAGCAGGCGCGGAAGGTCCCGGCGCTGATCGAGCAGCTGCGGGCCGAGGCGCCCGAGCGGTTCGAGGCCGTGCGCAACGCCGACCCGCGGGCCGTGCAGGAGAAGGTGACCACGCAGGCCAAGGAGGCGCAGGCCACCGTGCAGGCCAAGGTCACCGAGGTGCTCGGGTCGCTCGACACCGATCTGAAGAAGCTCGGCGAGTCCGCTCAGGACCTGGCGCTGCGGAGCCTGGGTGTGGCCGCGGAGTACGCGGTCCGGGCCCGGGAGACGTACGAGAAGGTCGCCGAGCGCGGCGAGCAGACCGTGAAGACGTGGCGTGGCGAGACCGCCGAGGATCTTGTCGAGATCGCCGTCGTGGTCGAGCCGCGGCGGGAGTCCGAGCCGAAGCCGAAGCCGGCGCCTGCCGCGAAGAGCGAGCCGAAGAGCGCTGCCAAGGCGGAGACCCGGACCTCCGGCACGCCCGCCAAGAAGCCGGCGACGCCCGCGCGCAAGCCCGTGGCGAAGAAGCCCACGCCGCCGACCGCCAAGTAGCGCCGCGGCCGATGTGTACCGGGGCGCGGGCCGGGCACCTTTCGGGGTGGCCGGCTCGTTGTCCCGGTACCTTGGCGGCGAGGCGCTCATCCATTCATTAGGCGGTGCACACCATGTTGCTCACGGGGTTCAGCACACTTGTCTGGCTGCTCTACCTGATCATGCTCGTCCTGGCCGTGGTCGCGCTGTTCCTGGCCGCGACGGCACGCGAGGATGCGTACCGCGCCGCGGACAAGCAGAAGAAGTCCTTCTGGCTGATCATTCTCGGCATCACCGTTGCCGTGAACCTCTTCGTGCCGATGCTGTTCCTGCAGCTTGCGGGCGCGGTCGCGTCGATCGTCTTCATGGTCGACGTACGGCCCGCGCTGAAGGCGGTCTCCGGTGGCGGCGGCCGGCGCGGTGGTTCCAGCAGCGACGGTCCGTACGGGCCCTACAACGGCGGTCGTTGAGCGCTCACGGGTGACGCCGTTGCGGGGCGGGGGCGCGGAAGGGGCGCGCTCCGGCCCCGATCGTCATTGCGGCTCCGGTCGGCGCTCCGGTCGCGGTCGAGCAGCAGGACCGCGACGTCGTCGGTGAGTTCGCCGCCGTTCAGCTCGCGCACCTCGGCGACGGCCGCCTCCAGCAGCGCCTCGCCGCTGAGCCCCTCCGCCAGCTGGCGGTTGATCATGGCGAGCATGCCTTCCTGGCCGAGCCGCTGGGTTCCGGTCGGCCCGACGCGGCCCTCGATCAGCCCGTCCGTGTACATCATCAGGCTCCACGACCCGCCCAGTTCGACCTGGCGGCGCGGCCAGCGGGCGTGCGGCAGCAGACCCAGCGCCGGGCCGCCGTCCTCGTACGGGAGCAGCTGCGCCGCCCGTCCGTGACGAGTGATCAGCGGGGCCGGGTGGCCCGCCAGGCAGAGCCCGGCGCGCCGGCCGTCGGGGGTGATGTCGACGGTGCAGAGCGTCGCGAAGATCTCCTCGCTCTCCCGTTCGTGCTCCAGAACCTGCTGGAGCGTGGAGAGCAGTTCGTCGCCGCAGAGTCCTGCCAGCGTCAACGCCCGCCACGCTATGCGCAGCTCGACGCCGAGCGCCGCCTCGTCCGGGCCGTGGCCGCAGACGTCACCGATCATCGCGTGGACGGTGCCGTCGGGAGTACGGACCGTGTCGTAGAAGTCCCCGCCGAGCAGCGCACGGCTGCGCCCGGGGCGGTAGCGGGCGGCGAACCGCAGATCGGAGCCCTGCAGCAGCGGGGTGGGCAGCAGACCGCGTTCCAGCCGGGCGTTCTCCTGGGCGCGCAGTTTCGACTCGGTGAGCTGGTGCTGCGCGACGTCGGCGCGTTTGCGTTCGACGGCGTAGCGGATGGCGCGCGTGAGCAGCCGCCCGTCGAGCTCGCCACGGAAGAGGTAGTCCTGGGCGCCGACGCGTACCGCCTCGGCGGCCAGCTCGGTGTCGTCCTCCGCGGTGAGCGCGAGGACGGCGTGGCGCGGTGCGATGCGCAGGACGTGCTGGAGGGTGGCGAGCTCGGCGGGCCCCTCGGCCCCCTCGTCGGCGCGTGTCTCGCTGCTGGGCGGCAGGGCCAGGTCCAGCAGGATGCAGTCGACGTCGTCCGTGAGGAGCCGTCCCGCCTCGGTCAGATTGCGGGCGGTCCGGACGCGGACCCGGGTGCCGGCCGCGGCAGGGAGCTCGGGGACGGTGAAGGTGCCCGCCGGGTCGTCCTCGATCACCAGGAGGGTGAGGTGGGCGACGTGGGTGGCCTCCACAGTGGGAGCGACACGCTGCTGCGGTACGGGTACGGGCATAGGTTCGGTTTCCTTCCCTCCCCCCGAGGGCGCGGCGGGACGACGATCGACGACCCACCAGACCGGGACCATAGCGGTACTGGACATGCGAACGGAATGGCGAATGTCATCCGCCCTCCGGCATATGCGGAGCCATAAGCCGCGTCCCGTCACGGATCCGGCGAGAAATGCGCGCCCATGGGCGGTCCGAGGGTCATGACGAACATCACCCCTGCGGCGCGGACGCGGGTGGCGTGCCTCACGGCGCGGCGGAGTGAGCGGGTGGTCCGGGTCACTCGCGCGGGGCCGCCCGTATCCGTACCGGCCCGGACCGGTCACCGGTCCGGGCGAACCACCCCGAGGATCTCCATCGAGCCCGCCCCCGCGAGCGTCACGTTCCGCCCCGGGCGCGGTGCGTGCACGATGGCGCCGTCGCCGATGTACATCCCCACATGGCTGGCATCACTGTGGTAGATGATCAGGTCGCCGGGACGCATGTCCTTGACGGCGATGTGCGGCAGCTGCCGCCACTGCTCCTGCGAGGTGCGCGGGATCGGCCGTCCCGCCGCCGCCCACGCCTGGGACGTCAGGCCCGAGCAGTCGTACGATCCGGGCCCCTCGGCCCCCCAGACGTACGGCTTGCCGATCTGGGCCGTCGCGAAGGCCACCGCCTTCTTGCCGTGCGCGCTCGCCTCGCGGTTGATCTCCTTGAGGGCGCCGGAGCCGAGCCAGGCGGTCTGCGCCTCGTACTCCGCCTCCTGCTCCAGCTTGAGGAGGCGTGCCCGATCCTCCTTCTCCAGCTGCGATTCGAGCTTCTTCGCCGCTGCGATCTGCCCGTTGATCCGCTTCTTGGCCTTGGCCTGCTTCAGACGGTTGGCCTCGAGCTTCTTCCAGTTGCTGCTCGCGTCCTTGGTGTACGTCTCCAAGTCCTCCTGGGTCCTGGTCAGTTCGCCGAGGACCCCCTTGGCGGCCTGCTGGCCCTGCCAGACCCTGTTCACGCCGTCCATGAACATCCGCGGGTCGTCGCTGAGCATCATCTGCGCGCCCGGCGGCAGCCCGCCGGTGCGGTACTGCTCGCGGGCCTGGGCGCCCGCCCTGCTCTTGAGGTCGGCGATCTTCGCCTGTCCCGCGACGATCGCCTGTGCCAGTTTGACGATCTCGCCGGACTGCTTCTTCGCCCGCTCCTCGGCGAGGTTGTACGCGTCGGTGGCCGTCCCGGCCTTGCGATAGAGGGCGTCGATCTCCTTGCGTACCTCTTCGAGGCTCTTCCGCTGCGGAGCTGCCGGTGCGGTGGGGGACTGGGAGGGGGAAGGCGGTGCGGGTGTGGCGAAGGCCTGTGTCGGCACGGTCAGTACGGCCAGAGCGCAGACCAGAGTGATCGCGGCAGCGGCACAGTGACGTCGGTTCACAAGCTCCCCCTCCGAGCAGACCTGACTTACCGTCAGTAACTTTTCGCGGCGTCGCGATCGTGCCATGCCGTACCGAAAAGCAACAGAGGCATTCCCCGTCATCTCGGACGAACGGCGTCGCGTCCGTGTTCCCGGATGCGCCCCGAACTTCGCCGGTTCAGCGCCTGTCGGGCCGCCCATGGACGCCCGTCGGGCCATCGGTCCGCGCGTGTTCGGCTACCGCTCGGGCCGCAACGCCGCCCACTTCACCGTGACTTCACCCTGCCGCCACCTCCGTACCCCGTCCGTCAGCGGCCAGTCCCCCGACAGCGTGCGCACCGCGGTGATCCAGCGCTGCCGCGCGCCCAGTGAGGCGTACGGAGCCGCCGCGGCCCACGCCCGGTCGAAGTCGCGCAGGAACGCGTGGACCGGTTCGCCCGGCACGTTGCGGTGGATCAGCGCCTTGGGGAGGCGTTCCGCGAGGTCGGAGGGGCGGTCGAGGGAGCCGAGGCGGGTTGCGAACGTGACCGTGCGCGGGCCTTCCGGGCCGAGCGCCACCCACACATGGCGGCGCCCGATCTCGTCACAGGTGCCCTCCACCAGAAGCCCGTCGGGGGCGAGCCGGGCGCACAGCCGCCGCCAGACCGCGGCGACCTCACCCTCGTCGTACTGGCGGAGCACGTTCGCCGCCCGGATGAGGGTGGGGCGGCCGGTCAGCGGGATCTCGAAGCCGCCGTGGACGAAGGTGAGCCCCTCGCGCTCGTACGGCTTCGCGGCCGCGACCCGCTCCGGATCGATCTCGATGCCGACGACCGCCGTGCGCGGCTCGGCGGTGCGCAGGCGTTGCAGCAGCTCGACGGCGGTCCAGGGGGCGGCGCCGTATCCGAGATCGACCGCGACAGGGGAGTCGGAGCGGCGCAGGGCGGGGCCGTGCGTGGCGGCGATCCAGCGGTCCATGCGGCGGAGCCGGTTCGGGTTGGTGGTCCCGCGGGTCGCGGTGCCGATGGGGCGCATGACAGCGAGCCTAACGATCCCGCGGGCCCGGGCGGGCCGCGGTGACGCGCCGTGGCTGATCGTAATGATTTGGCAAAACGGAGACGGAAGCGGAAATGAAAGGGTGCGTTCCGCTGTTTCAGGCTTCCGAGGGGGCGCATGCCCTTTCACTGTCATGCCCCGAGCGAGGAGGACCGGACGACGTGAGCCAGTACGTCTCTCGGCTCGGCAGCAACCGCATGGCGCCACGCCTGAGGTTCCCCGGCGCCTTCCCCGGCAGTCACCGCAAACCGCGTCGCATCGCGATGCTCTCCGTGCACACCTCCCCGCTGCACCAGCCGGGCACGGGCGACGCGGGCGGCATGAACGTCTACATCGTGGAGCTGGCCAAACGGCTCGCCGCGATCAACATCGAGGTGGAGGTCTTCACCCGGGCCACCACCGGCGCCCTGCCCCCGGCGGTCGAGCTGGCGCCCGGCGTCCTGGTGCGGCACGTCGACGCGGGGCCGTACGAAGGTCTGGCCAAGGAGGACCTGCCCGCCCAGCTCTGCGCCTTCACCCACGGGGTGATGCAGGCCTGGGCCGGCCAGCGCCCGGGCTACTACGACCTGGTCCACTCCCACTACTGGCTCTCCGGCCATGTCGGCTGGCTCGCCGCGCAGCGCTGGGGCGTCCCCCTCGTGCACGCCATGCACACCATGGCGAAGGTGAAGAACGCGGCGCTCGCCGAGGGCGACACCCCCGAGCCGGCCGCCCGGGTCATCGGCGAGACCCAGATCGTCAGCGCCGCCGACCGGCTGATCGCGAACACCGCGGGGGAGGCGGACGAGCTCGTCCGGTTCTACGAGGCCGACGCGGCGGCCGTCGCCGTCGTCCACCCCGGGGTCAACCTGGAACGCTTCCGCCCCGCCGACGGCAGGGCCGCCGCCCGGGCCCGCCTCGGACTGCCCCAAGACGCCTTCGTCCCGCTCTTCGCCGGCCGTATCCAGCCGCTGAAGGCCCCCGATGTGCTGCTGCGTGCGGTGGCCGTGCTGCTGGACCGCGATCCGTCGCTGCGGTCCCGGATGGTCGTACCGGTGGTCGGTGGTCCCAGCGGCAGCGGGCTCGCCAAGCCGGAGGGACTGCAGAAGCTGGCCGCGCGGCTCGGGATCACGGATGTCGTACGGTTTCACCCGCCGGTCGGGCAGGACCAGCTCGCCGACTGGTTCCGGGCGGCGTCCGTGCTGGTCATGCCCTCGTACAGCGAATCGTTCGGCCTGGTCGCCATAGAGGCGCAGGCGGCCGGCACCCCGGTCGTCGCGGCGGCCGTCGGCGGACTCCCGGTGGCGGTGCGGGACGGGGCCAGCGGCTTCCTGATCCCCGGGCACGACCCGCAGGCGTACGCGCAGCAGCTGGCCCGGTTCGCCGAGTCGCCGGAGCTCGTCGCCAGGATGGGTGCGACGGCCGCCGCGCATGCGCAGGGCTTCGGCTGGGACACGGCGGCGTCCGCGACCGCCGATGTCTACACGGCCGCGCTGCACGAGCACCGCCGTCGCGTACGCGTGCACCACGGCTGACGCACGCGCGAGCCCATGGTCGAGGCAGGCGTGCGCCACGGCAGACCCACGCGCGCCCACGCCCGCACCCATGCGCGCCTCCCGGCTGACGTACGCGCGCAGCCGGCGCTGACGTACGCTCGCCCCATGGCTGACGTATCCGCCGCAGCGGCAACAGCGCAGGTCATCGAGGCGACGTTGAAGGACGCCGAGCTCGAGTGGGAGAGCCCCGAGTCCGGCAGCTACGTCGTGAAGCTGCCCGGCACCCGCAAGCTGTCCACCACCTGCTCCCTCATCGTCGGCGCGCACTCGCTCTCCCTCAACGCGTTCGTCATCCGCCACCCGGACGAGAACGACGCGGCGGTCCACCGCTGGCTACTGGAGCGCAACCTGCGTCTCTTCGGAGTGAGTTACGCGATCGACCGGCTCGGCGACATCTATCTCGTCGGCCGGCTGCCGCTCTCCGTGGTCACCCCCGAGGAGCTGGACCGGCTGCTCGGCGTCGTCCTCGAAGCGGCCGACGGCTCTTTCAACACACTGCTGGAGCTGGGCTTCGCAAGCGCGATCCGTAAGGAGTACGCGTGGCGGGTGTCGCGCGGCGAGTCCACACGGAATCTGGACGCGTTCACGCATCTGACCCAGCGCCCCGCCAGCTGACCTTCTCTGTCCATCCAATTCGGCGGCGCACGACTCTTTCGCTGCGCCGCCGCGCCGTGGCATGCTCGCCGCCGACGCAAACATGAACGTCGTTCACATGTATGAAAGGCGGGTCGGTTCGATGGCTTCTGTGGGGCACATCAGCAGACGTGGACTGCTCGGCAGCGCGGTGGCCGTGGCCGCAGCCGCGGCGACCGGCGTGACGGTCGCGGGCACCGCCCGGGCGGCCACCCGGGGCGGTCATGCTTCGGGCGGAGTCACCCCCCTCTGGCGCGAGTTCGCCGCCACCCCCTTCACCCACGCCCAGGTCCCGTTCATCGGCCGGGCCGGCTACCGGGGCGGCTCCGACCTCCCCCGGCACCGCGCTGTCGTCGCCAACGTCCTGCACTACGGCGCCGAACCGGACGGCTCCGCCGACGCCGCCCCCGCGATCAACCGTGCCATCGCCGCTGCCGGAGAGCGTGGCGGTGGCACGGTGCTCATCCCCGCAGGCACGTACCGCATCGACGACATCATCCGGATCGGCCACAGCAATGTGGTGGTGCGCGGTGCCGGCAGCGGACGCACGAAGCTGTACGCGACCAAGAACCTCACCGAGCTGATCGGCGTGTACGGCAGCCGCTACGGCGGCGACAAGTCCAGCTGGTCCTGGGCCGGCGGCCTCATCTGGCTCTGCCCCGAGGACCGTTGGACCTCGCTCACCGACGCCATCAAGGCGAAGGCCTGGCCCTTCGAGGGCTGGACCGGCAACAAGCGCGACGAGTGGCAGACACTGACGACGGTCGCACCCGCTCGCCGCGGCGACCGGTCGATCACCGTCGAGTCCACGAAGCAGCTGAAGCGCGGCGGGCTCGTCCTGCTCCGCCTCGCCGACGACGCCGACCACACCCTCCTGGAGCACATGGCGGGCGGCGGCCCCGGCCCCGAGGCGTACTACTGGGACGACAAGACCAAGCTGACCTCGTACGTTCCCTACGAGTGGCCGGTCCGCATCACCGCCGTACACGGGCGCGAGGTCACCCTGGAGCGCCCGCTTCCGCTGGATGTACGCCCCGAGTGGGACCCGCGCCTGACCACGCTCGCCACCCCGCTGACCGGTTCGGGCGTCGAGGGGCTCACCCTCGAGGCGGTCGAGACCCCGCAGTCGCAGCACCTGCTCGACAAGGGATACAACGGGGTCGCGTTCCAGTGCGCGTACGACTGCTGGGCGGACGACATCACCGTCCGCCACGTCGACAACGGCTTCGGGCTGATCGGCGCGTCCGCCTGCACCCTGCGCCGCACACGGGTCGAGGGCCGCGGCTCCCACCACCCGTACTACTGCCGTGAGGGCTCGCACGACAACCTGATCGAGGACTTCACCATCGCTCAGCGCACCGTCCCGGCGCCCGCGGGGACGCAGCTGCACGGCATCAACGTCGAGGGGCTGTCCAGCTACAACGTCTGGTCGCGCGGCGAGATGGAGATGGGGACGTTCGACTCGCACCGCGGGATGCCGTTCGCCAATGTCCGCACCGACATCACGGTGAACAACAACGGCCGGCACGGCGGCGACGCGAGCGCGGGACCGCTCTTCGGCGCCCGCTTCACGCACTGGAACATCCGGGTCACCAACGGGCGGGCCGGCCTGATGCGGATCGACGGGCTGGCCCCGTACAGCGCGACGGTCGGCGTCAGCGAGGTGACGGAGTTCGACCAGATCGACGTCCCGGACTTCACCGGCGACCTGCACACGCGGCTGGAGGCGTACGGCACACCGGAAGCGGTGTGGCCGCCGAACCTGCACGACGCACAGCGGGCGCTGGTGCGCTGACGGGCGTCGGCGCTGTGGTCACTCCCGGGTCCGCAGCGCCGACTCGACGTCCACCAGGGCCGATTCGAGCTGCGGCCCCACCTCGCGCCGTACCCACTCCCGCGTCTCGGCGGGGGAGCGGCGGGGGACGGTCTCCACCAGCATGATCAGGTAGAGATAGCAGCGGTAGAGCGCGAGCCGCAGCCGCAGGGACGAGTCGAACACCACGGCCCCGTCCGCCGCCGACGAGGCATATCCGGCGAGGAGATCCTCGTCCTTCTCCACATCCCCGAGCAGGGCGAGCGAGACGAAGTCGGCGGCCGGGTCGCCCCAGAACATCCGCTCCCCGTCGATGATCCCGCCGATCGTCCGGGCCCCCGGCTCCCCGTCGACGAGCAGATTGCCCTGCCACAGGTCGAAGTGGACGAGAGCGGGCCGGATGACGTCGTCGAGTACGGGCGCCGCGGCGGCGAGCAGCGCGCGGATCCGGTCCGTCGGGCGCGGCAGTCGGGCGCTGTACGTGTCGGCGTCGGTGAGCACGGCGTCCGTCATCGCGGTGAACGCCTGCCGCCAGGTCGGGGCCAACGGGCCCAGCGCCTGGGCGGGATAGCCGAATCCGCCGGGCCCGGTGACGGAGTGCAGCCGCCCGACGAGCCGTCCCAGCTCATGCCTGAGCCGCCGCTCCTCGCGGTCCGCCAGAACCGGGCTGATCCCGTACCAGGGCTGCCCGGGGCAGGCCGACATGATCAGGTACGGTCCGGTCGCGGAGCCGGGATCGAGCCGGCTGTGCACGACACCGGGGACCGCGACGTCCCCCGTCGCCGCCGCTGCCGCGTAGAAGGTGACCTCGTTGACCAGGAGGTCGCGCTCGTAGCTCATCCCCGCGGCGGTCGGCGGCGGCGGTATTTTCACCACCCAGTCCCGCCCGTCGGTGAGCGTGACGCGGGTGACGGCGTTGTATGTGCCACCGGTGAGGGGGCTGCGCGCCGCGATGTGGTCCGCCCCGATTCCGATGTCGTCGAGGACGGTCGAGACGGTTGCTCGGCTCTGCATGTGCGTGCCCCTCTACGCCGGTTGTGGACCGGACTGTTCTGCACCGACCCGGTCACCGGCCCGGCGTCTTCGCGGCGTGATCACAACGCAATTACGATCAACTCCTGTGCCCGAGTTGGTTGATCGTCAAACCACGGCTGGCTCATAGAGTTGGGCCATGAGACCTACTGTCATACGTCGCGCCGCCGTTGCCGCCTGCGCGGCCTCCCTCGCTCTGGCCGCCACCGCCTGCGGAAGCTCGGATTCCGGCAGCGGAGGCGCGGACGGCAAGGGCAAGGAGGGCGCTGCGGCCGAGCCCGCCGTGGCCAAGGCGCTGACCGCCGCCGAGCTGGACAAGGTGGCGCTGGTCCAGGGTGACGTCAAGGGACACAAGGTCAGCAAGGCGGGCAAGGACGACGCCGTCGCGGCGTCCGCCGTCACCGTGGACAACAAGGCCTGTGACACCTTCGCCGACGCACTGCTGGGCGCCCGGGTCGGCAAGCCTGTGGCGGCCAACCAGCGCAAGGTCGTCAGCGAGCCCAAGAAGGACCAGAAGGAGAAGCAGGACAGCGCGGACGCGGAGGAGGCGTTCATCGCGGCCTTCGACATCACGACGACGATGACGTCCCTCTCCTCCTACGACGGCAAGGGCGCCCAGGACACGATCGACGGCCTGCGCACCGCGGCCACCGCCTGCTCCGGCGGCTTCGGCCTCACTGTGGCCGGCGACAAGCAGAAGGTCGTCAAGATCGAGGAGGAGAAGATCTCGGGCGGCGAGGACGCCGCGGCCTGGACGGTGACGGTGGAACAGGACGGCGAGAAGGCCCCGTTCAAGCTGGTGGTCGTGCGCCAGGGCGCCACGATCGCCTCGTTCACATCGCTCAACCTGGCGGCGTCCGGCACGGGCAAGGACTTCGGACTGCCGACCGCGGTGGTCGACGCACAGCTCGCGAAGCTGGTCTGAACAGCGGGACTCGTCCGGGCAACGGGCCCTGGGGCGAACGGCCTCAGGGCAGCGGGACGAGCCGCACCACGGTGACCGTGAGAACGGACCCGGAGACGTAATAGAGCACGATGGCCCCGAGGACCGTCGCCTCGCGCCGGTCGTGCTCACTCTTGACGGCCGACGACCCGTGCCCGTACGGGTCGCGCCCCAAGGTCCGCGCCATCTCGTCGCGGAACGTACCGCTCTCCCGCATCTTGGCCAGGGTGTCGTCGGCGGGCGGGGCGTAGGAGATGCGGAAACTCAAGAGACGCTCCGCCTCTCCGCCTCGTCCTGCGCCAGCCGGTCCAGGATCCGTTCGGCCTCGGGATCGGGCACGGCCTCCAGCATCCAGTGCCGCATGACCGCCTGGATCTCGTGCACCCCGGCCTCGTTGATGGCGTGGTCGAACTCCTCGCGTCTGTCCTCGGGGAGCGTGGCACGGATGTCCGGGATGCTGTTGGGCACTTCGACTTCGGTGCCGCCGACAAAGGTCTTGAGAGGCTCACCCATGTTCGTTCTCCCGATCTCTCAACGCGCGCGCCCCGATCCAAGGGCTGTAACGCCCTTCAGCGTGAAAGGGAATGGTCACGCCGGAATGGACGCAGAGCCAAGTAACCGTGGACGCAGTGCTGACGACTTCCCCACGGTGATCCCGACAAGCTGATGTGGCAAGGGACGCTGGACGGCCTTGGCGTCATGGGCCGCGAGCTGTCGCACAGCGTCAGTTCGTGTGCGCCCGACGTCGCGTCACGGCCGAACTGTGTCACTTCGAGCTCGCCGCGCAGCGCGAAGACGGTCGAGTACAGCTCCGGATCGGCCCACCAGCCCTAGCCCGCCCGCCGCCACACCGTCATGTCCGCGGTCACAAAGGCGCCCTCCGGCATCGCGGTCGACTTCGTCACGATCACGAGCAGCGCGATGTCCCCGTTGCGGTGCCGGACGCAGATCTCGCTGCCGGACGCCGCCGCGGCGAGCGGGAGGCGATGGGCCGTTTGACCGTTGGTGAGGAGGCGGCATTCGTCGACGCCCGCGACCGGTTCGCCGAAGACCATGGTGAACACGCTGGTGTCGCTCTCCAGCGTGCAGCTGATCTCCTTCGCGCAGGTGAAACGGATGTCCCCCGCGCGGTCCTTGCGCTGGACCGGTTTCTTGAAGCTCAGTGAGTTCTTCGCGTCCAGCCACTGCTGGGAGTTGGGTTCGCCCTGAGTCGACTCGGGTGCGGTCGCGGAGGGGTGCGCTGCTCCCGACGCCGCGCCCGGCCCCTTGCCCGCCCCATCGCCATCGGTCCCCGACTTCGCCCCAGGGGCGGACGGGGAGGGGGAGGTCGACGCCCCCGCCACCGAGCCCGTACCACCCGAGTGGCCATCGTCCCGGCCACGGAACACGCCCGTCGCGTCCATGACCGTCCACGCAAGGACCGTGAGCACCAGCACGACCGCCGTCACGGCCGCGCCCATGGCCAGCCTGGTCCCGCGTCTTCGTGACGGCGCCTTGCCCGGGTCCGTCGGCGCCGCCCACGGATCCCGCGCCTGTTGCGGCCCGGTGGCCACCAGCGGCAGCGTGCGTGCCGGCGTGGGATCGGGCACCGGTGGCGGCACCGTCACCTCCGGTCCCATGACCTCTCGCCAGACGGTCGGCCCCGCGCCCGCGTCGGCGTCCCCGCCCAGCTGCTGCCGGCACCACTCCACGACCTCCGCCAGGGTGGCCCGCTCCGCCGGATCGGCGGCCAGGCAGCGGGCGATCAGCGGGCGGAGCCGAGTGGGCAGCAGCGACAGATCGGGCTCGGAGTGCACGATCCGGTACAGCACGCCGACCCCGGGACCATCCCCGTACAGCGGCTCACCGAGCGCCGCGAACGCCGCGGTCTGGCCGAGCGCGAACACGTCGGTCGCCGCCGTGACCGTGCCCCCGGACGCCTGCTCGGGAGCCATGAACTGGGGCGTGCCGATGGTGGCCCCCGTGGCGGTGTACGAACTGACGCCCGTGGCCAGCGAGATGCCGAAGTCGATCACGCGCGGTCCGTCGGACGCGAGCAGGACGTTCGACGGCTTCAGGTCGCGGTGCACGATCCCCGCGCCGTGGATGGCCTGGAGAGCCTCGGCGACTCCGGCCATCAGCCACAGCACCGCGGGCACCGGCAGCGCCCCGCCCCGTCCGACAACTTCCGCCAGCGAGGGTCCGGGTACGTACAGCGTGGCCAGCCAGGGCGGTGCGCCGTCCGCGTCGCCGTCGATCAGCTCCGCGGTGTACGCGCCCCTGACCCGCCGGGCGGCCTCCATCTCCCGGCGGAAACGCCGCCGGAAGGCGGGGTCGTCGGCCAGTTCGGGCCGGACGACCTTGATCGCCACCGGTCGGCCGCCCTGCGTGTGCGACAGATAGACCCGCCCCATGCCGCCTGCGCCGAGCCGCGCGGCCAAACGGTAACCGGCCACCACGGACGGATCGTCCGCCTGCAGCGGCTGGAACACCCCGGGCGCATCGCACCTCGCCATTTCGTCCCCCCTGATCCCCCGGTCGACAAGCGAGTTGCTGCTGACCGACGAGCAGTAGCCTAGGCCGTTACCGATGGCTCGGACCTTGTCGCGGAGCCGGATGATGATCACGGTGATGGCCTGAGCGCCGTTCGGCACGGCTTTCCAGGTGCCGTCGGCCGACCAGCGGCGATCCGCCCGGCAGCCGCCGGGGGCGTGGGGCCGACGACGTGAACACCCAGGCTCCTGGTAAGAGAATGGCAAGAGGCTGGTAAAGTCCGCTCACTTGGGCGGGGCAGGGGGCCCTCGCCGGGAGGGACTCTCACGTGGGCAGACATGCCCTGGGACGGGGCGGTCTGACCGTCGCCGTCTCCGCACTCTCGGTCGCCGTCGCGGCCGTCACCATGGTCTCGGGGGGCGGCGAGCCGGCCCGCGCGGCCACCGCACAGACAGCGGGAACGACGGAGATTCTCCTTCAGGACCCGCGCACGGAAACGACGCGTTCGGACCGCGTGCTCGCGGCCGGCGAGACCGGCTTCCTGCACCGGCAGGCCGGTGGAGCCGGGCTGCTCTGGACGAACTACGAGGACGGCGGCACCACCACCGTCACCACCCCGCCCGGCAACGCCGGTGCGGGCCAGCCGTACCAGCCGACCACCACCAGCTGCTACGACATCAGCGCCACCTGTCCCTCGGGCACGTTCGGACAGGGCGCCGACACCGTCGCGCTCCCGCACCGGTCGTACACCGAACCCGTCTCACTGTGGACGCCCGGCGGAGCGGACGGCGGCACGCTGCGCACGCTGGACATGCCGCGGCTGGACTACGTCGGCACGTACGGCGGGACTGTCGTGGCGGCCGAGCAGAACACCAGCGTCGACGGCTCGCCCCGGCCCGGCACCGGGCTGGAACTGCTGGACTACGTCGACGGCAAGCAGCGCACCCGCGTGGTGACCGGAGGCCCGGCCGACAAGGTCTGGAAGACGGGCGTCACCTCCGTGCGCACCGGAGACGCCAAGGGCGCGCTGCTCGCGTACCCGGGCGCCGCCGACTCGACCGGCGCCGCGACCTTCGACATCCACTACCTCGACTTCGCCACCGCGGAGCTCACCCAGGTCTTCTCCGGCGCCGGGAGCGGGCTGTCACTCTCCCTCTCCGGTGACCGGATCGGCTGGTACACCCCGGCCGCGGGCCTGCACCTCCGGTCCCGCGCGGACCTCGCCGCCGAGGAGACGGTCCCGGTGGCGGGCAACGGCACGGCCGGCTCCCCTGTGCTCGTCGGGAACTGGCTCGTCCTGGTGGCGGACCGGGGCCCCGTCACGGCCGTCTCGCTGACCGACGGCACCACGAAGACCCTGCTGACCCGCTCGTACGGCGACCCCGTCGCCGCCCCCGACGGCTCTGCCCTCGTCACCGGCGGCACGAGCACCACCGACTGGTGGGTGCAGCGCGTCGTCCAGGGCGCCGACGGCACCCCGCGGCTGGAGAAGGTGGCCAAGGTGCCGCCGTACGAGAACCCCAAGACGGGCCTCGCGCTCAGCCGGGGCAGCCTGCGCGTGGCGGAGCGCGACCCCGCCGTCAGCAGCACTATGGACGCCACGTCCGTGCGCACGCTGACGACGAACGGCAGCACCACGCTCACCGCGTCCGACGCCACGGCCGGCGACAAGGTCTCGGCCGTGTGCCCGTACCCGGGCACCTCCTGCTCGGCGATGTGGGGCAACAAGGTCACCGCCCCCCGGGACGCCTACCTCGAGACGTTTTACGACGCCGACGAGGGCGGATCGGGTCTGTCGGACGCGGACCGGGTGGCCCGCGTCGGCGACGGCTCGGGCGTTCCCGACCTTGAGTTCGGCACCGAGAAGGGCGCGATCGTCGACGTGTCCGACGACTACGCGGTCTACAACTCGGGCGGCTCCGCCCCGATGCAGTACGTGGGCCACTTCGGCTACGGCCAGAAGCTGAAGCGCTCGGTCCGCGCCGCGGCCCTGAACGGGCCCGTCCTGTGGAGCGCCACCGCCACCGCCGGCCAGGTCACCTCCTACAGCCTCACCACGGACAAGACCCTCACCACGGTCACGGTCCCCGACGCCGGCTGTGTGCCGACCGAGCTGCAGGCGGCGGGCCGCTGGCTGTACTGGGCCTGCGGCACGGCCTCAGCGGGCGTGTACGACACCAAGGCCGGCACGTCCGCCGCCGTGGCCCCCGGTGACGTGCTGCTCGGCGACGGCTTCACCGTCCGCCACGACCACGCCGCCGACGAGCTGGTCCTCACCGACGCGGCCACCGGCGCCACCCGCGTGGTCGCCGCGAAGGTCCCGGACACCGGCCTGGCCGCCGACCGCCGCTACCGCTGGACGGTCGACGAGTACACGGGCCTGGTCGCCTGGTTCGACGCGTTCGAGCAGACGCACGTCGCCACCACCGGCGTGACCCCGTCCGCCCTGACCGCGTTCGACTCGAGCGCCGACAGCTACGCCGCGCCTTCCACCGCCGACTCCTGGACGGGTTCGTGGCTGCTGTCCCGCCCTGTCGGCTCCTGGTCGCTCACCTTCACCTCGGTGGAGAGCGGCGAGACCGGAAAGGCGAGCCGCTCGGTCACCGGCGGTGCGAGCGCCGCCCGGGTCTCGGCGGGCTGGAACGGCAAGACCGCGAGCGGGGCCCGCTTCCCCAACGGCCGGTTCACCTGGACCCTGAAGGCGACGGGCCTGAACACGTCCACCGCCACCACCGTGGCGACCGGCAGCGGCTTCCTCAACAACGGGGCACCGGTACGGCACGACTTCGGCAGCCCCGACGGCCCGGACGGCACTGGCGACCTGCTGACCCTCAACTCCTCGGGCGCCCTGACCTTCCAGAGGGGCACGGGCACGGGGACGTTCTCGAGCAAGGTCAGCGGCAGCGGCTGGGCGACCAGCGTCAAGGCTGTCCCGTTCGGCGACCTGAGCGGGGACCGGTGCAACGACGTCCTGGTGCGCTACAGCAGCGGGGCCCTGCGCCTGTACAAGCCGGGCTGCGGCGCGGCGCTCAAGCCGACGACGTCGTACACCACGCTGGCGACCAGCGGCTGGACCCAGTACGACGTGCTGACCTCTCCGGGTGACATCAGCGGTGACGGCCGGCCCGACCTGATCGCGCGCAACGCCTCGACCGGCGCGGTGTACCTGTACAAGGGCACCAGCACGGGCAAGCTGTCCGCGCGCGTGAAGCTGTACGACAGCTGGAAGGGCTACAAGAAGATCGTCGGCACCGGTGACCTCAACGGTGACGGCATCGGCGACCTGGTCGTCCAGGACACCTCGAACACCCTGTACCGCTACAACGGCACCGGCAAGGGCACGTTCGGCGCCCGCGCCAAGGTGTTCGGCAACTGGGGCGGCACGTACAACGCCGTCGTCGGTGTCGGCGACCTCAACCGTGACGGCAAGGCGGACATCGTCGTCCGGGACAGCGCGGGCAAGCTGTACCGCAACTACGGTGACGGGAAGGGGTCGTTCGGGTCCCGTACCCAGATCGCCACCGGCTGGGGCGGGTACAAGGCCCTCTCCTAGCAACCTGTGGGGCTCGGAAAGTCGTCGCTGCAGGTCAAGCCGCATAGCGGTACTCGTCAATGGCGCCGCCGAGGATGCGGGGGCGCAGGAGTCTGCGGACTTCGAGGTCGTGCACGGTGATGGGCTGCTGGTCGGCGCCCGGAGGTAGTTGGTTGCGTGCTCGGTGGGGGCGGTGCTCGTTGTAGTGCCGCTCGTAGGCGGCCAGGCCGTGCCGGGCGTGGGTAGAACGCCCCTCTACTGGCAACCAGGGGTCCCAACAGGCCTTTTTTCGCTTGCCAGTAGCCAGTAGCCACTAGCCAGTAGCCACTACGACCACGCACCGTCACAGCGTGTCGGGCGGCACCCACCACCACGGGTGCCGCCCGATGCGTTGAAGGGAGCCCTTTGTGTACCCCGAGACCGCGTGCGAGATCACCACCCAGCCCCGTCCGGCCGACTATCCCGCCTACCTCCCCGCCCGCCCGCGCTCGCGAAGGTGGGCGTCATCCCCAAGGCCAAGAGCCGCCGGCACGCCGCCGCCCGCGAGCACGGCATGCACGCACTGCGTCACTTCCACGCGTCCGTCCTACTGGACGCCGGGGAGAGCATCAAGGCCCTCGCTGAGTACCTCGGGCACTCCGATCCGGGACTGACGCTCAAGGTGTACGCGCACCTCATGCCGAGCAGCCGGGACCGGGCCCGGAAGGCTCTCGGACGAGCGCTCCGGCCGCAGGACCCGGGGGCCTGAGGGCCCAAAGAAGGCCCAGGCCGCGAAAATGCCTCCCATCCGCGCCGGTTGCGCAGGTGGGAGGCATGATCAAAAACGGCTACTTCTTCTTGCCCTGGGTCTTGTCGGGGATCTTGAGACGCTGGGATTTTGCAGGTCGGGACGCTGGTCCGCCATGGCTCAGGGGTCGCCATTGGTCGTTGTTGGCCACTGTCGATCGGCCTCGGACGGCCCAGGGACGGCCCAGCCTTGGCCCACGTGGTCGGCGTCAGCCAGCGGAAGTGGCCCGCCACTGCGCCGTGATGCACCCCTCTTCCATGTCCCACCACTCCTCGGCTGCGCCGTGGTTGAGCAGCCTCTGCACCTTGGCGAGATCAGCGGTGGGCGGAACGTCCAAGGCCACCATGCCGAACCGTTCTATGCCCTCGCCGTCGACGCCAAGTTGCTGAAACGCGTTGATCACGCTTTGCCGTGCAGCTCCCGAGCCGCCGTCACGGAACACGATGAGGCGGATGGTGCAGTTCTCCGAACGCCGAACCACCTCGCCGGCCCATCGCACGCCTTCCTCGTCGGGCTCCGTGACCACGACGTCGCCGCGGGCGATGCCTCGGATGAACCAGGGGATGTTGTCGAGCTGCACGGTGCCGTCACCCTGGTCGATCGCCCACAAGCTCTCCACCGATGCCGGAGGTCAGTCGTCCTCTATCTCAAGCCGGAAGTGCACCTTGACGTACGGGCCGCCGGGATTCGTCATGCTGCCAGGATGCACGCGACAAACAGGCCGCCTGGAGGGGGCCTCTTTCGATGGCGACCTCTTCGTCCCGAAGCAACCCGAAGGGGGCTCAAGTAGGGGCGAGTGTGCCGCTGACCTGCTGCGATGGTCCGCCACCGTCCGTGCTTGTCTGGGGCTGTTCGCCAGCGTTGTCACGCAGTTGGACACTCACCACCGTTGGACCGAGTCATACCGAGTGCGCGCCTGCCGTAGGAAGGTGCTCGGCTCCTGGGCGGCATCCAGTAGGACCTGCGGAAACTTGCGCAGGTGTGCCGTACAACCCTGAAGGGGCTCCAGGGGTCTTGTGGGCAACTGTCTTCCTAGTGGGGGTTGCATCACTGTGCGTGTGCGCAGCATTTCGGCCGTAACAGCGCTCGCGGTCACTCTCGGTTCTGTCGCCCTGATCGGGTCGGCGGCGGGCGCTGCTGTCGCCGACAGCAGCGCCGCGCTGCCCATCACGTCCAGCGGCGACATCATCGTGGACGGCGTTCACCAGCGGGTCTTCATCAGTGACCCGTCGGGAGGCAAGGTCGTCGCCACCGACTACAACGGCACCGTCATCGGGACGATCACCTCGCTGCCGCAGGCTGACGGCCTGGAGCTTTCCGCCGACTCGGCAACGGTCTACGTCGCCGTGCCGGGAGCTGACGAGATCGTGGCCATCGACACGGCGACGCTCACCGAGGCCGGGCGGTACGCGACGGGTGACGGCACAGATCCGCAGCACCTGGCGCTCGCGGGCGGCAAACTCTGGTTCGGCTATGGCAGCGTCGGCCACGGCAACATCGGCTCACTCGACCTGTCCGGCGGGCAGCCGCAGGTTTCCCTCGCCCAGGAGGCCGAGGGGACGTGGAAGGACGCTCCCCTGCTGGACTCGGCACCCGGCGCTCCCGACACCCTGGCGGCCGGCTCGCGCCAGTACTACTTCACCCTCGGCATCTATGACGTGTCGTCCGGCACGGCCAGCCGGACCGCGTTCCTCGGCGGGCAGGACGCGGCCATCGGCAACACCGCGGAGGACCTGGCGCTCACCCCGGATGGCACAGAGCTCGTGGTGGCCACCACAGCAGGCGAATTCCAGCAGGTCTTTCGGACCTCAGACCTGTCAGAGACCATCAGGTATCCGAGCAGCTACTGGGAACAACGGTCGGTGGATGTCGCGCCGGACGGCCTCGTCGCGGGGGGCACCGACACTTACGCCTCCTTCAACCGGCCCCATGTGTCCATCTACAAGCCGGGTAGCACGACCCCGAGGCGGACCGCCAACTTCACCGACTACCAGAATGGAATCGCCCAAGAGACCCTGCTCGACCACGGCGACCTCGCTTTCGCGCCCGACAGCAGCCGGCTCTTCGCGGTCACACACGACCTCATCAACAAGTACCGCCTGCGCGTCGTCACCGACCCCAGCAAGGCCGTCACCACCATCACGGTGAACGCCCCGGCGACGGCCGACCGTGCCAAGTCGCTGACCGTCTCCGGCAAGGTCACGAACACGCTCGGGCTGCCCGGGGGGACCACCGTCGCGGTCACCCGGACGGACCTGGAGTCCCCGAACGGCAAGGCGCTCCCGGCCGCGACGGTGAAGGCGGACGGGACCTTCTCCTTCACCGACACCCCGCCCGCGGGCGGCAAGGTCACGTACAAGATCTCGTATGCCGGCGACGCCGATCGCACGACTGCCTCCGCCTCCGACACGGTCGAGGTCTCCCGGAACTCCACGACCCTGACAGTGAACAAGAACGGCAACGTCTACGCCTACGTCAGCAACGTGACGTTCACCGCCCACCTCGGCACGACGTACAAGAACCGGACGCTCTCGCTCTACGCGGACACCGCGGGCGACGGCAAGGGCAAGTACCTGGTCAAGACCGGCACGGTCAACAGCGAGGGCAGCCTGTCGGTCACCTTGACCCTGAAGCGCGACACCACGGTGAGCGCGTCCTTCTCCGGCGACGCGCGGACCGCCCCGAAGACGGCCACGAGCTGGGTGGGCGCGAAGGCCAAGGTGTCGCTGAGCCTTAGCCGCTACTACAAGACGGCCACGGTCAGCGGGCACACCAAGTACTACTTCCGGAAGACGACCAATCCGCTCCTCACGACCACGATGACGGCCTACCCCGGCCGCTCGCAGAGGCTGCAGTTCCAGATCTACTACGACGGCGCCTGGCGGTCGGCGGGGTCCCAGTACTTCAAGCTCGACTCCACGGGCAAGTCGGTGGTGGAACTGGGCGGCACGCACCAGACCGGCTACTCGATGCGCGTGCGGTCGTCCTACATCAACGACTCCTCGGGCGACACCGTGAACTCGACCACGCACGGCTCCTGGAAGTACTTCACCTTCACCAGCTGAGGCCGCCCGCCCCCAAGGCCCGGCGCATCCGATGACGCGCCGGGCCTTGGGACACATCTTCCTCAGGGGATGCGATACAGCCGAGTGCCACGTTCAAGGACACGATGGCGCGCGCCGGCCACTCCTCGGAGCGGGCCGCGGTGATGTATCAGCACTCGGATCTTGAGCGGCAGAGGAATTCAGCGTTGGTCGTCGTTGAGCACCCTCCGACAGCCCTGAGACGGCCCGGGCCGGTCATGAGCCAGGGCGCCTGGTGTGCTCAGCCCGCATGCCGCTACAGACCGCGGAGTGCCTCGTACAGATCGTCGTAGGCTGACCAACAGTCGATGCTGCCGTCGTCGTACGCCAGTGATCAGCGACTCCGACACCCGGCAGTGGGGCAACCTGACCGGCGGCGCGATTCTGCTGGCCGGCCTCATCGTGATGATGGTGGGCCAGTTCACGGGTGGCAATCGGCAGGGCAGCGGCACCCCCTAACGGCGCCCCGACCCATGCACGTACTTCAACGGGAAGGTGATCCACGAGGACACCATCCTCGTCGGGCGGGGCCAGTGAAGCCCCAGTTCGGAAGACGCCGTACGCGGATAGCGGCTGACCTGGCAACTCGCTGACCTGGGCTGAGGCCTGTTCGGTGCCGCTGTTCCCCGTGAGTCCCCGCTGCGTCCCGTCGGACCGGGCACGCAACGGGCACGGCTGCCGTTGTCAGATCGCCCCTCGATGCGAACTACGGGCGGGAGGGTCGCGGAGGTCTGCGGGCCTGGTGGGTCAGCGTTTGAGGATCCAGGGCGTTCATAGCGGGTCGGCGTGGTTGCTGTACTCCGATGCTGTACAGCAGTTTGACGCGCTGGCTCAGCGTGCGTCTGCACCTTTCCCCTGCTCGGCTACGGCTGCGGCAAGGGCCAAGATCGCCTCGACCTGGGCGGCCGCGAGGGCTCTTTCGTATTGACGCTTCTTGGCCGCAGACTTCGCATCAACCAATTGGAGTATTTCGCGGGCGTTTTGAGCGTGGGTGGCGTAGTCAGCCATGAGACCTCCCCTGTCGGTGGTACGCACCATAACGATCACGCGAGGTCGGTGGAGTCTCAATGGCTCAGCCAATCCAGCGGGGCGCCGTCCATGAGTTGAGGACGGCGCCCCTGTCGTACAGAGGCTTTGAGGTGCAGCCTCATCCTTATCAGGTCGATCACGGGGGTCTGTCAACGTCGACCGTCTCCGTGGATGCGATCGACTTCGAGTCGGACACGCTGCACGTCGGCCAGCAGCTCAAGCTCAGTCGCAGCAAACCGGTCTTCGCACCGCCCAAGGGCGGCAAACTTCGGGACGTCCCGCTCCCGGCCCCTGTCGCCGCCTCCCTGCGGGCCCATATGAAGCGTTTCCCGCCCGCCGAGGTCACTTTGCCGTGGAAGACCGCGGACGGGCCGCTCGTGACCAAGCACCTGATCTTCTTCGGTCCGCGCGGTGGTCACGTCTGGCGTACCTCCCTCAACGACGAAGCGTGGAAGCCGTCGTTGGCCGCTGCCGGCATCATCCCGGTCCCGGAACGGGGCAAGCCGTACGCCGAGTCGCGGGAGAACGGAATGCATGCTCTGCGCCACTTCTACGCCTCGGTGCTTCTGGACGCGGGAGAGAACGTCAAGGCACTCGCGGAGTACCTCGGCCACTCTGACCCTGGGCTGACGCTTCGCGTGTACGCGCACCTGATGCCCTCCAGTCAGGAGCGCACGCGGTCGGCTGTGGCCGCCATCTTCGAGACGGCCCAATCAAGCACCTGACGGCCCAGCGACGGCCCCAGGGCAGCAAACAGCCCCCTACTCGCGGAGAAACCGCAGGTAGGGGGCTTTCTTTCGGCCTACTACTTCTTCTTGCCCTGGTTCTTCACGGCCTCGATGGCGGCCGCTGCCGCGTCCGGGTCGAGGTACGTGCCGCCCGGCTTCAGGGGGCGGAAGTCGGCGTCCAGCTCGTAGGCGAGCGGGATGCCGGTCGGGATGTTCAGGCCCGTGATGTCGGCGTCGGAGATGCCGTCGAGGTGCTTGACCAGGCCGCGGAGGCTGTTGCCGTGGGCGGCGACCAGGACCGTGCGGCCGGTCAGCAGGTCCGGGACGATGTCGTCGTACCAGTACGGCAGCATGCGCTCGACGACGTCCTTGAGGCACTCGGTCCGCGGGCGCAGCTCGCTCGGGATCGTGGCGTAGCGCGGGTCGTCGCTCTGCGAGAACTCGGTGCCGTCCTCGAGGGCCGGCGGCGGGGTGTCGTACGAGCGGCGCCAGAGCATGAACTGCTCCTGGCCGAACTCGGCGAGCGTCTGCGCCTTGTCCTTGCCCTGGAGGGCGCCGTAGTGGCGCTCGTTCAGCCGCCAGGAGCGGTGGACCGGGATCCAGTGGCGGTCCGCGGCCTCCAGCGCGAGCTGGGCGGTGCGGATGGCGCGCTTCTGGAGGGAGGTGTGCAGGACATCGGGGAGCAGACCGGCGTCCTTGAGCAGCTCACCGCCGCGGACTGCCTCCTTCTCGCCCTTCTCGGTGAGGTTGACGTCCACCCAACCGGTGAACAGGTTCTTCGCGTTCCATTCGCTCTCGCCGTGGCGGAGGAGGATCAGCTTGTACGGTGCGTCGGCCATGCGCCTGAGCGTAATCGAAGCCCCGGGGCCCTCGCTCCCCCGGTCACAGGGCGGACAGCGCAAGGGGGCGGCCGGGGACGATTGACGGCGCGCGTCAATCGAGTGGCGGTCCGGAACCCCTGCTTCGTAATGTTCGGACTGCAGTCGGGACACTTACCGGCCGCATCCGTTCCGTACGTCCCTGGGGGAACCCGTATGTCTGTCGCCGGTCTCAGACGGGCCGCACACGAGACCGTCTCCGGTCTCCCCAGAGAGTTCTGGTGGCTGTGGACCAGCACCCTGGTCAACCGGCTCGGGGCGTTCGTCGCCACGTTCATGGCGCTCTACCTGACCCTGGACCGCGGCTACTCCGCCTCGTACGCGGGTCTGGTCGCCGCGCTGCACGGACTGGGCGGGGTCGTCTCCTCGCTCGGTGCCGGGGTGATGACCGACCGGCTCGGACGCCGGCCCACCATGCTGATCGCGCAGAGCTCGACCGCCGTGTCGGTGGCCGTGCTCGGCTTCATGGTCCACCCGGTCGCGATCGCCGCCGTCGCCTTTGTCGTCGGTATGGCCAGCAACGCGTCGCGGCCCGCCGTGCAGGCGATGATGGCCGACATCGTCCGCCCCGAGGACCGGGTGCGGGCGTTCTCCTTGAACTACTGGGCGGTCAACCTCGGCTTCGCGGTCTCCTCCGCCGGCGCCGGGTTCATCGCCGAGTACAGCTATCTCGCCGGGTTCATGGTCGAGGCCGCGATGACGCTGTTCTGCGCGGTCGTCGTCTTCCTGAAGGTGCCGGAGTCCCGGCCGCAGAAGGCGCCCGCGGCGGTCGGCGGCACGCTGCCGACCGAGCCCGAAGTCCGGCTCTCCACGGTGCTGCGCGACGGCCGGTTCATGAGCGTCGTCGGGCTGTCGTTCGTGGTGGCGCTGATCTTCCAGCAGGGGTACGTGGGGCTGCCGGTCGCGATGGGCACGGACGGGCTCTCCAGCTCCGACTTCGGCACCGCCATCGCCGTCAACGGTGTGATGATCGTGGCACTCCAGATCCCGGTCGGCCGCTTCATCCAGCACCGCGACCCGCGCCGGCTGCTGATCGTGTCGTCGCTGCTGGCGGGGTACGGATTCGGGCTCACCGCGTTCGCCGGATCGGTCGCCGTGTACGCGCTGACGATCTGTGTCTGGACGATCGGCGAGATCATCAACGCACCGGTCCAGAGCAACCTGTTCGTCCGCCTCTCCCCGGGCCACGGCCGGGGCCGCTACCAGGGCATGTACACGATGTCGTGGTCGGCGGCCGCGCTGGTCGCCCCACTGATGTCCGGTCTGGTGATCGACCACTACGGGGCGAAGTGGCTGTGGGGGATGTGCGGGGTGCTGGGGACCGTGGCGGCGCTCGGGTACTGGATGCTCATGCGTGGGCTTCCGCCGGAGGAGAAGGCGACCGAGGTGATGGCGGTGACGGCTGCGGAGGCCGAACCGGACACGGCCTCGGGTGCGCCGAAGGGCGTGGTCGAGCCGGCGGTCTGACCGGCAATGGGGGGCGGGTGCGGGTGTGCTCGCCCCCGCACGGCGTTCGCTACGCGGTGGCGGCCGGCCCGCGCGGTGCGGCCCGCCGGTCGGGGACCGGTGCCGCTTCGCCCCGGCGGGCCCACAGGAGGTACACCGGTGTCGTCACCGCCGCCTGAAACGGCATGGACCGGCGCCCCGCGCGGAGTTCCGCGCGGGGCGCCGTCTGCACGCATGCGTCCGGTCAGTCGCAGCTAGCCGCCGCACTGGCACGGGGCGCCCGACTGGCAGCCGCACCCGCAGCCCGAGCCGCAGCCACAGGCGCCGAGCACCGTCAGGTGGACCACTTCAGCGGGTGTCTCCTGCTGTGGGTCGGTCGTGGGGGAGTCAGCCATCGTTCCTCCTCAAGGACGTACATCCAGGCGTACGACAGGGTCGTACGACCGACGACGCCGTACGACCGGGGCGTACGACGTCGGCGTGCCGCCCCATCCCATTGCATGCCCAGTCGGACCCGTATGTGAACGGCGCACCGACGGCGCACAAGCGCAGAAGCCGCCCGGTCTTCGCTACGCGCCCTCGACCGGGGTCGGCGTCTGCAGGTCATCGGCGTGCTCGCCCGTGACCAGGTAGACGACCCGCTTGGCGACCGACACCGCGTGGTCGGCGAAGCGCTCGTAGTAACGGCCGAGCAGCGTGACGTCGACGGCCGTCTCGATGCCGTGCTTCCAGCGGTCGTCCATCAGGTGCTGGAACAGCGTGCGGTGCAGCAGGTCCATCTCGTCGTCGTCCTGCTCCAGCTGGAGCGCCAGGTCGACATCCTTCGTGATGATCACCTCGGCCGCCTTGGCCATCAGCCGCTGCGCCAGCTGCCCCATCTCCAGAATGGTGGCGTGCAGGTCGTGCGGCACCGCCGACTCCGGGAAGCGCAGCCGGGTCAGCTTGGCGACGTGCTGGGCGAGGTCGCCCGAGCGCTCCAGATCGGCGCTCATCCGCAGCGAGGTGACCACGATCCGCAGGTCGGTCGCTACGGGCTGCTGGCGCGCGAGCAGGGCGATCGCCCTCGCCTCCAGGTCGTGCTGGAGGTCGTCGACCTTCTGGTCCGCGGCGATCACGCTCTCCGCGAGCTTGAGATCGGCGTCGAGCATGGACGTCGTCGCCCGCCCGATCGCCGACCCGACGAGCCGGGCCATTTCGACGAGGCCTTCGCCGATCGAGTCGAGTTCCTCGTGGTAAGCGTCGCGCATGGAAGTCCTCTCCAGTCCTCACTAAGGCCGGGGCCAGTCTGAACCCCACGCTCTCACCCTGCGTGGCGTACGCGTCCGGATCCGGCCGACCAAGTGAACCAACCCTTGCCCCTCGGTGAACTCTGGGCGACGAGTGTTCGAGTAGGCACCCGGACGGCTGGGAGAGAGGGGTCGCACCCGCTTAACCTTTAGGTATGGACGTGAACGCGGCGGTCGCCGCAGCTGCAGCGATCGCCGGGTTGTGTACCGGTGTGATCGCCATGCTGGCGTTCCGCTGGAGCGAGCGCGACCAGAAGAAGCCGACGCGCACGTCCCTGCGGCCCGACAGCAACGGGGCACTGCCCCCCGGAGTCGACACGGTCCTCTCCGTGCTCTCGTCCTCCGCGGTCGTGCTCGACGAGAGCGACAGTGTCGTCAAGGCCAGCTCCGCCGCGTATGCGCTGGGCCTGGTCAGGGGCGGCCGGCTGGCCGTCGAGCCGATGTTGCACATGGCCAGGGACACCCGCCGGGACGGTGAGATACGGCAGGTCGAACTGGACCTCCCGCGGCGCGGTACGGGCCGTGGCGAGGCCCTCGCGGTCTCCGCCCGGGTCGCCCCGCTGGGCTCCCGGCTGGTGCTCCTGCTGGTCGAGGACCTCACCGAGGCGCGCCGTATCGAAGCGGTGCGACGCGACTTCGTCGCCAACGTCAGCCATGAGCTCAAGACCCCGGTCGGTGCGCTCTCGCTGCTCTCCGAGGCCGTCATGGACGCCTCCGACGACCCGGAGGCGGTGGAGCGGTTCGCGGGCAGGATGCAGATCGAGGCGACCCGGCTGACCAACCTCGTACAGGAACTGATCGACCTCTCCCGGGTGCAGAACGACGACCCGCTGGAGGACGCCGAGCCGGTCCGGGTGGACGAACTGGTCGCCGAGGCCATCGACCGCTGCCGCCAGCAGGCCGGAACGAAACAGATCACCATGGCCGCAGGGGGCACCGCGGAGCTCCGCATCTGGGGCAACCGCGGCCAGCTCGCCGCGGCACTCGGCAATCTCGTCGAGAACGCCGTCAACTACAGCCCCGCCCGCACCCGCGTCGGCATCGCCGCGAGGCGCCTGGCCGTACCGGGTGGGGACCAGATCGAGATCGCCGTGACCGACCAGGGCATCGGCATCTCGGAGAAGGACCGCGAGCGGGTCTTCGAACGCTTCTACCGCGTCGACCCGGCCCGCTCACGGGCCACCGGTGGCACCGGTCTCGGCCTCGCCATCGTCAAGCATGTGGCCGCCTCGCACGGCGGGGAGGTCACCGTGTGGAGCTCGGAGGGCCAGGGCTCCACCTTCACCCTGCGGCTGCCCGAAGCGGGTTCCGTACGGGACCGAGACCGTGCATCCGGCGGATCGCTCATCGTCAACGGTGACGACGGGACCTACCGGACCGCCAACCCCGACTCCCTTGAAACATTCCCTGCCCCGGAGGTCCTTCCGTGACCCGAGTGCTTGTCGTCGAGGATGAGGAATCCTTCAGCGACGCCCTGTCCTACATGCTTCGCAAGGAAGGCTTCGAGGTCGCCATCGCGGCCACCGGCCCGGACGGGCTCGACGAGTTCGAGCGCAACGGCGCCGACCTCGTCCTCCTCGACCTGATGCTGCCGGGCCTGCCCGGTACCGAGGTCTGCCGCCAGCTGCGCAGCAGGTCCAACGTCCCCGTGATCATGGTCACGGCCAAGGACAGCGAGATCGACAAGGTCGTCGGCCTGGAAATAGGAGCCGACGACTATGTGACCAAGCCGTTCTCCTCGCGGGAGCTCGTCGCCCGCATCCGCGCGGTGCTGCGCCGCCGCGGCGAGCCGGAGGAGGTCACGCCGGCCGCCCTGGAGGCGGGTCCGGTCCGGATGGACGTGGACCGTCACGTCGTCACGGTCTCCGGCGGCAAGGTCGACCTCCCGCTCAAGGAGTTCGACCTGCTGGAGATGCTGCTGCGCAACGCGGGCCGGGTGCTCACCCGGATGCAGCTGATCGACCGCGTCTGGGGCGCGGACTACGTGGGCGACACCAAGACCCTCGACGTCCACGTCAAGCGCCTGCGCGCCAAGATCGAGCCGGACCCGGGGGCGCCGCGCTTCCTGGTCACGGTGCGAGGCCTGGGGTACAAGTTCGAGCCGTAAACCGGCCACCACGCACACATGACGCAGGCGCCCCCCGTCCGGGAGGCGCCTGCGTCATGCATGTGTCACGTCAGTCGGTCGACGTGTCCGTCGACACCGACGCGGAGGCCGCGTCGGTCGGGGTGGTCTCGTTCTCGCTGCCCGCGGCGCCCGTCCCGTCGTCCGGGGCGTTCTCGCTGCCCGCGGCGCCCGCCTCCTCGGACGGCGCGCCCGGGGTCTCGGACGCGGCCGGCGAGGCGGCCGGCGTCTTTGCCGGTGCCACCGGCAGCGAGCTCGGGCCGAAGCCCTTGAAGAAGCTGGTGGCCGGGACGACGAACGCGCCGAGCGGGACGTCGCCGGTCTCGCTGAACTTGAAGACGACCGCCTGCACGTTGCCGGTCTGCGCGGCCTCGCGGCCGTTCTCGATCACGGCGGACGCGTTGCCCTCACCGCCCAGGACGACCCTGCCGCCGGCCGGGACGACGACCGGTCCCGCGCCCTCGGCGGCGTGCAGCTGCACCGAGACGTCGGAGCCCGGCAGGGTGATGGCGTCGAGCGTCTGGCGCTTGGTGCCGTTGTTGAACACCGTCGCCGCGATGACGGCCGGACCCTCGGCGCCGTGCTCCGGCTGGGTGATGACGTTCGCGTTCTGGATCTTGATGTCACCGAGGGTGGTGGCAGCGTTGTCCGGCTTGATCTCGAGCGTTTGCGCGTCATTGCCGGCACCACACGCGGAAAGTGCGCCGATCGAGATCACGATGGCGGCGGCGGCAAGGGCGCCGCGTCGAAGGCTGCGGCTCACGGCTGCGGCAACTCCTTGAACGTACGACTTCACGGACGGAGGGGCGAGCGGCGTAAAGCCGCCCTAAGGGTGTGTCAGCGGCCTTAGGTTACCGAGCCGCCGTCCCCGCCCCGCACCCGACCCGCCCCTACTGCCCCGGGCATCACCACCGGAGCCCTCACCGGGTCCCCGCCACGGCCCCCGCCTCGCGATTTGCAGGCCGTTCACATAACGGGCTTGATCAATTCTCCGGACCTTGGCGCATTCCTTGCACATAATCTCCGCAGTGGCCGGGCGGTGATCAATTTCATTGGCCATCGGCACTTAGGTCCGTACGGGTGATCGATCTCCGAACGGAGTAGGGAAAGTCCGCCATCTGGAATCCGGCAAACCGGGACGTTCAACCACTTTGGAGTGGGTTCGAGGATACGTAACGTGCGCGTTTCGCCTCCCCCGTACAGCCGCTCCGACCTGCGAATACCGTCTCCCGGAAGCCTTCCGCAGCACGTTCGTGTTGCTGTTGTCAAGCCCCGAGATATGCCCTGACCTGCGAAAACGCCATTCAGGAGAAGCCGTTCTCGTGTTACTCTGGATAGCCACGGAAGGGGTACCTGTCACATGACGTTCAAGGTTGGCGACACCGTGGTCTATCCCCATCACGGGGCCGCGCTGATCGAGGCTATCGAAACTCGCCAGATCAAAGGCGTGGACAAGACCTACTTGGTGCTCAAGGTCGCCCAGGGCGACTTGACGGTTCGTGTGCCGGCGGACAATGCGGAGTTCGTGGGCGTGCGCGACGTGGTCGGGCAGGAGGGGCTGGACCGGGTCTTCGAGGTGCTGCGCGCGCCGTACGCCGAAGAGCCGACGAACTGGTCCCGGCGCTACAAGGCAAATCTCGAGAAGCTCGCCTCCGGCGATGTCATCAAGGTCGCCGAAGTAGTGCGCGACCTGTGGCGTCGTGAGCGCGAGCGTGGACTCTCCGCAGGTGAGAAGCGCATGCTCGCCAAGGCTCGGCAGATCCTGGTGAGTGAGCTCGCTCTCGCGGAGAACACGAACGAAGACAAGGCCGAGGCTCTGCTCGACGAGGTCCTCGCGTCCTGACCCGGATCGCACCGGTCGTTAATAAATGTGCCGCGGTGCCCGCTGACCAGCCGTATTCACGGTGTGTCGTCGGGCGCTGCGGCATGTCCGGAATCGGTCCGGACCACCTCGTCGATACCTTTCGATATCTTGCTTGCGATCTTGCACAGCCGACCCCGAGTGGCCGATGCGGCTGCCCCGACCCCGACCGGGGATCACGGAAAGGGTCCCGGTCGAGTCAAGCGTCGCGCCCGGCTCGCTTGTGGCCATACCCATGTCGGCCGTGGAAACAAACATGCTGATGCTTCGGAGTGCAACCGATGTCTGATCAATCGCGTCCGTACCGCACCGCCGCGGTGATTCCCGCCGCCGGTCGCGGCGTTCGGCTCGGCCCGGGCGCCCCCAAGGCGCTCCGCGCGCTGAGCGGGACGCCCATGCTCATCCACGCGGTACGGGCCATGGCGGCGTCCCGGTCCGTCTCCCTGGTGGTGGTGGTCGCACCACCGGACGGCGCGCCCGAGGTCAAGAACCTGCTGGACGAACACGCCCTGCCCGAACGCACCGACTACGTCGTCGTGCCGGGCGGAGAAACCCGCCAGGAATCGGTCGGGCTCGGCCTCGACGCCCTGCCCGAGGACATCTCCGTCGTCCTCGTCCACGACGCGGCCCGCCCGCTGGTGCCCGTCGACACCGTGGACGCGGTGATCGAGGCCGTACGGGACGGGGCGCCCGCCGTCGTACCCGCACTGCCGCTCGCCGACACCGTCAAGGAGGTCGAGCCCGGCGCGCCCGGCGAGCCGGAACCGGTGCTCGGCACACCCGTACGGGCCAGGCTGCGCGCCGTGCAGACCCCGCAGGGCTTCGACCGGGACACCCTGGTCCGCGCCCACGCGACGGTCGCCGTCGACGGCGAGGGCGCGACCGACGACGCGGGGATGGTCGAACAGCTCGGGGCGCCCGTCGTGGTCGTACCCGGGCACGAAGAGGCATTCAAGGTGACCCGGCCGCTGGATCTGGTGCTGGCCGAGGCGGTTCTCGCGCGCAGGAGGGCGAACGATGGGTTCTGAGCACGCACCGGTGATTCCGCAGGTCGGCATCGGCACGGACATCCACGCCTTCGAGGAGGGCCGCGAGCTGTGGTGCGCGGGCCTGCTCTGGGAGGGCGAGGGCCCCGGCCTCGCCGGCCACTCCGACGCCGACGTCGTCGCCCACGCCGCCTGCAACGCGCTCTTCTCCGCGGCCGGTCTCGGTGACCTGGGCCAACACTTCGGCACGGGGCGCCCCGAATGGTCGGGCGCGGCGGGTGTCACCCTGCTGGCGGAGGCGGCACGGATCGTCCGGGCCGAGGGGTTCGAGATCGGGAACGTCGCGGTCCAGGTCATCGGCGTACGGCCGAAGATCGGCAAGCGGCGCGACGAGGCGCAGAAGGTGCTGTCGGCGGCGGTCGGCGCCCCCGTCTCGCTGTCGGCCGCCACATCGGACGGCCTCGGCTTCACGGGCCGCGCGGAGGGCCTCGCGGGGCTCGCGACGGCCCTGGTCTACCGGACGGGCTGACGCCGCACCCGGTCGGGCGCCGCCGCGCCCGATGGGTGGCGGGCGGCGCCCCTCCGGGGGTCTCCTCGGAACCGGCACGGAAACCGGCAACGAGGACGAACCCGCCACGTGCGCCAGTACCTGCGGGAACAAGGGGCAGCCACCTTCCGGGTGGGCGGTGCGGGAAGCCGGGGCGGCGTTGCCCGGTCGGGGTACGTGTAGGAGCACTGCACACACTCCCGTCTCCAGGAGGACGTACGCCATGACCGCCGAACTCTCCGAAGAGCTCAGGTCCCTTCTCGACACCCCCGTCTTCGTGACCGTCGCCACCATCCAGCCCGACGGCAGCCCCCAGCTGTCCCCTGTCTGGGTGAAGAGGGACGGCAACGACGTCCTCTTCTCGACGACCCGCGGCCGCCGCAAGGAGGAGAACCTGAGCCGCGACCCGCGCGTCTCCGTCGTTGTCCAGCCGTTCGCCGCCCCGTACACCTACGCCGAGATCCGCGGCGTCGCCGCTCTCACCACCGAGGGCGGCGACGAACTCATCGACGAACTGTCCGTGAAGTACACCGGGAAGAAGTACGCGGAATTCAACCCCGCCTCCGGCGACGACGACGAGCGTGTCGTCGTCCGGATCACCCCGGAGAAGATCGTCGGGCGTATCTGAGGACCCGTTCAGGGATCGTCCCTGTCACAAGTTGCCCTCGCGATCCCCAATGGGTCGCGGGGCACTGGTGCGGGCCCACTACCCTTGAGGGGTGACTATTCGCCTGTACGACACCAGCGCCCGGCAGATCCGTGACTTCGTCCCGCTCGCAGCGGGCTGTGTCTCGATCTACCTCTGTGGCGCGACTGTCCAGGCCGCCCCGCACATCGGGCACATCCGGTCCGGTCTGAACTTCGACATCATGCGCCGCTGGTTCGAGTACCGCGGCTACGACGTCACGTTCATCCGGAACGTCACCGACATCGACGACAAGATCATCAACAAGTCGGCCGAGCAGGGCCGACCCTGGTGGTCGATCGGCTACGAGAACGAGCGTGCGTTCAACGCCGGCTACGACGCCCTCGGCTGCCTCCCGCCCACCTACGAACCGCGCGCGACCGGCCACATCACCGAGATGATCGAGATGATGCGCGGCCTCATCGAGCGCGGTCACGCCTACGAGGCCGACGGCAACGTCTACTTCGACGTGCGGTCGTTCCCCGGCTATCTGGAGCTCTCCAACCAGGACCTGGACGATCTGCGTCAGCCGTCCGGCGACGGCGAGACCGGCAAGCGCGACCAGCGCGACTTCGCGATGTGGAAGGTCGCCAAGGACGGCGAGCCGAGCTGGGAGACCCCGTGGGGCCGCGGCCGGCCCGGCTGGCACCTGGAGTGCTCCGCCATGGCGCACAAGTACCTCGGCACCGCCTTCGACATCCACGGCGGCGGCATCGACCTGATCTTCCCGCACCACGAGAACGAGATCGCCCAGGCCAAGGCCTACGGCGACGAGTTCGCGAAGTACTGGGTGCACAACGGCTGGGTCACCATGTCCGGCGAGAAGATGTCGAAGTCGCTCGGCAACTCCGTGCTGGTCAGCGAGATGGTCAAGGCATGGCGCCCCATCGTGCTGCGCTACTACCTCGGCACCCCGCACTACCGGTCGATGATCGAGTACAGCGAGGAGGCACTGCGCGAGGCCGAGTCCGCGTTCGCGCGGATCGAGGGCTTCGTGCAGCGCGTCATCGAGAAGGCGGGCGGCGAGGTCGCGGCCGCCGCCGAGGTGCCGCCCGCGTTCGCCGAGGCGATGGACGACGACCTGGGCGTCCCGCAGGCGCTCGCGATCATCCACACCACGGTCCGGCAGGGCAACTCCGCTCTCGCCGCCGACGACAAGGAAGCGGCCGTCGCAAGGCTCGCGGAGGTACGGGCCATGCTCGGCGTCCTCGGCCTCGACCCGCTCGACCCGCACTGGGCGGGCGAGGGCGACCGCGGCGAGGACCTGCACGGGGTCGTCGACACGCTCGTACGGCTCGTCCTGGACCAGCGTCAGTCGGCCCGCGACCGCAAGGACTGGCCCGCCGCCGACGCGATCCGCGACCAGCTCAACCAGTCGGGCCTCGTCATCGAGGACAGCCCGACCGGCCCACGATGGACGCTCGGCCCGCGCCAGTAGTCCTCACCGTGTGCCGCCCGGCGATCCGGGCGGCACACTTTCATTACGTACGCACGTCTGAAGCAACGAAACAGGTAGGTCATGGCCGGGAACAGCCAGCGCAGGAACCGCCGCACGTCCAACAAGAAGGGCATGCAGGTCGGCAGCGGTGGCCAGCGACGCCGTGGTCTCGAAGGCAAGGGACCGACGCCGCCCGCCTCCGCCCGCAAGGGACACAAGAAGAACCGGGTGGCGAACGCCCAGGCCCGGCAGGCCGCAGTCCGCCGGCCCGCCCCACGGCGCGGTGGCGCCAAGGGCACGTCCGAGATGGTCGTGGGCCGCAACCCGGTCTACGAGGCGCTGCGCGACGGCGTCCCGGCGACCACTCTCTACGTCCAGCAGTACATCGACAACGACGAGCGGGTCCGCGAGGCGCTCCAGCTCGCCGGCCAGCGCGGCAACATCAACCTGATGGAGGCGCCGCGCCCGGAGCTCGACCGGATGACGAACGGCCTGAACCACCAGGGCCTCGTCCTCCAGGTCCCGCCGTACGAGTACGCGCACCCGGAGGACCTCACCGCCGCCGCGTACGACAACGGCGAGGACCCGCTGATCGTCGCGCTCGACGGGGTCACCGACCCGCGCAACCTGGGTGCGATCGTCCGCTCCGTCTCCGCGTTCGGCGGCCACGGCGTGGTCGTGCCGGAGCGCCGCGCGGCCGGGATGACGGCGGGCGCCTGGAAGTCCTCGGCGGGCACGGCGGCCCGTACGCCGGTCTCCCGGGTGACGAACCTGACCCGCGCCCTGGAGGGCTACCAGAAGGCCGGCATCACGGTCGTCGGCCTCGCCGCGGACGGCGAGCACACCGTGCAGGACCTGGAGGCCCTCGGCGGCCCCGTCGTCATCGTGATCGGCAGCGAGGGCAAGGGTCTGGGCCGCCTGGTCGGCGAGACCTGCGACTACCGGGTGCGGATCCCGATGCCGGGTGGCGCGGAGTCGCTGAACGCGGGTGTCGCGGCAGGCATCGTGCTGTACGAGACGGCACGCCGCCGCGCCTGACGCGCCGGGTGACCGGTCCGGGCCGACCGGACCGGTCGGCGGAGCCTCCCGACGGTCGGCGTGGCACCGTCGGCAGGGCCGACCAGCAGCAACGAACCGGTGCGCCGGGAGACCGCAGGCCGGGGAAGTCATCGCAGGCGCTCCTCGCGCCGACGGGGCGGGAGGGCCAATTCCCGTACGCCCGCCGCAGTAACGCGAGTAAGCGCTCCACGGAAAAGCACCCGGTCGGACGTCGGCCGACGGAGGGTGCAGCCGCCACCACCTGTTGACGGGCCTCGGACACATCGGGTCCGTCAAGGCAGTGTCCTAAACACACATCACTCGGTTAGATGAGTGTGGACACCAGAACGCCTCGGTTCGACGAACTACCCGCCCTGAGTATGACCAAGGTGGACTGCGACCCTGCGCAGGTCATCGTCAACCACGCCAGCTTCCGGGTGCAGCTCGCGCCCGGCCGGCAAGCACGGCTGCGTGGTGCCGCTCCCGCGGGTTCGGTCAGGATCCCCGCCATGAGCGGCCCCGGTGCGGGGCGCGGCAGGCGCTCGCCCGTCGTGTGGAGCGGCAAGTCCGCCCCCGGCGACCCCGGCGCCACCGGACTCCTCCAGGCCGTACGGAACTCCACCGCGGGCCGCCCCGCCGACTCGTACGGATCGTACGGTTCGTACGGCTCCGAGTTCGACGACGGACGAGGTACGGGCGCCACGCAGGTCATCCCACGCCTGGACGAGACCCAGCCGAACCCCGTCATCACGGCACCCCACCAGCCCGGCCGCACCGGCAACGGCCCGCTGCTGCCGCCCATGCGGCAGGCGGTCGGCGCCTACGACGCCGTCGACACCGGTCCGTACGAGCAGGGGCCGTACGCGGAAGAGCCCTACGGGGAAGGCGAGTTCGACGAGACCGTCGGGAGCAGGCCACACCGCCACGCCGCGGACACCGTCCGGCACGCGTACTACCCCGGCCGCCGGATGAACCTCGGGGTCGTACTCCTCCCCATGCGGGTCTTCCTCGGCTTCATCTCCATCTACGCCGGCATGGGCAAGCTCTGCGACCCCGTGTACTTCGACGGCGGCGACCGCGGCTCCATGGTCAAGTGGCTGACGTCACTGCACCCTTGGGCGCTCGCCGAACCACTGCGGGACTTCGCGCTCTCCCACCCGGTCGGCGCCGGGCTCACCGTCGCCTTCCTCCAGGTCGTCGTCGGGGTCCTCACCGTCCTCGGCCTGTGGCAGCGGGTCGCCGCCTCCGTCGGCGCCCTGCTCTCCGCCACGCTGCTGGTCACCGTCAGCTGGCGCACCGTCGCCGTCTACGACGCGCCGGACATCATCTACCTCGCCGCCTGGAGCCCGCTGATCATCGCGGGCGCCCCCGTCTACTCCGTCGACGGGCGGCTGGCCGGCGAGGCATGGCGCAGGCTCGGCCCGCGCTCCACGATCTGGGACCTGCGCCGCCGCGTACTGCGCCGCGGCGCAGTCGTCGCCACCGTCGTCGTCGGGCTCACACTTCTGGTCGGCTCGATGCTCGGCGGCGCCGTCCGCTCCTCCGGGGTCGTCACCGTGCCCGGCCCCGACGGCAACCCGACCAACCAGCTGCCGGGAACCCCGCTCCCGCAGGAGTCCACCGGCGGCCAGGCATCGCACACCCCCGCCGGACGGAAGCCGTCACCGTCCCTGTCCAGCTCCGCCACCCCGTCCGCGCAGGCGTCCACGCCCGGTACGGACACCGTCCGCGAGTCCGGCCAGGCCGCCGGCGCAGGACAGCCCAGCCAGACGCAGGGCACCGGCCAGCAGCCCCCGCAGCGGACGACCCCGCAGCCGCCCCCGGCCACCAGCTCCGGACCGACCTCGTCCGGCTCCACCGGCACGGGCGGCGGCTCCACCGGCGGCGGCTCGACCGACGGCGGCTCCACGGGCTCGACGTCCGGCGGCACGTCGGGCGGCGGCCGCAATCCGATCGGTGGCCTGCTCGGCTGAGGGCCGGCGTCCGACAGACACGGAGGGGGCGGTCACCGGGTTCCCGGCGACCGCCCCCTCCGTATCCGTCGTCCTCGATCCGCCTCAGCGGGCCTGCGGGCCGTCCACGTCCAGCTCCCGCGCCGCCTCCGTGAGGTCCTTCGCCGTGTCGATGGCCCGCCAGTACGCCCCCAGCGGCAACGGATACCCGGCCAGCCGACGCTCACGGGCCAGCCGTGGGAACGTCGTCCGCTCATGGTCGCCCCGGTCCGGCAGCAGCGTCGTGAAGGTCGGCGAGAAGACGTACACACCCGCGTTGATCAGATACGGCGACGGCGGCGCCTCGATGAAGTCGGTGATGTGCCCGAACGCATCCGTCTCCACGGCACCCCAAGGGATCCGCGGACGGGCCAGGGCCAGCGTGGCGGTCGCATCGCGCTCCGCATGGAACGCCGCCATCTCGCGCAGTGAAAAACGGGTCCAGATGTCGCCGTTCGTGGCGTACCAGGGCTCCGAAGGATCCGGCAGCCGGGCGGCGGCGTACTTGAGACCGCCGCCACGGCCGAGCGGCTCCGACTCCACCACGGTGGTCACCCGGAGCGGCAACACGGCCTCGGCCAGCCACTCCTGGAGCACCTCGGCAAAATGACCGCACGACACGACGGCATCGGTCACGCCCTCGGCGGCCAGCCAGGAAAGCTGATGGCCGATGATCGGGGTCCCGGTGCCCGGGATCTCGACCATCGGCTTGGGGCGGTCATCGGTGTACGGGCGCAGCCGGGTCCCCTGGCCACCCGCCAGGATCACGGCCTGCGTCGGATACGTATGCATGCCAGGCACGATATGCCGTGCCCGTCCCGCACCGGTCAGCTGAACTGCGCGACACCCGAGGCGAAGGACGTGTCACAGACGGGACGGGAGAACCGCTGCGCCCGCACAGGGCCGTACTGCTCGACCGCGGCCCGGCCCAGCGCCCTGGCGATCGACATGCAGTGCCGGGCGAGCGACGGACGTCCCTCGACGGCCCGCTGGAGATCCGTCAGCGCGGTACCCGGGTCCTTCTCCCGGAGTTCCACGAGCAGCCGGTCGCGCAGCACGTCCTGCGGGGCGCGCGCCACGGCGGACTTCTTCGATACGGTCTCCGCCGACGCGGTGAGTACCTGCGACTCGGAGTTGTGCGCTGCCCACGGCACACGGGTGACCGCGAGGGTCCCGGAGAGGACCATGACGACGGGCAGGACAAGAGCGAGAGTTCGGCCGATGCGGCGCGCGGTGTGGGTCACGCAGCGAGCGTAGCGGGCAGTGATGATTTGGCGACATTTCGTCACTCTCGCGGGGGATGGTTCGAGGGTGCTTTTCGAATCCCGTGTTGACGACCGCCGGTGAAATGACCGAAGTATCGGGGTATTTGGCGGCGTCGCCGGGGTCTCCCCGCCCAAACCTCGGCGTGCGCCCGGATACGCGAACGGCCCCGCACCACGAGGGGTGCGGGGCCGTCGTACGGCGTTGTGCGCGATGTCAGCCGACGAGGCGCTCGCCCGTCGAGGTCGAGAAGACGTGCAGCTCGTCCGGGCGCGGCACGACGTGCAGCTTGGTGCCCTTCTCCGGCACGGCGCGGCCGCCGACGCGGACGACGAGGTCCTTGTCCGCACCGCCGACCTGCGCGGAGCCGTAGACGAAGCCGTCGGCGCCGAGCTCCTCGACGACGTTGACCGAGACGGCCAGGCCGGCCGGGGCGTCGGCGCTGTCCTTGGAGAGCGTCTTGGCGGCGGCGCCACCGTGCTCGACGATGTCGAAGTGCTCCGGGCGGATGCCGACCGTGACCGTGGTGTCACCCTTGTCCGCGGCGGCGGTGAGCGCCTCGCGGGAGACCGGGACGACGCTGTTGCCGAACTTCACGCCACCGTCGGTGATCGGGACCTCGACCAGGTTCATGGCCGGGGAGCCGATGAAGCCGGCGACGAAGAGGTTGGCCGGGCGGTCGTACATGTTGCGCGGCGAGTCGACCTGCTGCAGCAGACCGTCCTTGAGGACCGCGACGCGGTCACCCATGGTCAGGGCCTCGACCTGGTCGTGCGTGACGTACACGGTCGTGATGCCGAGGCGGCGCTGGAGCGAAGCGATCTGCGTACGGGTGGAGACACGGAGCTTGGCGTCAAGGTTCGACAGCGGCTCGTCCATGAGGAAGACCTGCGGCTCACGCACAATGGCGCGGCCCATCGCGACACGCTGACGCTGACCACCGGAGAGCGCCTTCGGCTTGCGGTCCAGGTAGTCGGTGAGGTCGAGCATCTTGGCGGCCTCTTCGACCTTCGCCCGGATCTCGGTCTTGTTGATACCGGCGATCTTCAGCGCGAAGCCCATGTTGTCCGCGACGGACATGTGCGGGTAGAGCGCGTAGTTCTGGAACACCATGGCGATGTCCCGGTCCTTCGGCGGCAGGTGCGTGACGTCGCGGTCACCGATGCGGATCGCGCCGCCGTTGACGTCCTCGAGACCCGCGAGCATGCGCAGGGAGGTCGACTTGCCACAACCGGAAGGACCGACGAGGACGAGGAACTCACCGTCCGCGATGTCGATCTCCAGCTGGTCCACGGCGGGCTTGGTGGAGCCGGGGTAGACGCGGGACGCCTTGTCGAACGTGACACTGGCCATGCTGATCTTCTCCTCCACCGGCAGGAACGTGCCGGACGATCCGAGTAAGGGAGTGGTCTGGTCCACTTGCGTGAACCCTTAGCGACGCTACCTGGCCATCAAGAATCTGTCAGTAGTTCGAGAGGGACGGATATCTCGCACTGGTCAGGTGGTCGCGGACGCGGAAGAACTTCGTGGATCAGGAGGCGGGCCGCTGTGTAGAGTGAGGGAACTTGCGCGCGCGGCTTTGGTGTGCGCGTTGCCTCCTTAGCTCAGCTGGCCAGAGCAACGCACTTGTAATGCGTAGGTCGTCGGTTCGAATCCGACAGGGGGCTCAGCCGGAAAGCCCAGCCCAGACACTGTCTGAGCTGGGCTTTTGTCTTTTAGCGGATGCGGCGGCGGCGGCGGGCGCGGGAGCGGGCCGCGCGGCGGTCTCCAGTCTCAGTTCTGGTCTCAGTCGCGGGCCTAGGCGCCGGTTCCGGGGCGGGTAGGAAGGCGTCTCCCATGCGGCGCATCGCGTCCTTCGAGAGATGCGAGCGACCCTTCACGTAGCGGCGCGTCTGGCTGATCTGGGTGTGCCGCAGGATCTCCATGATCGTGGGCATGTCCACCCCCAGCTCGTTCAAGATCGTTCCCGTCGTGTGGCGGCTTCCGTCGTAGAGGCGGCGGTCCGCGATGCCCGCCTCCGCCAGTAGCTCCTTGAACTCTCCCCAGTCGTCGCGGGGGGCGATGGGGCGTCCGTCGGGCCGGGTGAACACGGCCTGGTGCTCCTGCCAGAGTTCGCCGGCCGCCTTCCGCAGTTCGTCCTGCTGTGCCTTGTGCGCGATCAGGTAGGGAATGAAGGCGGGTGGGATCGGTACTGGGTTGGTGCTCTTCTTGGTCTTGGGGCGGGTGAAGGCCAGACCTCCGCCCTTGCGGTCGGGGCAGATACTCGCGTGTTTGACGCAGGTCGCCGTGCACGGCTTCGGCAACCGCGCTTGTAGCCCCTGTGCGTGGCACAGTCCGGCGGGCAGGGCTCGAAACGGTGAAGGCGCGCCCCGCAGGCAGGGAGCCTTCGGCCATCAGCTCGTAGACGGTGGAGCGGCCGATGGCGAGTGCCTCGGCCGCTTCTTCGGGCTTGTACAGGAGCCGGTCAAACGGGGGCGGCAATCGCGGTGCTCATCCGGGGTGCCTCCAGGGCAGTTCGGCATTGCCTTGCATTGGAGTTGGGCGTGGGCCCTTGAGCCGTGTGTGTCCGAGGTGCGGATTTCTGCGTCACCGCGTCATCAGCGTCACTTAAGGCTCTGACCTGCGGCTTTGGGTGACGCGGCGGATCAGGGCTGCGTCACCGGTGCGTCATCGGCTGCGTCACCGGGTGACGCAGGTGACGCAGCGTCTTCCCTCTTAGGACAAAGAAGGGGCTGCCTGTAGTACTTCGGTGCGCCTTACAGAGCGAAGAAGGAGCCGCTGGGCGGCGCGACCTTGGGCGGCGTTCCGCCGAACAGCAAGAAGAGCATGTGCTCCTCCTGCTGTTCGCTTGAGCGTGCGGATCGCGGATCAGAACGCCCGCGCCTGCGCGTGGGTCGGCGGGGCGACCGTGCGGGTCATTTCGAGGTAGCGGCCCGCCTTAGTGCGGCCCGAGTCGATAAGGACGCCCCGGGCGGCCAGCGTCGGTTGGAGACGCTTGAGTCGGTCGGAGAGGACGCCGTACGCGGCGACGTACGGGCCGTCGCGCCAGATGCCGTGGCGGTAGCCCCGGACGTAGCCGCGGTGGCGGGGGTGGACGGGTTGGGGGAAGGTCCAGCCACCGAGTTCGAAGTAGCGGTGCATCAGCACCCCGAGGCCGAACTGTTCCCCGCACAGGCGGATGTCCTTGCGGACGTCGGAGCCGGCCACGTTCTCCATCACGTACGGCCGGCCCGTCGCTTCCAGGGCGGCGCGGCGCGGTAGAACTTTCTCTGTGCACCCGCCTGGGGTGGAGCGGCGGGGATTGTCTGATGCCCCATTGTGATGCGCGGGTGTACAACCCCGTGTGGATGCCGGCTGTCTGTAAGGCGCTGGATGGATGAGCCTTTGGTGCCTTTCCGTACGGAGATTGGGGATCAGGTGGGGAAGCAGGTCTGGAGAGTCGTCGTGGCCGGTGGTGCGGCGGCGGTGTTCACGGCCGTGTCCGCGGTGCCGGCCGGGGCGGCCGAGGGTGGGGTCTCGTTCACCCGTGTCCAGGTGAACGGCGGCAAGCCGATTGTGATCGGGGTGTCGAAGGAGGTGGCGGTGCCCGCCTCCTTCCGGATGGCGACCACTCACAATTGGAAGTGGCCGGCGGTGTTCCTGTACCGCGGTGGTGCGGGTGATCGGCTGTGGCACGCCATCGAGACGAGCGACTGCATCAAGGTGAGCTCGGGCGTCTGCGACATCAACGAGACGATGTACTTCGACCCGAGCATATGGGCCATGCGCAACAGCGAGGCCGGGGCCTGGAAGGTCGGGGCCGAGGTGTCCTTCGAGGGCGGCGGTGGTGACACCGACGACGAGGGTCTGACGGTCCACGTCAAGCGCAACTCCCGCCTGACCGTCAACGCCTCGCCCGAACCGGTGTCCAAGGACAGGACCATCACCGTGACCGGAAAGGTCACGCGGGCCAACTGGGAGACGAGGAAGTACGCCTCCTACGGAGGCCGCCTGGTGAGCCTGCAGTTCAAGCCTGCCGGCGCCGCCTCCTACACCACGGTGAAGAAGGTGTACGCGAACGGCTCGGGTGATCTCAGGACGACCGTGAAGGCCTCCAAGACGGGTACATGGCGGTGGGTGTACTACGGCAACACCACCACCGGGCCGTCGACGTCGTCCGGGGACAACGTCGTGGTGAAGTGATGTCCGCGGTGCTGGCGGGCCTGGTATCAGCGCCTGACATCAACGGCCGTGTACATCGGCACCCACGCACGTACTGGTGTCCGCTCACGGGCAAGACTTCTCCCGCGAGAGGCTGGCCAGCCTCAACGGCGCACCCGCCTACGGATCAGAAGGCCGCAGAGCACCACACTGACAGCGAGCTTGGGCCAGCACCCACAGGACAAGTCTTCCTTCACCGCCGCTCGTTGTCCTGTTCCTTGTCCAGTTCGCTCACGCCCGCCTTGGTTCACCGACGTACGCCAGCCCTCTCTGATCTGCCGAGTGGCCGTCCATGAACGCTCACGGATGGCCACTCGCACAGTTGGAAAGCGCCTTGGACGTCCCCGAACGGATCGAATCAGAGCTCCTATCCCGTCCACCGCCTCCACAGGCAGGGCCGAGCAGAGGCGGTCCCTGGAGTTGAGATCGTTCGTGCGGTGGCGCGCTGCACCTGGATCTCTTACGGCCGCAGCCGGGCGCGCCTCGCTGACTTCCCGTCAAAACTCGCCCTATATGTCGTCTGTTTCGATTTCCCCAGTTCACGGTTCTTCTGATCCCCAGAGCGGCCCCCTTCCTGTCGGGGTCGCAGGGCCGTGGCGCCAGTTGCAAGGAGACAGCGATGCATCTGACCGACCCGGCAGGTAAACGTGCACGTCGCGGTCCGGGGCCGAATAGGAGCGGGCCCTGGGCGTGGCTACGGGCGTGCGTGGCGGGGCTGGCTGTGCTGGCGGGACTGGCCCTGCCGGCCGTCTCCTCATCCCCGGCCTGGGCTGACCCATCTCCTGACGCGTACGTCACCAACTTCGGCTCGGGCAATGTGTCGGTGATCGACACCACCACCAATACCGTCGTCGCCACCGTCCCCGTCGGCAGCGGCCCGCAGGGTGTGGCGATCACCCCGAACGGCCGACGCGCCTACGTCACCAACCGAACTTCGAACACTGTGTCGGTGATCGACACCACCACCAACACCGACGTAGCCACCATCCCCGTCGGCACCGGCCCGATCGGTATCGCGATCACCCCGAACGGCCGACGCGCCTACGTCGCCAACGTCCTCTCGGGCGTGTCGGTGATCGACACCACCACCAACACCGTCGTCGCCACCGTCCCGGTCGGCACCTTCCCGATCGGTATCGCGATCACCCCGAACGGCCGACGCGCCTACGTCACCAACTTCGGCTCGGGCAATGTGTCGGTGATCGACACCACCACCAACACCGTCGTCGCCACCGTCCCGGTCGGCACCTTCCCGATCGGTATCGCGATCACCCCGAACGGCCGACGCGCCTACGTCACCAACTTCGGCTCGGGCAATGTGTCGGTGATCGACACCACCACCAACACCGTCGTCGCCACCATCCCCGTCGGCACCAACCCGCACGATGTCGCGATCACCCCGAACGGCCGACGCGCCTACATCGTCGCCAACAACGGCACGAACGACGTGTCGGTGATCGACACCGCCACCAACGCCGTCGTCGCCACCATCCCCGTCAGCGGCTTCGTCACGGGCGGTGTCGCGATCACCCCGTACGGCCGACGCGCCTACGTCGCCGTCGGCAGCTCGAACGATGTGCAGGTGATCGACACCACCACCAACACCGTCGTCGCCACCGTCCCTGTCGGCGCCGGCCCGGCCGCTGTAGCGATCACCCCGGGGAATGGCAGAAACCACAAGCCCCACAAGCCCGAGGAACCGAAGAAGCCCGGCCATCACTGATGACAGCGAACAAACCCCCGAAACGCAGGAACGACTGACACGAGGTGTCGTTGTCCTGGTCTTTGTCCAGTGCGCTGACGGACACCTCCGTTCATCGCCGTACGCGCACCCCGTCTGACCTGCCGCGTGAACCCCCACGGACACCTCCGCACGGTCATGCGGACAGTTGGAAAGCGTGCACCAGCCAAACCGATGATTGGCCGAGGCGCGGGGGCCAAACGGGGGGCCAACGGCAGCAGCCCTACCCCTCTCAGAAACCGACACCTGCGGCTGCCAGCCGGCTGTGACTGCTGCTCCTGAGCAGCCACAGAACGAACGTGGAGGCGGCCGCCCGATATACATCGGGCCGCCTCGCCGCGGCCTTCTGATCCGTAGCTCTTACAGAGATCGGTCAGTGACGGTCATGCAGGTGGCCTCAGGGTCTCCGGCGGGTGCTGCGGGACGGGGAGGGGCGCTGTGGTTGCTGTACCTCGCTGCTGTACGCGAGCGAGGTCTGCTCTGAGACGTTCGAATGTCGTTCCCCATTGCCTGCCTGCGGAGCTCGCCGGGAGGGTGTGATGGGGAAGTGTCATCGTCTTGCAGTCCTGTCGGGCAATGGATTCAGCCGATTGGTCGTATTTGCTGCTGTGTCTGGGTGAGGAGGTGTTGCGGTTCGCCGGAAGTGGTGCGGGAGGGGGCATTGCTGCTCCCTGTGTCCGGGAGGCGGACGAGGGGCCGTCGGTGCTCCGGCGGTTCCTGCACTTCAAGGAGAGCCATGCGGTACACCACACTGTCCGGCATCGCCGCCCTGGCCACGCTCGTGGTCAACGGCGTGAGCGCGGTACCGGCCGACGCGGCAGGATCGGGTATCCCGGTGCCGTGCGACACCACGGCGCTGACCACCGCGCTCGCCACGGCGCCGGCGGGATCCACGCTCGTCCTCGCCCGCCACTGCACCTACCACCTGACCACGGCCTACGCCGGCGCCGACGGACTGCCCCCCATCGACAGGCAACTCACCATCGAGGGCCGGGGCTCCACGATCGTCCGTGACGGGCTGACGGCCGGTGTCTTCCGCATCTTCCACGTCACCTCCACCGGTGATCTGCGGCTCGACGACCTCACGATCCGCGGCGGCAACACGCCCACAACGGGGGGAGGAATCCTCGTCGACGGCTCCGGCAAACTGAAGCTCAACAAGGTCACCCTCGACAACAACCACGCCGACAACGAGGGGGGCGGCGTCGATGTCGAGTCAGGAGCCAAGGCGTACATCACCCGCAGCGAGTTCACCTTCAACAACACGGGCCTCATGGGCGGAGGCCTGCAGTCGGACGGCGACGTCACCACCGACAGCGTCGTGTTCGACCGCAACTACGCCAGCTTTTATGGCGGTGCCATCGATCACGAGAGTGGTGACTCGGTTTACCGCAACACGACCCTGAAGAACAACACCAGCGGCAATGACGGCGGCGGGATCGATCTCGACGGCGGCACCGCGCGGTTCATCAACAGCAAGATCCTCAACAACACCACGACGGGTGCAAGCGGCGGCGGGATCTGGAGTCGAGCCTCGGTGACGCTCATCAAGACCGAGGTCGCCGGTAACGTCGTTGGAGACTCCAGCGGCAAGGGCGGCGGCATTTTCCAGGAAACCGGCGGCACTCTGGTGCTGCGGGACAGCTCGGTCAACCGCAACAGCGTCAACGGATCGGGCACTTCACAGGCCGGCGGCATTTACAACCAAGGTGGTGCGGTGACGCTCGATCACAGTGAGGTGAACAACAACGCCTCCACCGACGCGCCGGGCGGGGTGTACTCCAGCACCCAGTTCACGGTGAACCGGTCAGAGATCCGGCACAACATCCCCACCAACTGCGACGGCAGCCCCGTCATCGTCACCGGCTGCGTCGGCTGACCCCTCACGCCTCAAACCCGGCGGGCGTCCGGTCACCCCCCAGCGCACTGTGACGAAGGTGATCGCTGGACCTTGCCACCTCCTCAACCCGCCACCTTCCCCAGCTCCCATCCCGTCCGTCGTCGACCCATACACCTGGAGCGGGCGTGGGTCGATGGCGTACGGGATGGGAGCACCCCACGCACCCCACGCACGCCACTACGGACCCGCGGTCGGGAACGGCGCCCCCTCCATCCCGGTGTCGGCCGGTGACGCCGGGACGGTCCCGGCCCGCACACGGGCAGGCCGGGACCGCTCGTGGCCGCTGTCGGCGGCCGGGGAATCAGCGCAGCCGCGCGTCCAGACGGATCTGGACCAGCGTGGTCTCCACGCCGCTGTCGACGAGGCGGCCGTCGGGACCGAATGCCCCGGCACCGTCGGTCATGCCGAAGTCGTTGTCGTTGATGACCGCGATCGTCCGCGGGTCGACGACGGCGACGCCCTCGATCTTCTTCGGCGCGCCGGGCACCGTGTCGAGGTCGACGACGAGCTTCTTCGACAGCACCGGCACCCCCGCGGCCGCCGGGTTCGGCAGTGCCTCCAGCGACGGGGTGGTGGCGGTCGAGTCCCAGGCGGTGCCCAGGATGTTGTTCTCGCGCCGCAGCACCACCCGGTGGAGACGGGCGGCCCGGTCCGTGCGCTCCTGCACCAGCAGGGTGTCCGGGCCGATCGCGACCACCGAGGAGACCTTCAGCTCGGTCGGGTCGTCCTCGCCCGGGTCCACCGTGCCGACCGGGTCGAAGGCGTAGGCGTACTCGGCCGTGACCGTGCCCCGGCGGGGCGAGAAGCGCAGCAGACGCGTGGTCCCCGACGCCTCGCCGACCTGCTTGGAGGGGTTGAGCAGCGGGCTCTGCAGGGCGATGACCAGGTCCCCGCCGGGAAGTTGGGCGAGGCCCTCGAATCCTCGGTTGCCCTTGCGGGTGAGGAACACCGACGGAAGACCCTCGACCACCGGGTAGTCGGCGCCCTTCAGGGCCAGGCCCTTGGGGACGTACCGGGTGAGCACCCGGCCGGTCGCCGAGACGTGGACGAGCGACGGGCCGTACTCGTCGACCAGCCAGAACGTGCCGTCGTGAGATCGCACGATGCCTTCGGTGTCCAGCCCGGCGGGGTTGAACCCCAGCGGGGTGGAGGCGTCGTAGGTGTACGGGATCTCGTCACGGCTGCTCTGGTTGGACAGGCCGGTCACGGGTGCGCCGCTGCGCGTTCTGATCGGGAGCGCCTTGAGGACCTCGAGCCTGGAGCCCTCGACCTCGACCTTGACGATCGCGGGGTCGAAGCCGGGGACCGGGAAGGTCCGCCGGTTGGCACCGTCGATCTTGATCTGGCCGTTGGGGCCGCGGTCGGTGACGGTCCAGAACTCTCCGGGTCGCCCGGCCGGGAAGAGGTCGCTGCCGATGCCGCCCAGCTCGACGCCGTGGTCGTCGGCCACCGAGTGATGCAGCAGGGCGTTGGAGAAGGTGGCGAGCGGGATGTCTGGAAGGGTGGACGTGCGGACGACCTTTCCGGAGACACCCCGCTCGGGTCCCGACTGGGTGGTGGCGTCAGCCGCGGCCGGCAGCAGCAGGGAAACGGCAAGTGCCGAGACTGCCGCGACGGCGATCCGGCGGCGGGCCCGTCGAGTCATGTGTGGGTACCTCCACAACTGGAAACAGTGAAGGGCCAGGTTGGACACCGGTGATGAACATCCGTCAGCAGAGCGGTGAAGCGAGGGCGTCGCGCCCCCGTCGATAAGGATCGCGGGGAACGCGGAACGGCGGGGTGGTCGCCGTGCGTGCGCTGCCCCAGGGCGAGTTGCCCTGGGGGAGACCGGTCAGGCGCCCTTCAGGTGCCGCATCAGGCGTTCGAAGTCCTGCCAGCCGGACAGATCCGAAGGGTCGCCGGGCAGCGGGTAGTACAGCGCGGGGCGGGTCTTCGGGCCGAGCTGGACCGGGGGCTCGGACAGCGGGGTGCGCCGGGCGCGGTCGCCGGGCATCTCGCGGACCTCCTCCGCGCCGAGCACGAACGCCACCGGCACGCCGGGACCTTCGAAGCGGGGCGGTACCGCCAGGTCGCGGCGGGCCTTGCGGAGCTGGATCAGCATCGACTGCAGGTGGTGGCGGGTGGCGAGGATTTCTGCCACCCGGGGCAGGGCGTCCACCGGTGGCTCCTCGCCGGCCCCGTAGCCGAACGCCAGGGTGACGTCCTCCTCCACGCCCCCTGTCGTGCGGCTGATGCGGACCGTGGCGAGGCCGGGCCGGTCGGGGCCGCCGACCACCACGACCCAGGTCGGCGCGGGCGACCTGTCGTGGGCGACATCGGTGAGCTGGCGCAGTGACCAGGGCAGGTTGGCGGGCTCGGCGGTGCCCCAGCCCGCCGGAGGGTTGCCGGTGAGCTCGCGCCATACCGATTCCAGGGCGCCGCCGAGCACCAGCCGGTCGTCGGCGGGGTGGACGGTGCGGAACGAGATGGCGAGCTGGCGCTCGCCGGTGTCGGCGAACTCCTTGAAGGAGGCGGCCACCGGGGTGCGTGGGTCGTCGGGCGTCGCGTCGGCCGCCTCGACCGTTGCGAACATGCCGTTCTGCCAGCTCAGCACGGCGCCGGACAGGCCGTCGTAGTAGCCGTCCCGCTCGTCCTGCACGACCCAGCGCGACGGCCAGCCGGTCAGGCTGTTGCGTACGGCGGGGGAGAGCGTGGTGCCCGGGGAGGTGACGATCTGGAGGCCGAGTTCGGCGTCGGCGGTGGCCCGGAACGCGTCGGAGAGCCAGGCGGTCATGGCGACCACCGGCCGGTCCTGGATGACGACGGCCACCTTGTCGGTGAGCGCGTCGATCGCGGGCTGGGCCGCGGCGGGCGTGGGTGCGACGCTGACGCCGTCGGTCTTCACCACGGCGACGGAGCGCGCGGCCTCCGGTGGCCAGGCGGAGCCCCCGGCGAGGGTGATGAGGCGGGCCGCGAAGGTGCCCGCGAGCCGCTCGGCCTCCTCGACGCCGGTGGTGGCGCGTGCTTCGGTCCACCAGAACGGGACGGCGGGTGCGGTCGCCCCGAGCAGCCGCTCGGCCTCGCCGGCGACCTGTACGAGCAGCGGTGCCTCGACGGAGACGAGGGGGCGGCCTTGCTCGTCGCAGAGCCGTACGACGGCGTCCTCGCCCACGGTCTCCACCAGCTTGTCGGGGCCTCCGGAGAGCAGACCGGCGAGCACGGTCAGCGGGTCGGGCATTCTCCGGGTGAGGGCGATGACGTCCTTGGTCATGTGGTCGTCCGGTCCTTCGTGGTGCGGGGCGTGGATGTCGGTGCGGTTCCGCCGATGGGCGCCGTGCGCGGGACGGTTCCCGGGGGAGTCACCCGGCGGTGTACACGGTCTGGATCAGTCGGTTCGACTGGCCTCTGCGGATGAGCACGCCGCGGCCGGCCGGCTGCTGGGTGGCGTACACCCCGGGGAACAGCTGGCCTTCGCTGCGGTCGCCCGCCATGAGGATCGCGGAGGCGCCGGACTCCCGCAGGCCCTGCATCAGCGGCTCGTACATGCCGCGCGAGGCGCCCGCGACGCGGCGGGTCAGGACGAAGTGGAGCCCGATGTCGACCGCGGAGGGGATGTACGGCAGGAAGGGGGCGAGCGGGGCGAGCCCTGCGGTGGTCAGTACGTCGTAGTCGTCGACGAGGACCACGATCCGTGGACCGCTGCCCCAGCTGCCGGGCTCCAGGTCCTCGGTGTCCGCGCTGTCGTCGGGCAGCCGTTTCTCCAGCTCGGTGGCGATGCCGGCGGCGAGGCCGGCGCACATCTTGGCGTTGTACGCGTAGCCGCCGCGGAACTCCTCGGGGATCGCGCCGCGCAGTCCGCGCCGCGGGTCCATGACGGCGAATACCAGCTCGTCCTCGCTGTAGCGCTCGATGAGTCCGCCGGCGACGGTTTTGAGCAGGTTCGTCTTGCCGCACTCGCTGTCGCCCATGATCAGCAGGTGCTGGTCGTGGTGGAACAGGTCGAGCAGGACGGGTGCGAGGGCTGTTTGGTCCAGGCCGATCGGTACCCGCTTGGGCTCGGCGACCGGGCCGGGCAGCAGATGCGGTTCCAGGACGTGCGGCAGGACCCGTACGGGCTGGGCGACGTCACCGCTCCAGGTGGCGCGGACGGTGCGGGCCGTCCGTTCCAGGACGGCGCCGAGGTCGGACGTGTCGGGGAGCCCGTCCGTACGGGGGAGCGCGACCTGTGCGAAGAGTTTGCTGTCGGTGAGGATGCGGCCGGGCTCGTCGGGCGACAGGGTCTGGGCGAGCTTGCGGTCGATGCTGGACTCGCTGGGGTCGTTGAGGCGCAGCTCGACGCGGGTGCCGAAGTTCGACTGGGTGGCGATGCGGACGTCGTTCCAGCGGAGCATGCCTGCGACGACATGGATGCCGTAGCCGCCGCCGCGCTTGAGGATGTCGACGACGGCGTCGTCGAGCTCCTCGAAGTCGTCGCGGAGTGCGCCGAAGCCGTCGATGATGAGCACGATCTCGGCGGAGGCCAGCTGGGGCAGCCGGCCTGCGGCGTGCAGGGTGCGCAGCTGCTCGACGGAGTCGATGCCGTGTTCGCGGAAGAGTTCCTCGCGGGCGGCGAGTGCGTTGCGTACTTCTTCGACGGTGCGTCCGGCGCGTTCGCGGTCGGCGCGGCCTGCGACGCCGCCGACGTGCGGCAGGTCCGCCAGTGCCTGGAGGCCGCCGCCGACGAGGTCGAGGCCGTAGACGCCGACTTCCTGCGGGGTGTGGGTCAGTGCGATCGACAGGGCGAGTGTGCGCAGCAGGGTGGTCTTGCCGGACTGCGGGCCGCCGATGACGGCGGCGTGGCCGCCCGCGACCGTGAGGTCCAGGTACCACTGGCCCTGCCACTGTTTGGTGGGGTCGTCGAGCAGACCGAGCGGAACTCGGAGTGGTCCGCTCCGCTTGGCCAGCTGCATGCCGCGCGGGCCGACGTCGAGCGGGCCGGCGACCTTGTCCAGGGCGATGGCGTCGGGCAGCGGCGGCAGCCAGATGCGGCGTACGGGACCGGCGGCGTTCTCCAGCTGTCCGACGATGACGCCCATCTCGGTCGGCCCGGTCTCGCGACGCCGTACGGTCGGCTCCTGCTCGCCGGAACTCTCCTTCTTCGCGAGGGTGTTGAACGCCTCGTACTCGAGGGCGAGCGGCCCGGTCTCCACCTCTTCCGCGCGCTGTACGGGGCCGCGGTAGGCACCGGAGACGTAGCTCGCCTTGAAACGCTCGTAGTGGCTGGTGTCGACCTTGAGGTAGCCGAAGCCGGGCAGCGGCGGCAGGTGGAAGGCGTCCGTGGTGTCCAGGACCGTGCGGGACTCGTCGGCGGAGAAGGTGCGCAGGCCGAGCCGGTACGAGAGGTAGGTGTCCAGGCCCTTGAGCTTGCCGCCCTCGATGCGCTGGCTGGACAGCAGCAGGTGCACACCGATGGAGCGGCCGATGCGTCCGATGGACAGGAACAGGTCGATGAAGTCCGGCTTGGCGGTGAGGAGTTCGCCGAACTCGTCGATGACGACGAACAGGTGCGGCAGCGGGTCCAGGTCGGGTCGCCTGTCGGAACGCAGGGCGGCGTAGTCACCGATGTCGGCGACGTTGCCCGCGTCCTTGAGGACCTGCTGGCGGCGCTTGACCTCACCGGCGAGCGAGGCGTGGACGCGCTCGACGAGACCGGCCTGGTTCTCCAGGTTGGTGATGACACCGGCGACGTGCGGCAGGTCGGCGAACGGTGCGAACGTCGCACCGCCCTTGTAGTCGACGAGGACGAGCGCGAGGTCCTCCGGCGGGTGGGTGGCGACCAGGGCGAGGACGAGGGTGCGCAGCAGCTCCGACTTTCCGGAACCGGTGGCGCCGACGCACAGGCCGTGCGGGCCCATGCCGAGCTCGGAGGACTCCTTGAGGTCGAGGAGCACCGGCTCGCGGGCGTCGCTGACACCGATCGGCACGCGCAGGAAGGAGCGTTCGCCGCGCGGCGCCCACAGGCGTGCGAGGTCGAGCTGCGCGACGTCGTCGATGCCGAGCAGGTCGGCGAAGTCGACGGGTCCGGACAGCGGGGCGTCGACGAGGGACTCGGCGGCGAGCCGCAGCGGTGCCAGCATCCGGGCCAGACCCTCGGCGAACGGGATGCTGACCTCGTCCACGGTGCCGTGGGCGCTGATCGGTTCCTGTTCGCGCAGGTCCTCGATGACCACCCGGTCGCCGTCGACGGTGATGCGTACGCCGACGTGTCCGGGCTCCTGTACCCGCTGTTCGAGCAGGTGCAGCATCGTGACGCTCATCTCGCGCAGGCCCACCGCGTCGTCGGGGCAGGGCAGGTCCACGGCGTCCTCGCCGTGCCCGTCGGCGACGACGAGCAGACGGGACGTCATGGACAGGGCGTCCTTGCCGGACAGGCCGCGGCGCACCTCGGCCGCGTACGAGGCGCGGCGGCGCAGCTCCGCTCCGATCTGCCGGGCGAGCTGGGGTGCGGACGGGGCGATACGGCGGGCGGCGACAGGGCCGTCGAGCTGCTCGGGGTCGAGCAGATGCGGCATCCACTTGGCCCACTCCCAGTCGGCGAGCCGGTCGCCGGGTACGGCGAGGGCCATCGCCACGTCGTCGGGGGCGTGGGTGGCGGCGGTCTGGACGAGCAGGGCGCGGGCGACGCGCAGGCAGTCCTCGCGGGGCCCGATCACGCTGACGTTGCCGACGCGGTCGAGCGGGACGGTGAGCGGGAGTTCGGTGCCGGTGCGGAACCGGGACATCAGCGCCGACGCCTCGTTGAGCATGAAGCGGTCGGGCGGGGAGAGGACCGAGGAGCCCTGCTGGGCGACCTTCAGATCGCGTACGGGCATTTCGCCGGTGCCGACGCGGACCCGCAGGAAGTCGCCGTCGAGGCGGCGGCGCTCCCACAGCCGGGCCGGGTCGCGGACTATGTCGTACAGGGCGTCCGGCGGCGGCGTGAGGATCTCGGTGCGTTCGCGTCGTTCGCGTTCCTCGCCGGAGAGTTCCTCGCGCAGGTCCTCCAGATAGGCGAGATAGGCCTCGCGCTGGGTGCGGCGGGTGCGCTGGGCCTTGCCGCGCTGGGAGAAGACGAGCGCGACGGAGCCGATGACGGTGACGACGAGGATGATTGCGCCGAGCCCGGCGAACTGACTGTTGCGTACGACGGTCATCATCACGACGGACGACATGACACCGGCGACGGGCAGCAGCGACATCGCGATGTTGCCCGACTTCCCCTCGGGGAGGTTCGGCGGCGCCTCGATGGTGCGTGCCTCGGAGGGGGGCGCGGGCCGGGTGGTCCTCGCCGGGCGGTGGATCAGTCGGGTACTCATCGGCGTCCGTCACTCACGGTCGGGCTCGGCATCTGGGTCAGTGGCGCTTCTGGGAGAGCTGGAAGACGTCCGCGGCGAGGCGGGTGGCGGCTTCCCGGGTCGAGTGGGCGAGCAGCTCGGTACGGATCAGGCCGCCGGCCGCGAGGTGCCGGTCGTACGGCAGGGCCTGGACGCTCGCCCCGGTGGACCTGAGCTTCTCTGCGGCCTCGGCCAGGTCGAGTCCCGGGTGCGGCACCAATTCTGTGAGCACGACGACCGTGCCGGCGATGACATGCTGCGGCAGCCCCTGCATCCACTGGAGCACCGAGTACGTACTGGTGACGCCCTCCAGCGTGGCGGGGGCGGTCAGGACGCGGGCCTGGGAGGCGGAGAGCGCGACCCGGGCGACCTCGGCGGGCAGCGTCTCGCAGTCGACGACCGTGACACCGAAGTAGCGGCGCAGCGAGACCATGACGCCCTCGTACGCCTTGCTGCCCAGCATCGCGCCGATCTGCCCCTGGCTTCCGGGCAGCAGCCAGGCGTTGCCAGGCAGTTGGACGAGGTAGCCGGTGATGTCGAGCAGCGACATCTGCGGTTCGACGATGTCCGCGAAGTCGCCGATGGTCCAGCGCAGCGTCTCCGCGCCGAGGCGCAGCGGCAGGGAGCCGAGCGCCGGATCGGCCTCGACGACGAGGACCGGGTCCTGCCGGTAGTGCGCGTACGTGGTGCCGAGCAGGGCCGCGACCGTCGTCTTGCCGGCGCCGCCCCGGATGGAGGTGACGGAGATCTGCCGGCCGGTCGTCACAGGCTGCTGGAGCACCTCGGCGATCCGGGTGATCTCGGCGACCTCCTTCGCGGCCGACGAGGAGACGGTACGGCGCAGGGCGCGCGTGGCACGCGAGGCGAACGACTGCCCGTGCCGGGGCTTGCGCCCTGCGGTGACCAGGCTCTTGTCCACCACGGGCCGGGAGTCGGGGGTGTGGTGGGGGCGGGTCGTGGGGGTGTAGGCGGAGGTGTGCGCGGGCGTGGCCCGGGGATGCTGCTGCGCGGGGGCGGCCTGCTGGGGCGGGTAGCCGTAGGCGGGGTCCGGTGCGGGGGCTGCCTGTTGCTGCGGCGCGTGCCCGTGCGTGGGGTCCGGAGCGGGCGAGGCCTGCGGGTACGCGGCGGGGGCCGCCTGCGGGTATCCGGTGGAGCCTGCGGGGGTGCCCTGCTGGGGCGGGTAGCCGTAGGCGGGGTCCGGTGCGGGTGCGGGGGCGCCCTGCTGCTGTGGTGCGTATCCGTACGGGGCGTCGGGTATGGGGCCGGCCTGCTGCTGGGGCGGGTACCCGTATGCGGCGTCCGGCGCGGGGGCGGGCTGGGCGTATCCGGCGGGGGTGCCCTGCGCCGGCGGGTACCCGTAGCCGGACTCCGGTGCCGGGGTGCCCTGTTGGGGTGCCGCGTGCCCGGGGGCGGCGTTCGGCGTGGGGCCGCCCTGCGCCTGTCCGGCGGGGCCCTGCGCGCCCTGCTGCCCCGCTCCTTGCTGCGGATTGCTCTGCCGGCCGGCGCCGCCGCGCAGGTCGCGCAGCACATCGCCCTGCCAGTTGTCTCCGTTCGGCATGTCAGCCTTCCTCTTTCCGCCCTGCTGCCCCGCTCGGAGCGCCTGAGCGTGGACTCAGAACTTGTTGAGCAGCTGTCCGTACACGCCGAACGCCCCGACGGCGAGCGGGAAGAGCCCCACGACGCCGATGGACTCGACCAGGTCGGCCATGCGCCGCAGGCGGACCTGCACGTGCTCGGGCGGCTGTACCGCCAGGACGAGCAGCGGCAGGACCGCGGCCGCGCACAGCACGGCGAGCGGCCCGGCGCCTCCGGAGTGCTGCATCCACACCATGACGAGGCGTACGACGAGGACCGCGGCGGCGGCGATGAGCGCCACGACCTCGGCGACCAGCGGGAAGGCCCGGGCCCGGGAGAGCAGTACGAGGGCCACGAGTGCGGGGAGCGCCGCGGTCCACACGGTCGGTGTCTGCGCCTGGGTGAGCAGCCAGCCGCCGGCCGCCGCGGAGACGGCGGTGACCGTCGTCGCGAGAGCGAGGCCGCGGTGGGTGGCCGCGAGCGCGTTGCCCACCTGGTGGCGGCTGACGGAGACGCCGCCGGAGCGACGGTCGTCGAGTGCGGTCAGCCCGGAGGCCATCAGCGCGAGCCGGGGCAGCAGTCCGAGCAGCACCACGGAGAAGACGGCCATGACGGCGCCGAGCCGGGACAGGTCGTCCTGGACGGCGGCGACGGCTTCCCACACCACGGTGATCGCGGCGGTCGCCACGGCCCCGATGAGTCCGCCGCGGCCGAGCGGTGAGAAGTAGCCGAGCAGCAGCAGTACGAGGACGAGCGCGCCCGCGACGGCCGCGAGCCGTGCGGTTCCCGACCAGTCGTAGGCGTCCGCGGCGGTCCAGGCGGTGAGGATGCCGAGGCCGCCGGAGGCGAGCAGCAGGGCGGTCGCGAGGCCGCGGTTGCCCTGACCGATCCTGGCGACGAGCGCGCCGGCCACCAGGAGGAGGAGTGTGACGGCGACGAGCGCGCCCGCGAGGGCGTCGAGCGCGAACTCACGGCGGGCGAGCAGTGCCGCGATCACCGCGAATGCCACGGTCGCCACGCCCGCGCTGGCCCGGCGGGCGGCGGGACGCCAGCGCCACGCCTGGAGGTCGAGGTCGTCGGCCACCAGATCGGTGACGTCGTGCACGACGGGGGCGGGCGGCGCGGAGTGGGCCCGGACCAGCCGGAGTACGGCGCCGTCCGCGATCTCGGCCGAGGACAGGGTGCTGTCGTGCGGCAGCGCGGAGCCGTCCGATGTGATCAACTGGCGTGTCATCGGGCGCGATGCGGCCCGGTCGTCCAGCAACTGCAATATGTCCGGGAGCAGTTGGCCGATCGGTGTGTCGGACGGCAGGACGATGTCGGCCCGGCGTCGCTCGCCCACCAGGGTCACCCGGCTCAGCTGAGCCCGGGAAGTCATTGCTGTGCTCACCACTTTACGGGAACCTATCGTCGCGACGTTGAGGACGGGGGCCGGCTGGACGCGCCCATGGTGCTGTTCACGGAAGTCGTCATCGGGTGGTCGGCACTACGGAGAACCGGGGCTGGATTTCCCGGACTTGTCCGGTTTCGCCGCGGGTGTCGGCTGCTCGTACTGCTGCTCCTGGCGCTGCTGCTTCTCCTGCTCGGCCTTCTGCTTCGCCAGCGTGTGCTGGAGGAAGGACCACCCGACGCATCCCGCGCACAGGACGGCCGCGATGGCGATCCCGGCGAACACCTTCCCGAGCCGCTCGTCCGCCGTGCGCCGCGACCGCTGCACACCGAACAGCAGCGCGTCCCGCATCCTGCGGCGGCGTACCGCCACCGACTCCAGAAGCTGGCTGTCGTAATCCCGTGCCATTCGTCGTCCGCTGCCTCAGTCGTCCATTGCCTCGGTCGTCGGTGAACCGTCGCGCGTACCGCGTCCTGCGTCCACTGCATGAACGTTGCTTCGCCCGGCCACTGCCCATCGGGCACGCCCGACGCGCGCCAGGGCGTCGGCGCCGGCCGATGTCGTCCGCGGCGCTGCAGTCGGCTGCGTGTGTTGCGGCATACGGAAATCCCCCTTGCTTTGCCTCCGCAACATAAGGCATGGACAAGTCAGCAGTACAACCCGGAGCCGGGAGTGGGACAGACCCCGGACAATCATGAAGCAGAGCCAAAGGACAGGAATCAGGGCGATACAGACGGTGCACCGGTGAGTTGTGGGGCAGGAGATGGGGAACGGCGGGGCGCCGGGGGTGCTCGGTCCACAACCATGCCGATGAACGACCGGTACTGCTCGGCGCAGTGGGCCTGCACCCACTGAGTCGGGCGGCTCAGTGGCTCACGCACCGGCTTCGGTGCGCGCGTGTGCCTGCCCGAACACCGAGGAATCCGATGAGCCACTCGGGGCGTACCGCGCGCAGACGCGGGGGCAACTCCAGGTCATCGAGCGGACCCTGGATCGGAATGCGGGTGGTCGCGGCCGTGCCGCCCAGCGGAGAGATGAACCAGTCCGGTGACTCCGCCTATGTCAGGGAGGGGCTTATCTCTCGCCCTTGCGCCAGTTCTTCGTGGGCCGACCCTTTTCGTCCCACTGGTGATCCGCCAGCAAGGTCAACCCGTCTTCGGCGAACACGCGCTCAGCGGCGAGCGTGCCGTTCGGGTGCCACTCTTTGGAAACCCCTACAGGAAGCCCCATGCGGGCTGTTCCCTCGGATCTGAGCGTGCCGTCCTTGTACCACTCACGGCTGGGACCGTCCTGCACGCCGGCCACGTAGGAATCCAGGCTGACAACAACGCCCCCCAGGCGTTCTTCGGCCTCGCCCGTGAAGAGTTCCCCCCCGGTACAGCACGCGCTGTCCCGGATCCATATCGACCTCGGGGTCGTCGAAGCCGAGACCCACGGCGTCGAGCCCTTTACCGTCCGATTCCTGCAGCCATTCACGCAGTCGTTCGGCGGCGGCTCGGTCGGCAGGGAATTCCTGCGGCGTCCAGCCCTTACGGATGCGAGATGACATCATCTTCCCCACGGCATCGGACCTTCGCCCCCCGTAACCGGGCCGGACGCCAATGTGCGTGATCACATGTTCTCCCCTGGAGCTCAGGTGGGGAACTCGCCGAGCCAGCTGCGTTGCAGGAGGTGCTTGGGCAGGTAGGCGGACTCCACTGCGAGAGGGATCTCGCCGTCGTGAGCGAGGCAGGCCAGGGCAAGAGGGCCCAGAGCGATACGACCATCGGGATCCTTGGCCCGGTCCTCGTCAGCCGTCCAGTACGCCTTGTGCAGTTCAAGCGCCTCCACCAGAGCCTGGTTGAAACCCTGCTCGTCCTTCCGTGCGAAGCGGTGGAACAGGCCGATCGGCGGGTACAGAACTCCCTGGAGCAGATCCCGGGGAGTGACCGAGACCGCTTCGGGATAGGACCCTTCGATCGCAGCCACCAGCTTCTCCACCAGGCCAGGACGCTGTAGCCAGTACGCCTGCAGAGCATCCACCCAGTGGTAGATGTACTCGTCGTACTCTCCCTCGGGCGAACGCAGACGATCCAGCGGAATCTGACACAGCTGCGTCATCCTCTTCTGGTCACGGCACACGATCGCCAGCCAGAACGCCGTCAGCCAGTTTCCCGCGTCGGCGAACGAACGCTGCCCGATGGCCGGGAGAGTCCGCATCTCACGATTGATGCGGCACTCGACGGTCCCCTCGGTCGCCCCCGTCACGGCGAACAGCGCCGACCCCACCTGCATTGCGGCGACCACCGCTTCCCATGTTTCCAGCTCCGCGGCCTGCGGATCGACCGTGCAACGCGCCTCCACATGGAGAAGGGCGGTACGGAACGCGGAGTCGATCATGGTCGGCGATGCTTCGAGCCGATCGATGGATTCGGCCAGGCCCTCGCCGAGAAGTTCGGCCCACTGCGCGGAGTTGGGCCCCGCCTCACTATGCCGGGGAACAGAGATGGTCACGGGGTGCTCCGTCCAGCGATATCGCTGATAGTGGTCGAAGAGATTGATCGGCGGATAACACCGACGGGGTACGGGAATTCCGCAAGCTCGATTGGTCCGGAGCTCCCGCAGGGCAGGGACGCACTCCGCTGTCACCGAGGAAGGCAACGTCATCAACTGCGAGTCTGCGTTCAGGTGTCGTACTCGCCGACCCAGTTGCCCTGGAGGAGAGCCTTGGGCAGGTATTCGGACTCGATCTCGATCGGAATACCGGCGTCATGGGCCATACAGGCGATGGCCAGTGGGGCGAGAGCGACCAGGCCTTCGCCACTCAGAGAACGCGCCTCGTTGGCGGTCCAGTACTCCTTGTGACAGGTGAGAGCGTCGACCAGCGCCGCGTTGAACTTCTCGGCGTCCTGTCGCTGGTAGCGGTGGAAGAGCTCCAGTGGCGGATAAAGGATCTTCAGCATCAGCTCTTTGCCGGCGACCTGTGCCCTCTCGGGGGCGGTTCCATTGACCGCCGTGACCAGGGTGTCCCAGGTTTCCCGCCGCCCGAACCAGGCGTTCTGCAGGGTTTCCACCCACGCGTAGATGTACTCGTCGAACTCCGCGCCGGACTCGCGAAGGAACGAGATGGGCACCTGCGCCAGCTGATTGAGACGCTCGTTTTCGCGGCAGATCGTTGCCAGATAGAAGGAAGTGAGCCAGTCCCCCGCGTGCAGGTAATCCTGTGGGCCGGTCGCGGGCAGGTTCTTCACCTCGCCCCTGTTGCCGATATGGCACGGCACGGGCCCTTCGGCCGCCGTACCTGAGATGAACAGGGCGGAGCCGACCTGCATGGCCGTGACCCACGCCTCCCATGTCGGGAACTCCGTGGCCATCGGGTCCGTCAAGCAGTGCCACGCCGCTGCAGCCAGGGTGTAGCCCAAGGCATCGAAGCGGTCGAACTCGGACGTCTCAAGATCGTCGAGCACCTCTTCGGCGGCCTTGATGATCGGCGCCATGGTTGCAGCCGCGTTGTCCGTGCGGAAGTCGTGGCGGGGAATGTGCGTGACCACTGGTTCTCTCATTCGTCGACCAGGAGAATGCAGGGGGTCAACAGGGGCACTGGCCCACAATGAGGAGTGACATCACGGATCGGGACTGCGGTGACGGTCGCGGCGTCGACATCGGGTTTCGGGCGGACTCGAGCCGCTGAGGTGGGCCCTGGCACACCATGCAAGGGAAGGGTGACGGTCACAGCCCTCACGCCGACGGCTCAGGCATCGACCTCGCCCGCCCAGCCGAACTCCAGGAGCTCCTTGGGCAGGTACTCCGATTCGACTTCGATTGGGATGCCCCCGTCGCGGGCCAAGCAGGCCAGGGCGAGCGGGGCAAGAGCGACCAGACCGTCGCTGCTGAGAGAGCGTGCCTCGTCTGCGGTCCAGTACTGCTTGTGCCAGGTGAGGGCGTCGACCAGCGCCTCGTTGAACTGTGCTGTGTCGACACGCTGGTAGCGGTCGAAGAGATTGATCGGAGGGTAGAGGATCTTCAGCACCAGTTCCGTGTCGGTGTTGCCGATCGTCTCGGGGGCGGTGCCTTTCGCCGCAGCGACGAGCTTGTTCCACATGTCCTCAGCGCGACCGGCCCAGAAGCTCTGCAGAGCCTCCACCCAGTCGTAGATGAACTCGTCGAACACCGCACCCGAAGCACGCAGGAACGAGACGGGCACCTGCGCGAGCTGCTCCAGACGCTGGTTCTCGCGGCAGATCACCGCCAGGTAGAAGGAGGTCAGCCAGGCCCCCGCATGCAGGTACGGCTTCGGCCCGGTCGCCGGAAGGTTCTTCACCTCGCCGTCGACCCCGATCCGGGACGGCACCGGGCCCTCGAGCGCGGTGCCCGCGGCGAACAGGGCCGAGCCGACCTGCATGGCCGTGACCCAGGCCTCCCACGTCTCGAACTTCGTCGCCTCAGGATCGGTCGCACAGCACGACTTAGCCACGGTCAGAGTGCTGCTCAGGGCGCGCGAGCCGGCCATCTCGGACCCTTCGAGCCGAGCGATCACCCGATTCGTGCTCTGAGCCCGCGCCGCGATGGCCTCCGCGGTTTCCTCCGTCGGGAAATCGTGGCGGGGAATGCTCGTGACCACTGAAACTCTCCTCTGTCAGATCTTGAAATGTTCCAGCACGGCACCAGCGTAGGAGCCCGCGTTGTCGTTCGCCTTCACCAGTACGTACTTGAGCTTTCCATCCTCCAGTGCATCGAAGAGGTCGTCCGCGATCTTGATGTCCTCGGGGCCGCGCTTCCACATCTCCGCCAGGATGGTGTGGATGTACAGCTTGGTACCCTGTTTGACCCTCATGCCCTGGGCAGTGTCGCCGACGCCCTGACGCCAGTCGAGCTCCCCGGAAGGGGCCTTTGCCTCGACGATGAGGTAGTCACCGTCATCGCTGAGCTTGTACACCTGGTCGAACATGTTGGCGCCATTGGGCGTCTTCGGGAGGTCGACCACCTGGGCTGTCGGGAACTCCTTGGGCACGACGTGCAACGCGGCGGCGTCCTCACCGAGCCGCTCGCCCAGCTTGCTGTTGTTGGGAATGTCACCGAGTTGGTCGCGGTAGGCGTCCTGCGCGGCTTCGAGCGCGTGTTTCGTCGTGTCGGACGGGGCGTTGTCGAATGCCTTTTGCGCGTCGTTGAGCTCCATGCCCAGATGACGGTTCTTCGCCGCGTTGTCGAGGTCCCCGAGATGTACGGGATCGGCGGAGTTCCGCCCGAGCGGCGTCCGGTCGACCTTGACCTCGGACGGTCCGTGCGGCATGTCGTACTTGGATATCCAGTTACCGTTGCTGTCCTTGGCCAGGATGGGCAGCTCGACGCCGCTCTCCTTCGCGGACTTGTCCAATCGATGGCCCCGACTGTCGTAGTACTTCTCGAACCACGTCCTGTCGGGGTCGTTGGCCTTCCGGATGTGCTCGTCCTGGATCTGCTTCCGCTCGGCGGGGGTCAGCTCCCGCTCCCCGTTGTGGCCGCCGTTTCCGGTGCCCTCGTCCGCGTGGTTCGCCGGCGTGGCCCCGTCGTCGGCGACGTGCCCTGCGTCGTCCACGCCATGGCTCGCGTCGTCCGCGGTGTGTCCGAGGTCGTCCAGGCGGCCGGGGCCGATCGGGCCGTGGTCGCCGGTGTGGGGGAGCCCGTTGTCCGCGTTTGAGCCGCCGGGTACGTCGTGGCCGACGGCGGGACCCGTGCCCGGCGTCTCGGTGCGGGGCCCCGGCACGTGGTCACCGACGTGACTGCCGGGTGCGGCGTTGTCCAGGTTGTTGCTGGGCATGTTGTCGCCGGCGTGGCCGGTGGGCATGTGGTCGCCGACTCCGCCGCCGGGCAGGTGGTTGCCCGCGTTGCCGCCGGGGAGGTTGTCGCCGATGTTGCCACCCGGGAGGTTGTCGCCGGTGCGGCCGATGTCGCCGAGGTTGTTGTCGAGGCTGTCGCCGATGCGGATGATGTGGTCGCCTGCGTTGGCGCCGACGTGGGCTGTGGTTTCGGCGGTGTGGGCGCCCGCGCCTACCAGCGCCGGTTCGCGGACCGGTGAGGGGGTTTCGGTGTGCGGGGTGTTGGTGTCGGCGCCGGTGTCGGGGTTGATGTCGGGGGAGCCTTCGACGCGGGCGTCGTCGACCTTCTGGAGAACGTTGCCGTTCTCGTCGAGGAGGTTGTACTCGTTGTCGAAGTAGCGGGCGGGTGCGCCGGGTGCCGTGGGCAGCTTGGTGGCGCCCTCGGGCAGGACCGGGACGTCGTCGGGGAGCTTGAAGTTGCCGTCGGGGAGTTTGACCGCCCCGTCCGGGATGACTGCTCCCTCGGGGAGGTGTATGGCCCCGTCGGGCAGCTTGAGCGCACCCTCGGGCAGCACGATCGCATCATCGGGCAGCTTCGGGATCTCGATGTTGCCGATGCCCTTGAGGCCTTTGGTGATGTCGCCGATTTTGGAGAGGCCGGCGCCTGCGCCTTTGGCGATGTAGGTCATGGGGTCGATGACCTTGCCGGCTTTGCCTGCGACGGAGAGGACCTTGGCGACGGCGCCGGCTTTGCCGGCGCCGGAGACTCCGGCGCCTGCTCCGCCGGTGAAGACGGTGGTCAGGACGTTGAAGGTGACGGCTCCGGCGGCGCGTCCGGGGTTCTTGCCCCATTCGTCCCAGGCGACGAGTGCTTTGCCGGTTTCTTTCATCGCGGTGCGTGAGTCACGTAGCCAGGAGGGGAGTTTGTCGTCGGGGAGGGTCCAGAACAGGGCGCCTGCGCCGGGGATCGCGGTGATGGCGAGGCCGGTGGCGAGTTGGGCGAGGCCTTTCCATGCCTGGCCCATGGCGTCCCAGCCGCCGAATCCGACGAGGGTGCCCAGGCCCTTGATGGTGCCCCAGATCCCGTCGACGATCAGTCCGTCCCAGACGAACGATTTGACCCAGTGGCCGACTTCCCAGACGTGGTGCTTTTCCTCGACCGGGTCGCCCCAGGGGAGTTTCGCGTTTTTCAGGTCGTCGGCGTTGAATCCGTATTGGTCTTTGCGGTCGGATCCGTCGCCGGCGACCATCTGGGTTCCGCCGAACAGGGCGGTGATCTTGTTGTGGCAGGTGCGTTCGGCTGCCCAGAACGCGGCGACGGTCGCGGTGACGTCGTCGCGGAGCTGGTTGTGCTCGTCGACCTTGTCCTCGTCGTACTCCCACTCGTCGTCGTCCTTGTTCGCGTTGACGAACTTCGTCGCGTCCGTTTTCAGCTGCTCGAGCTTCGCGGCCAGCGGACGGACTTCGGTGGCGTAGTCGGACAGGGCGGTGGAGACTTTTTCCAGGTCGTCGGCGAAGGTGTCGGCCCGGTCCTGGACCGGTTTCGTCGACGCGAAGAGTTTCTCCGCCTCGGGTGCCTGGTAGTAGGCGGACAGGCCCTGGAACTGGGTGTGGACGTCGGACCCGGTGCTGCGGATGTGCCCGGCATCGGTTTTGAGGCCGCCGTAGTCCTTCTCCAGCTGGCCGAGGTTGCCGGTGAACTGCGGTATCGCTTCCGGCTTGATCACTTGGTCTGCACCCCGGGTTTCGTCAGGTCCAGATCCGGGATGCCCAACGCCTTGCGCTGCGACTCGGCGGCCATTTCCAGGTCACCGTTGAGGTAGGCGGTCGTCGCGTCCACCGCACCGGTCAGGGATTTTCCGGCCCGGGCGGCGATGAACTTCAGGTCCGTCGTGGCGTGTTCGGCGTACTGCGACAGGGCGAGAGCGACCAGGCCGCCACCGGCCTTCTCCCCGCCCTCACCACCGTCCTCCGCGGTGATCGTGCCCGCACTCGTCGCCGCCGACGTCAGATGCTTGCCGTACGACTTCGCGTACGACTCGATCTTCCCCGCCGTCTCACCCGTCGTCTTCAGCACACCCTGAATACCCTGCGGCTTCAGATCCCACCCGGTCACCAGCACACCCCCGTGCCCCAACTAGCCCGCCACGAACAGTCGAACAAAACGTTTCCGCGCGCACCACGGTCCCGGGGCCGGCACCCCCGGATATCCGGTGCGGTGGAGTCTCAGCCGATGTTGTCGACGGCTGCCTTCGCGCGCGTGATCGTGTGCTGCGCGGTCCCGTCGTTCTTCTCCAGCGTCGTCTTCAGCAGCTGGATGATGCTCTTGACCTCCTGCGAGGCCCGGTTCCACCGCATTTCCTTGCCGTGGTACTCATCCGCCACACCGTCCGCGGTGAAGTCCGCCATCGCAGCCTTCACCTGGCCGTCACGCGCCGCGATGACTTCCTCCAGACGCGCGATCACGACCTGGAGGTTGCCCTGCGCATCCGCCGACGCACCCGTGTCATACGCACGACGATCACTGCCACCAGCCATCAACAAACACTCCCCGTGAAATCCGTGAAATCTGTGGAACCCAAGAAACCGAGAGGCGGTCAGCGTCCGCCGAAGCGGGCCGCGTCGAAGTTCGCGGCGCCCATCTGCTGACGCGCGTTGTCACCCTGCTCCTGGTCACCCGAGCCGAACGCCTGCTCCATGCCCGACTGACCACCCAGCAGCGCCGACAACGAACCGTTCAACGCCGCCGTGATCTCGTCCGACCGGTTCTTGAACGAATCGAACGCCACCCGCCCCGCACCGTTGAACTTCCCCTCCAACGGCGCCGCCGCCTGCACCAGTTGACGGATCAACGTGCCCAAGTCATCACTCGAACCACGCGACTTCGACGTCAGATTCGACAGAACCTGCGCCCCCATGTCGAACTTCATTCGCTTCCCCCTGCCAAGCCGAGTGATCTTTTACGACGCCCATCCTGACGAACGAGCCGCCCCGGTTCAACCCGAGACGGCCCGTTGTGACCAACGCATGACAGAGCCGACTGTGACCAGTCACGCCGTGTCCGGCTTCCCGGCCAACTCTTTGAGAGCGGCAAGAGTAGGCGCCTCGGCCTGCGAACCAGCGACTACATGACTCGATTCGATGTCGCTCGAATCCATGATCATCTCGGCGAGGGCGACCGTAGGAGCTGTACCGCGCGCCTTGAACTCGCGCAGTTTCATCTCCCACAGAAAGCCACCGTTGAATGCGCGGGGGCCGGCAGACGACCGTGGCTCCCAGGCTGCCGCGTCATCCTCGTCGTTACCCCACACATAGCCCAGTACCGTGCCGGTTTCGTCCGCCACGGCAAAATGACGGACGGGACCATCCGTCCTGTAGCCATAGTCCGGGGGCCCGTCGCTGCGCTCGAAGTGCAGGTCCTCATCGAAGCGCGGATTGGGTGGGTTTTCGCTGGTCATCCTCACTCCGGGTTGGCCAGTCTCCTGACCACGTCGGCGTTCGGCGCCTCGGTCAAGGACCCGGGTACGACGTGGCTGCTGTTCGTGGGGTCCGACTCCTGAATCATCTCCGCCAGGGCGGCGGTAGGCGCAATGCCCCGCGCCTTCGCATCGTGGAGTTTCCTGGCCCATCTGGCGCCCTTGTTGAATGCCTCGTCGCCGCCCGCCTTGCGGACCACCCACCCGGCGGCGTCGTCCTCGTCGTTCGCCCAGACATAGCCGATCACGTCACCGTCTCTGTCCGCGACGGTGAGGTACTGAACGGGCGTCTGGGACAGATGGCTGTAGCGCGGTGGTCCACCGGGCGCTGCGTTGAACAGCAGATCCTCGTTCAAGCGCGGGTTGGATCGCTGTACCTCGGTCATTCGGTCGTGCTCCGTCACTTCTCGATGGGGGGTCAGCCCTTGTTCGCCTGTTCCTTGAGTTCGTCGAGAGTCGTGGATTCGGCCAGCGAGCCGGGCACGACGCGGCTTCCCTGGATGTCGCTCGTGTCCTGGATCAGCTCGGTGAGCAGGGCGGTGGGGGCGATCTCGCGTGCCTTCGCGTCACGCAGCTTCCGAAGCCATGCGGCGCCGGCATTGATCTCGGCGGCGCCCAGCCCCGGCGGCGCCACCCAGCCGGCTGCTTCGCCCTCGTCGTTGGCCCAGACATATCCGATCACCACGCCGTTGTCGGCGGCCACCCGCACGTACTGCACAGGCCCCTGTGCGACACGGTTGTAGCGGGGCGGCCCGGCGATGCGCTTGAACTGCATGTCTTCTTCGAAGCGCGGATTGGGTCGGTTTTCGCTGGTCATGAACTCTTCCTCTGTCACTTCGGCAGGATTTCGCCGTAGACCTGGGCTTTACCGGCCTCGTCCACGAAGACTCGGGTCACCCGGTACTCCGAGCCGCGCCCGAGCAGGATCTCACGCTCCTCCACGCCGTACTTGCTGACCTTCTCCAGCCAGAGCGCGGGCGTGCCCTTCGGTACGCGGAGGTGGAGGATCGCGTCCTTGCCCGCGAAGCTGGGTACCGGGTGGTTTCCGAGCGACGTGGAGAGGTAGCCCTCATCGCCGTACGTGCCGCCCATCATTTCCAGCGGCGAGTCGAGGTCGAGGTGCCCGATGCCCGTGCCGCGCACGACCATGACGTCTTCCGGGACAGGCCGAGTCGACATGACCCGGTCCATCTCGCTGATGTCGTGCAGGACCTCGGGTCGGGGGCCGTAGTAGGGGTCCCCCCGCAGGTAGCCGTTCATGTCCTTGTACGAGGGGAACGTGTCCCCCGTGTAGTCCCGGAGCGCCTGCTTCGCGGACGGGTCCAGGTCGTGCACGTAGTCGTTCCAGTAGTCCCGGCCGTAGTCGATCGCTGCCCAGTCGTCGGCGAACGGGACTGTTCCGTCTGCCAGTTCGGCGGCGGCGACCTGGTGCTTCTCGGCCGTGGTGAGATTGTCGAAGTCGGCTTCCGACATGTGCGGGGTGTACTTGAAGTCGTCCGCCGCGCCGGCGACATCCGTCCCGTCCACACCGTGGTGGCCGGCCGTCACCGCGTCGTCGGCGCCGTGCAGTGCGTCTCCGACAGCGCCGTGCGGGTCGACATGTCCGCCGGCGTCACCGGCGTGCGCCGCGTCGTCGGCGTGTGCGGCCACGTCGTCGGCGTGCCCGCCGTGGTGCGGGGCGTCGTGCCCGTGCGTACCCGGTGCGTCGTGCCCCGGGCCGTGCGGGCCCGTGGTCGGTACGTCGTGCCCCGCAGCCGTCGGGAAGTGCTCCCCGGGAACGTGCGCTGCCGGTCCGCCGGGTACGTGGCTTGCGGGACCGCCGGGTACGTGGCCTGCGGGGTCGAACGCCGCGGGGGCGGGGCCGAACGAGCCGCTCGGGACGTGGCCTGCCGGTGTGCCCGGTATGTGACCCGCAGGACCGGCCGGTACGTGGCCCGCCGGGTCGAAGGCCGCCGGGGCGGGGCCGAACGATCCGTTCGGTACGTGCGACGCCGGGCTCCCCGGTACGTGGCCCGCCGGGTCGAAGGCTGTCGGGGCGGGCCCGAAGGAACCGTTCGGTACGTGGGATGCCGGAGCGCCGGGCACATGGCTGCTCCCGCCGGCCGGCACGTTGTCGAAGCCGCCACCCGTGTGCGGCACATCGGGGATGCCGCTTCCGGCATGGACTCCGGGCACCGACGTGGGCTGGATCTGCCAGGAGGTGGGCAGCGACGTCCCGGGGACCGTGGCGTGCGGGATCGAGGGCGTGTCGAGCGCGCCGGTCGGGGGGATGAGGTTGCCGTTGGGGTCCAGCACGTGTCCGTCGGGCAACTGGAACGAGCCGTCGGGCAGCTTCGGGATCTCGATGTTGCCGATGCCCTTGAGGCCTTTGGTGATGTCGCCGATTTTGGAGAGGCCGGCGCCTGCGCCTTTGGCGATGTAGGTCATGGGGTCGATGACCTTGCCGGCTTTGCCTGCGACGGAGAGGACCTTGGCGACGGCGCCGGCTTTGCCGGCGCCGGAGACTCCGGCGCCTGCTCCGCCGGTGAAGACGGTGGTCAGGACGTTGAAGGTGACGGCTCCGGCGGCGCGTCCGGGGTTCTTGCCCCATTCGTCCCAGGCGACGAGTGCTTTGCCGGTTTCTTTCATCGCGGTGCGTGAGTCACGTAGCCAGGAGGGGAGTTTGTCGTCGGGGAGGGTCCAGAACAGGGCGCCTGCGCCGGGGATCGCGGTGATGGCGAGGCCGGTGGCGAGTTGGGCGAGGCCTTTCCATGCCTGGCCCATGGCGTCCCAGCCGCCGAATCCGACGAGGGTGCCCAGGCCCTTGATGGTGCCCCAGATCCCGTCGACGATCAGTCCGTCCCAGACGAACGATTTGACCCAGTGGCCGACTTCCCAGACGTGGTGCTTTTCCTCGACCGGGTCGCCCCAGGGGAGTTTCGCGTTTTTCAGGTCGTCGGCGTTGAATCCGTATTGGTCTTTGCGGTCGGATCCGTCGCCGGCGACCATCTGGGTTCCGCCGAACAGGGCGGTGATCTTGTTGTGGCAGGTGCGTTCGGCTGCCCAGAACGCGGCGACGGTCGCGGTGACGTCGTCGCGGAGCTGGTTGTGCTCGTCGACCTTGTCCTCGTCGTACTCCCACTCGTCGTCGTCCTTGTTCGCGTTGACGAACTTCGTCGCGTCCGTTTTCAGCTGCTCGAGCTTCGCGGCCAGCGGACGGACTTCGGTGGCGTAGTCGGAGAGGGCGGTGGAGACTTTTTCCAGGTCGTCGGCGAAGGTGTCGGCCCGGTCCTGGACCGGTTTCGTCGACGCGAAGAGTTTCTCCGCCTCGGGTGCCTGGTAGTAGGCGGACAGGCCCTGGAACTGGGTGTGGACGTCGGACCCGGTGCTGCGGATGTGCCCGGCATCGGTTTTGAGGCCGCCGTAGTCCTTCTCCAGCTGGCCGAGGTTGCCGGTGAACTGCGGTATCGCTTCCGGCTTGATCACTTGGTCTGCACCCCGGGCTTCGTCAGGTCCAGATCCGGGATGCCCAAAGCCTTGCGCTGCGATTCGGCGGCCATTTCCAGGTCACCGTTGAGGTAGGCGGTCGTCGCGTCCACCGCACCGGTCAGGGATTTTCCGGCCCGGGCGGCGATGAACTTCAGGTCCGTCGTGGCGTGTTCGGCGTACTGCGACAGGGCGAGAGCGACCAGGCCGCCACCGGCCTTCTCCCCGCCCTCACCACCGTCCTCCGCGGTGATCGTGCCCGCACTCGTCGCCGCCGACGTCAGATGCTTGCCGTACGACTTCGCGTACGACTCGATCTTCCCCGCCGTCTCACCCGTCGTCTTCAGCACACCCTGAATACCCTGCGGCTTCAGATCCCACCCGGTCATGCCCTACCCCATGCTCCCCGTCACCGACCGGCGCCCAACCGCACCCAGGTCGGCCGATGTTGTCCACCGCGGCTTCCGTCCGCGTATCAGCCGATGTTGTCGACGGCTGCCTTCGCGCGCGTGATCGTGTGCTGCGCGGTCCCGTCGTTCTTCTCCAGCGTCGTCTTCAGCAGCTGGATGATGCTCTTGACCTCCTGCGAGGCCCGGTTCCACCGCATTTCCTTGCCGTGGTACTCATCCGCCACACCGTCCGCGGTGAAGTCCGCCATCGCAGCCTTCACCTGGCCGTCACGCGCCGCGATGACTTCCTCCAGACGCGCGATCACGACCTGGAGGTTGCCCTGCGCATCCGCCGACGCACCCGTGTCATACGCACGACGATCACTGCCACCAGCCATCAGAAACCCCAACCCCTACTGCTCAGCGTCCGCCGAAGCGGGCCGCGTCGAAGTTCGCGGCGCCCATCTGCTGACGCGCGTTGTCACCCTGCTCCTGGTCACCCGAGCCGAACGCCTGCTCCATGCCCGACTGACCACCCAGCAGCGCCGACAACGAACCGTTCAACGCCGCCGTGATCTCGTCCGACCGGTTCTTGAACGAATCGAACGCCACCCGCCCCGCACCGTTGAACTTCCCCTCCAACGGCGCCGCCGCCTGCACCAGTTGACGGATCAACGTGCCCAAGTCATCACTCGAACCAAGCGACTTCGACGTCAGATTCGACAGAACCTGCGCCCCCATGTCGAACTTCATTCGCTTCCCCCTGCCAGGCCGAGTGATCGCACAGGAGACCATCCTCGCGAACGCGGCGCGCCCGTTCAACCGGCGATCCCGGCCCTGGCCGCCGCATGGCACGGCCGCGCGTGATCAAAGGCGTGCGAAGGGGATATTCGGGTCATCGTGAGTTCGCGGGTTCGCGGGATCTCCAGAAGGTCTTCGCGGGATCTCCGTCGGTCAGTGACGCCCCGCCAGCCGGTCCGCCGCCTTGGCGATGGGGTCGGTTCCCGGGCGGGGGGAGGTGAGTTCGCGGCGGTCCGCGGTGCGGTAGGCCGCGTACATGCCGTGGACGCCGATCCAGCGGAAGGGTTCCGGTTCCCAGCGGCGGACCTTGTGGTTGACCCAGGGGAGGGTCGTCAGGTCGGTGGGGCCCGACTGGCCGGAGTCCTGCTGGATCAGGTCGCGCAGGGTGCGGGCGGCGAGGTTGGTGGTGGCGACGCCGGAGCCGACGTAACCGCCGGCCCAGCCCAGGCCGGTGGAGCGGTCGAGAGTGACGGTGGCGCACCAGTCGCGGGGGACGCCGAGGACCCCGGACCAGGCGTGGTCGATGCGGACGCCCGCCGTGGTGGGGAAGAAGCGGACCAGGATGTCGCGGAGCGCCTCGATGGTGGCGGGCTGGGTGCGGCCGTCGTTGTCGGTGGCGGAGCCGTAGCGGTAGGGGACGCCCCGGCCGCCGAGTGCGATGCGGTCATCGGCGGTGCGCTGGGCGTACATGTAGGCGTGGGCCATGTCGCCGAGGGTCTCGCGGCCGTCCCAGCCGATGGTGTCCCAGATCTCCTTGGGGAGCGGCTCGGTGGCGATCATCGAGGAGTTCATCGGGAGCCAGGTGCGACGCTGGCCCTTGAGTCCCGAGGTGAAGCCTTCGGTGCAGCGCAGGATGTACGGGGCGCGGACGGTGCCGTACGGGGTGTGGGCGTGCTTGGGCTTGATCTCGGTGACGGGGGTCGATTCGTGGATGGTGACGCCGAGCGCTTCGACGGCGTCGGCGAGGCCCTTGACGAGTTTGACCGGGTGCAGGCGGGCGCCGTGCGGGGTCCAGGTGGAGCCGACGGCTCCGGTGACACGGATGCGTTCGGCGGTCTCGCGGGCGCCGCGCAGGACGCGGTCGGTCTCGCCGAAGGCGATCTCCACGGAGTGGAAGTCCTTGAGGCGGGCCAGCTGGGCGGGGGTGTACGCGACTTCGAGGACGCCGCCCCGGTGGATGTCGGCGTCGATGTTCTCCTCGGCGGCGACGCGTACGACTTCGTCGACGGTTTCGTTCATCGCCTTCTGGAGGCGGACCGCGGCGTCGTGGCCGTGGAGTTTCGCGTAGCGGTCGCGGCCCGCGATGCCGTTGTAGAGCCAGCCGCCGTTGCGTCCGGAGGCGCCGTAGCCGCAGAACTTGGCTTCCAGGACGGTGATGTTGAGGAAGGGGACGGCCTTCTTGAGGTAGTAGGCGGTCCACAGGCCGGTGTATCCGCCGCCGACGATGCAGACGTCGGCCGTGGTGTCGCCGGGCAGGGGTTCGCGGGCTGTGGGGGTGCCCTGATCCGCGTACCAGAACGATATTCCGCCGTTGACCGTGCTGACGGTGCTCATGTTGCCCCTGCTTGTCCGGTGTGAAGCCGAGTCTGTGTGAAGCCCGGGGCTGTGTGAAGCCCGAGTTCCTGTGTGGCGGGACGTTACTGCGCGAGGGGTGGTTTCGTCGTCCCCCGGGTGAGCGGGTAGCAGGCGAGACCGATGAGTGCGGCGGTGAAGTGGCCGAGGTCGGTGAAGGTGCGGCCGGTGATCAGGGGGACGCCGTAGACGACGAGGACGGCGAAGAGGTACACCGGCCGCCAGGGGCGGGGGACGTGGTACGTGAGGACGGCGACCACACCCGCGAGTGCGTAACTGACCCCGACGTCCAGGGTGTTGACGGCGGACACGGGCGCCTGCCCGTGGCGGACGGCCCAGGCGAGGACGCCCTCGCTGACGAGCGTGGCCAGGACGTGCGCGAGCGCGGCGACCGCGAACCACCGCAGCGTGCCGAGCCAGCGCTCGGCGGGGGCGTGGAAGACCGTGAAGAGGAAGGCGTACGTGAGCCAGTGGCCGCCCTCGATCCAGAAGGCGCTGGAGATGAGGACGCGTACCGGGTCGCGGAGGAGCTCGTGGATGTTGGTCGAGCGCTGGCGCAGGAAGTCCTCTTCGAAGTCGGGTGACATCTGGTGCACGACGAACGTCGTGGCGAAGAGGATCGTCAGCCAGATGTAGGTGCCCGGGGCGCTGCGGATCCAGCAGCCGATGGCGCGGATGGCTCGCGCGGGGGCCGGGTGTGCGGGTGGAGAGGGGCTGCTCGGGGCCATAGTCGATTGATGCACGGTCCTACGATCGGGTGCGTGATTGACATTCCGGACGCGCTGATCGCCACCCGGTCCAAGTACAACGGGGAGGCCGGGCGGGCGTTCGTGGCCGCGCTGCCCGGGCTCGCGGACCGCTTCCTGAGGGAGTGGGGGCTGCGGCGGGACGGGGCCGCGATGTACGGGGTGTGTGCGCTGGTGCTGCCGGTGGTGCGCACGTCGGACGGCCGGCCGGCGGCGCTGAAGCTTCAGGCGCAGGACGAGGAGACGGCGGGGGAGCCGGTCGCGCTGCGGGTCTGGGGCGATGCCGGTGCGGGAGCTGTGGGGCTGCTCGACCACGACCCCGGGACCGGCACGATGCTGCTGGAACGGCTGGACGAGCGGCGGCCGCTGTCGGGGGTGGCCGATGAGCGGGCGGCGGTCGAGGTGCTCGCCGGGCTCCTGGTCCGGCTGACGTCCGTGCCTGCGCCGGACGGACTGCGCCGGCTCGGGGATGCCGCGGAGCGGATGCTGGACGGAGTGGCGCGGGCGGTGGCCGGGCTGGCGGACGCGGACGAACGGCGGCTGCTGAGGGACTGCGCGGCGGCGGTACGGGAGGTGGCGGGCGAACCGGGGGACCGGCTGCTCCACTGGGACCTGCACTACGACAACATCCTGGCCGGGCGGGCCGACGAGGGCCGGGGGCACGAGTGGATCGCACTGGACCCGAAGCCGCTGGCCGGGGACCCCGGTTTCGATCTGATGCCCGCCCTGGCCAACCGGTTCGACGCGTCGGCGGTGCGGTGGCGGTTCGATCTGATGACGGAGGCGCTGGGGCTGGACCGGGAGCGGGCGCGGGCCTGGACACTGGGGCGGGTGCTGCAGAACGGCCTCTGGGGTGTGACGGAGGGCGGACACCGGCTGCCACCGGATCAGGTGGAGATCGCCCGGCAGCTGCTGGGGCGGGGGGAGTGAGGCAGGGGCAGGGGCGAGCGGCGGCACAGGACGGACGCGTGTTTACGCTGCCCTCATGATTCGTACCGCTACCGCTGCCGATGTCCCTGTCATTCACGCGATGGTCCGCGAGCTCGCCGACTACGAGAAGGCGCTCCATGAGGCGAACGCCACCGAGGAGCAGCTGCGCGAGGCACTCTTCGGTGAGCGGCCCGCAGCGTATGCGCACATCGCCGAGTCCGACGAGGACGGCGAGATCGTCGGCTTCGCGCTGTGGTTCCTGAACTTCTCGACGTGGCGCGGGGTGCACGGCATCTACCTGGAGGACCTGTACGTACGTCCGGACCGGCGCGGTGGCGGGCACGGGAAGGCGCTGTTGACGGAGCTGGCGCGGATCTGTGTGGAGCGTGGTTACGAGCGTCTGGAGTGGTCGGTGCTGGACTGGAACGCCCCGTCCATCGCCTTCTACGACTCGTTGGGCGCGCGGCCGCAGGACGAGTGGACGGTGTACCGGCTGACGGACGGGGCGCTGGCGGAGCTCGGCAGCTGACCTCTGCCGGGCACCTCCTACGGCACGAGGACGACCTTGCCCATCGTGCCGCGCGTCTCCAGGGCGCGGTGGGCGGCGGCCGCTTCGGCGAGGGGGAAGCGCTGGACGGCGGGGCGCAGGCGTCCGGCGGCGGCTTCGGCGAGCGCGCGTTCTTCGAGGACGCGCAGGCCGCCCGCCTTCTGCATCATCGCCGGTCCGAGGACGCTCTCGGACGTGATGCCGCGTTCGGTGAGTTCCTCGTCGGTGAAGGTGAGCGGGGACCCGTTGTGGAGTCCTTCGCCGGACCAGCCGAAGACGATGTGCTGCCCGCCCTTGCCGAGGAGGTCGACGGCCGCGCGGCCGGTGACGCCGCCCACGGAGTCGTAGACGACGGTGGCGCGGCGGCCGAGGCCGTCCAGGTGGGCGCGGACCCGCCGGGGCCAGTCGGGGAGTGTGTAGTCGACGGCGAGGTCGGCGCCGTTGGCCCTGACCGCGGCGGTCTTGGCGGGACCGCCGGCCAGGCCTATGACGGTGGCCCCGGCGTTCTTGGCGTACTGCACGAGCAGGGTGCCGATACCGCCCGCGGCGGCCGGGACCAGGGCGATGGAGTCGGGGCCCAGGTCGGTGAACTGCAGGATGCCGAGTGTGGTGCGACCGGTGCCGATCATGGCGACGGCTTCGGCTTCGTCGAGGCCGGGCGGGATCCGGTGGAGCCTGTCGGCGTCGGTGACGGCGAGTTCGGCGTAACCGCCGGGGGCCGTGCCGAGATGGGCGACGACGCGGTTGCCGAGCAGTCCGGGGTCGGTGGACTCGCCGAGCATGTCGACGGTTCCGGCGACTTCCCGGCCGGGGACGGTGGGCAGCTCGGCGGGGGCCGGGAAGGGGCCCGTCATGCCCTCGCGCAGGGCGGTGTCCAGGAGGTGCACGCCCGCCGCGGCGACGGCGATACGGACCTGGCCGGGGCCGGGTACGGGGTCGTCGGTCGTCTCGTACGTGAGGTTCTCGGCGGGGCCGAAGGTGTGGAGGCGGACGGCGTGCATGGCGGGCTCCCCGGGTCGACTGGCTGTCGGGGCTCACCCTCTGACCTCAACTCCGCTTGAGGTCAAGTGGCCGACGGGCCGGCCGCGGCCGTTCGCTCGCTCCGAGCGCGAGCACGGCGGCCTCCATGCCGCTGTTGAACGAGACCTCGCTGAGCAGTCCGGGCGCGGCGACCTGGTCGCCCGCGAGGTAGATCCCGTTGCCGCGGTCGATGGCCGGCCGGTCCCGCCAGGTGGTGCCGGGGCGGTCGACCGCGCCCGTACGGCCGCCGGCGAGGGCCTCGCGCCGCCACTCGACACGGTCGCGCCAGCCCGGGAAGCCGAGGTCGAGGAGGTCTTCGGCCCGGGCGATGCCGGCCGCCTTCGACTCGCTGGGGGCGACGGGAATCTGGCCCTGGACGAGCTGCCGGCCCGCCGGGGCGAGGGTGCGGTCCTGGGCAGTGAAGCGTTCGGTCCAGCCGGGGGCGTCCAGGTCGGAGACGGCGAACGCGTCGCCGCGCCGGGTGCGCAGCGCCAGGTCGATCAGTGCGGTCCTGCCGCTGTCCCACTTCAGGGTGGAGTCGCGGAGCAGGCCGCGGGCGGCGTCGAGGGAGGTGGCGACGACGACCGGGCCGCTGCGGGCCAGGTGGTCGAGGGTGCTCGGGTCGATCCGGGTCGCCGTCTCGATCCGGACGCTCAGATTCCAGGCGCGCGCGGCCATCCGGTCGATGACCTGCGCCCAGCCGCCGACCGGGTAGCGGGCCTCGGGCGGCAGCGCGGCAGCGCGGCGCAGCCGCTCCTGGACGAACGCGGCGGAGAGCGAACCGGGGTCGTGGTGGTAGAGCGCGACAGCGGCGAAATGCGCGGCCGTGCGGGCGCCCTCCTCGCCGACCTGAGCGGTGGCCCAGGTGCGGAAATCGGTGTCGACGGGGGCGTGTTCGGCCCGGCGGCGGGTCAGCCGGAGGAGGGCGAGGGGCGGGGTCCTGCGCAGGGCGCCGCCCAGCCGGAAGCGGAGTTTGCCGGCCTGGCGCAGCGGCACGGTGACGGTCGGGCCGAGGAGACCCCGCTGCGCGAGCCAGGTCCAGTGCGGTCCGCGGCGGTAGAGGGCGTGGGGTCCGTCATTGGTGCGATACGGGCCTTCGGCGGTCCTGGCGCGGCCGCCGAGGGTGTGGTGGGCCTCGTGGACGGTCACCAGGGCACCGGACTCGGCGGCCGTGATCGCTGCGGTGAACCCGGCGAGGCCGCCGCCGATGATGTGGATGCGCTGCATGTTCCGGTCCCCTCGGTCGAAGAACGCGTCATGGAGGGGACGGCCGGAAGCGCCGATGTGTGACATCGGCGCGGGGCGTTGTCGGTGGCGTGGGTCACGATGGGGCCCATGGCACGTAACAGCAGGGGTGATGGCCGGGGCGGGAAGGGCGTCGTGGCGGCGGCGCGGCGGCCGGAGGTGCGGCTGCCGCCGCTCGTTCCGTACGACGGGGAGGGACTGGAGCCGGACGGCGACTACGACGGTGTGCGGTTCGAGGGGGTGGACCTCGCGGACGGGTCGGGGCCGGGCGCGCGGTTCATGGACTGCGCGCTGGAGGGGTGCGGTCTCGACCGTACGGAGCTGGTCAGGGCGCGTTTCATCGACTCGGTACTGACCGGGGTGCGGGGTGTCGGCACCGACCTGGCGGGGGCGTCGCTGCGCGATGTGGAGGTGGTGGACGCACGGCTGGGCGGGGTGCAGCTGCACGGTGCGGTGCTGGAGCGGGTGCATGTGCGAGGCGGGAAGATCGACTACCTGAATCTGCGGAAGGCGCGGCTGACGGACGTGGTCTTCGAGAGCTGTGTGCTGTCCGAGCCGGACTTCGGGGACGCGCAGCTGGTGCGGGTGGAGTTCCGGGACTGTGTGTTGAAGCGGGCCGACTTCAGCTCCGCGCGGATGGACGCGGTGGATCTGCGGACGGCCGCCGAGCTGGACATCGCGCGGGGGGTGGAGCGACTGGCGGGGGCGGTGATCAGCCCGCTGCAGCTGATGGAGCTGGCACCAGCCTTCGCGGCACAGATCGGGGTGCGGGTGGAGGCGTAGAGGGTTGCCCCGGTCCTCCGGGACAGGTCAGACGCGGGGGAACCGGGCCTGGAGGTCCCAGATCAGGGGGTTGTCGGCGAGCCCCTCGTGCATGTCGGCGAGGTCCGCGATCAGGTCGTGCAGGAAGTCGCGGGCCTCGCGGCGCAGGAGGGAGTGGCTGAAGGTCAGCGGGGGCTCGTCGCCGGGCATCCAGTCGGCCTCGACGTCGACCCAGCCGAAGCGGCGCTCGAAGAGCATCCGGTCGGACGATTCGGTGAAGTCGAGCTCGGCGAACTGCCGCCGGTGCGAACGGCTGCCGCGGGGGTCCTGGTCGATCTGCTCGACGATGTCGCAGAGCGCCCAGGCGAAGTCGAGCACGGGAACCCATCCCCAGGCTGTGGATACTTCGCGGTCCGCCTTGGTGTCCGCGAGGTAGACGTCCCCGGAGAAGAGATCGTGCCGCAGGGCGTGGGCGTCCGCGCGGCGGTAGTCGGTCTGCGGGGGATCGGGGAAGCGTCGGGAGAGGGAGTAGCCGATGTCGAGCACAGTTCGATGGTGTCATGCCCGGGGGTGCGCCGACGCCGGAGCGGTGGGTGCCCCACTGCCCCACTGCCCCGGGGCCGTGGGCGCCCGGCGCCCCGGTGGTCCTCGCCGCGGGCGGCCCCGGCTCACGGCAGCAGCCGCTGCTCCTTCGCCACGGACACGGCGCCTGCGCGGGTGTCGACGCCGAGTTTGTCGTAGATGCGGCCCAGGTGCGTCTTGACCGTGGCCTCGCTGATGAACAGGGCCCGGGCGATCTCCCGGTTGCCCAGGCCCTGGGACAGCTGGCCCAGGATGTCGCGTTCGCGGTCCGTGAGCGTCGGCAGGGGGCTGCGCATGCGGGCCATGACACGGCTGGCAACCGGCGGGGAGAGCGTGGTGCGGCCCTGGGCCGCCGAGCGGATCGCGGCGAACAGTTCCTCCGGGCGTTCCGCCTTCAGCAGGTAGCCGGTGGCGCCCGCTTCGATGGCGCGGGTGATGTCGGCGTCGGTGTCGTACGTCGTGAGGACGAGGACATGGACGCCGGTGACCGCGATGCGGCGGGTGGCTTCGACGCCGTCGATTCCTTCGCCCAGTTGGAGGTCCATCAGGACGACGTCGGGGGTCAGCCGGGCGGCCAGGGCGACGGCCTCCTCGCCGCTGCCCGCCTCGCCGACGACCTCGATGTCCGGTTCGCTGCCCAGGAGGGCGAGCAGTCCGGCGCGTACGACGGCGTGGTCGTCGCAGAGCAGGATCCGTACGGCGGGCGGGGTCATGAGGGTTCCGCCGGCGAGGGGGCGGGGGCGGGCAGGGGGACCTCGGCGGAGACGACGGTTCCCTCGCCCGGTGCCGATTCGATCGTGAGCGTGCCGCCGAGCTGGTGCAGCCGGGCGCGCATCGCGGGCAGTCCGTGGCCGCGTACGCCTGCCGGCGGACGCAGGGCGGCCGCCCCCCAGGTACGGCGCAGGCGCCGCCGGGGGGCGTGGTGGGCCGACGCCGGTGTGTGGCTTCCACGGGGCACCGCCGGTGCGGGCGGGGTGAAGCCGCGGCCGTTGTCGGCGATGTCCAGGACGGTCCGGTCGTCCAGGTGGGTCAGTGTCAGCGCGGCCTCCGTGGCGTCCGCGTGCTCCCTCACATTGGCCAGGGCGCCCTGGGCGATGCGCAGCAGTGCGGACTGCGCCCGGTCGGGCAGTGCCGCGTGCGGCGTCCCCTCCACATGGCAGCGAACGGTGAACAGTCCGTGGGCCTGCGCCGTTTCGCGGGTGGCCAGTGCGCGCAGCGCCGCCTCCAGGCCGCCACCTTCCGCGAGGTCCGCCGGTGCCAGGTCGTGGACGAAGCGGCGCGCTTCGGCGAGGTTGCGCTCGGCGATGCCGGTGGCCGTACGGACATGGCGGCGGGCGGTCGCCGGGTCGGCGTCCCAGGTGCGGTCCGCGGCCTGGAGCAGCATCTGCTGGCTGGACAGGCCCTGCGCGAGGGTGTCGTGGATCTCCATGGAGAGCCGCTGGCGTTCGGCAAGGGTGCCTTCGCGGCGTTCGGTGGCGGCGAGTTCGCGGCGGGTACGCAGCAGATCGTCGATCAGTTCGCGCTGGCGCGCGGCCTGGCGCTGCATGTGGACGAAGACCGCGGTCGCGGTGGCTGCCACGGCAGGGGGCGCGAGCACCAGGTTCGGGTCGAAGCCGTGGGCCAGCCGCAACTGCGCGGCCACGACGAACACGGTGAGCAGGGCGACGAGGGCGAGCGCGGCGCGCGGCGGGAGCAGCCGCAGCCCGGTGTAGAAGAGCGGCACCGCGCACCAGGCGAAGCTCGGCGCGAGGACGACGAGCACCATCCACACGGCCACGAGCACGCCGAGCCGGGCCAGCCGGCGCCGGGTGGGGCGAGAACCGGGCACCGGGCCCAGCAGATACAGCGCGGCGAGCGCGACGGACAGCGCGATGATCCACGGGGTTCGGTCCTCGCCGGGGTGGCGGAGCAGGAAGCGGGCCAGGGACGCGCCGAGCAGCAGGAAGAACGCGGCGTGCATGAGCAGCGCGAGCCACCGGGCATCCGGGTCGGTGGCTTCGGTTCGGTGCTCCACCTCGTACCTCTTACTCCCTGCCGACTGCCCAAGAGCTGCTGCTTCACCTGCGCGGATACATCCATGGTGACCCGGGGCGGCCACCCCCGCATCAACCGATCGGCCGATGGGCCCGTCAGCCGTCCTGCGCGCGGTGTCGAGCCGGTACGTCGACGTCACGGGGCCGGATCCGGCCGGAGGATCGATCGCAGAGACCGCCTGACCGGATCACCGCACAGGCGGAACGCCATCGAATCGTCGAGGAGCCCCCCCATGAAGAAGATGCCGCTGCGCACCCGTGTCCTCACCGGTGCCGTCGCCGTCGCCGCGCTCGGCGCCGGAACCTTCGGTGCCATGTCCGCGAGCGCCTCCGCACCCGCCGCTGCGCCTGCCGCCGCGGTGACGGCCGACACGGCGGACCGGAACCTCCAGCAGACCACCCATCTGACCGTCGCCGCCGCCATCAAGGCCGCGCGGGCCGCCCTCGACGCCGCCGAGAAGGAGAACCAGCGTGTGGCGGTCGCCGTCGTCGACCGGAACGGCAACACCGTCGTGACGCTGCGCGGCGACGGCTCCGGCCCGCAGGCGTACGAGTCCGCCGAGAAGAAGGCGTACACCGCTGTCTCCTGGAACGCCCCCACCTCCGTGCTGGCGGGCCGCCTGGCGCAGGCCCCGAACCTGAAGGACATCCCTGGCACCCTGTTCCTCGCGGGCGGCGCCCCGGTGCAGGTCAAGGACGCACCGGTGGCCGGCATCGGAGTGGCCGGTGCCCCCAGCGGCGACCTCGACGAGAAGTTCGCCCGGGCGGGCGTCGCCGCACTCGCCAAGTAGGACAGCCGACCACAGCCCAGGAGAAACCGCGGATGAACACCCTCGATCAGGACCTCCTCCGAGCCGCGCGCACCGGTGACACCGATGCCGCACGAACCGCGATCGAGGGCGGCGCCCGCATCGACGTCCGCGATGAGGAGCGGCGCACCCCGCTGCTCCTCGCCGTGCACGGCGACCATGTCCCGCTCGCCCGGCTGCTCGTCGAGGCGGGCGCGGATCCGGATGCGCAGGACCGGCGAGAGGACAGTCCCTGGCTGGCGACCGGCGTCACCGGCAGCGTCGCGATGCTGCACACCCTGCTGCCGGCCGGTCCCGACCTGAAGCTCCGTAACCGGTTCGGCGGCATCGCGCTGATCCCGGCGAGCGAGCGCGGCCACGTCGGTTACGTACGCGAGCTGCTCCGCGTCACGGACATCGACGTCGACCACGTCAACCGGCTCGGCTGGACCGCCCTGCTGGAGGCCGTGATCCTGGGCGACGGCGGCCGGGCGCACCAGGAGATCGTCGAACTGCTGCTGGCGGCGGGCGCGACCCCCGGTCTGCCGGACGGCGACGGGGTGACGGCGCTGGAACATGCGGAGCGGCGCGGGTTCGCGGAAATCGCGGCGCTGCTGCGGAACAGGGACCCGAGGTGAGCATCCGCCGATCCGTCAATCCGACATTCCGCACATAGGATCACTGTGTGCGCCCCACCGCTCTGTTCCTGGCCTTCGTCACCGCCACCGTCGTCTCCCTCGCCGCCGGCTGCGGGACCGGAGGTGTGGAGGGCACTCCCGGCGCCGCCGGTCTGCGCGACCCGTACTTCCCGAAGGCCGGCAACGGCGGCTACGACGTCACGCACTACGACCTCACCTTCGACGTCGACCCGGCCGCCCAGCGGATCCGCTCCACCGCCGTGATCACCGCGCGCGCCACCCAGGACCTCAGCGCCTTCAACCTCGACCTGGCCGGGCTGACCGTCGAGTCCGCGCAGGTCGAGGGGCGTCCGGCCGCCGTCAACCGGGCGGGCCGCGAGCTGACACTGCGCCCCGCCGCCGAGGTGGAGAGCCATCTGCACAAGGGCAGGACCTTCCGTACGGTCGTCCACTACTCCGGCTCCCCGCTGACCCTCACCGATCCGGACGGGTCGAAGGAGGGCTGGCTGAGGACGGCGGACGGATCGGTCGCGCTCGGTGAGCCGGTCGGGTCGATGGCCTGGTTCCCCGGCAACGACCACCCGAGCGACAAGGCGACGTACGACCTCACGGCCACCGTCCCCCGGGGGCTGACGGCCGTCTCCAACGGTGAGCTGACCTCCCGGAAGGTCTCCGGCGCCACCACCACGTACCACTGGCACACCGCCGAACCCATGGCGAGCTATCTCGCGACGCTCGTCGTCGGCCGCTTCGACACGAAGGCGTCGACGACCCCCGACGGCATCAAGGTGTTCACGGCCGTGGACCCGAAGGCGGCCGCGGCGAGTGCCCGGACCCTCGCCCGGATCCCCGAGGTGGTGCGGTGGGAGGCCGAGCGCTTCGGCCCGTACCCGTTCTCGTCGACCGGCGCGATCGTCGGCCGTCCGCACGACTCCGGGTATGCGCTGGAGACCCAGAACCGGCCGTACTTCCCCGGGCCGCCGACCGTGGGACTCCTCGTCCACGAGATGGCCCACCAGTGGTTCGGGGACTCCGTCACGCCCGCCAGCTGGCGCGACATGTGGCTCAACGAGGGCTTCGCGACATACGCCGAGTGGCTGTGGAAGGCGGACAAGGAGGGCGTTCCCGTCCGGCGCAGTTTCGACGCCGCCTTCGCCGACGATGCCAACTGGGCGTTCCCGCCTGCCGATCCGCCCACGGCCGCGGACATCTCCCAGGACCCGGTGTACGAGCGCGGGGCCATGGTGATCCACAAGATCCGGCAGGCGGTCGACGACGACCGGCGGTTCCTCGCGCTCGTCGCGGGCTGGACGAAGGCCCATCGGTACGGCACCGCGTCGACGGCCGACTTCACCGCGTACGTGGAGAGGACGACGGGGAAGGACCTGACGGATCTGTGGCACACCTGGCTGTACGGCCACGGCCGGCCCGCCCCGGAAAAGAGCTGACCGGCCCCGGGAACCCGCCGGGAACTACTTCACATTGACGCCCGACCAGGCGGCGTCCACGGCCGCGAGCTCCGGACTGCTCGCCCCGTACAGGTCGGTCGCCGCCTTCTCGGTGGCCGTGCGCGCGGCCGCGTAGTCGGTGGACGAGGTCATGTACGCGGAGAGCGCTTTGTACCAGATCTGGACCGCCTTGTCCCGGCCGATGCCGGTGACGGTCGAGCCGTCGGCGGTCGGGGAGTCGTAGTGCACCCCGTTGACGGTCTTCGCGCCGCTGCCCTCGGACAGCAGGTAGAAGAAGTGGTTGGCGACGCCGGAGGAGTAGTGGACGTCGAGGTCGCCGACGCCGGCGCTCCAGTAGTCCGCCGAACCGCCGTCCTTGCTGGGCTTGTCCATGTAGCGCAGCGGGGTGCCGTCGCCGTTGATGTCGATCTTCTCGCCGATGAGGTAGTCGCCGGCGTCGCTGCTGCTGTCGGCGAAGAACTCGACCGAGGTGCCGAGGATGTCGCTGGTCGCCTCGTTGAGGCCGCCGGACTCGCCTGCGTAGTCGAGCTTGGCCGTCGCCGCGGTCAGGCCGTGGCTCATCTCGTGGCCCGCGACGTCGAGGCTGGTGAGGGCGCTCTTGTTGTCGGCGCCGTCGCCGTACGTCATGCAGAAGCAGCTGTCGTCCCAGAAGGCGTTGACGTACGCGTTGCCGTAGTGGACCCGGGAGTAGGCGGCCTTCCCGTCGCCGGCGATGCCGTTGCGGCCCAGTTCGTTCTTGTAGAAGTCCCAGGTCATGGCGGCGCCGTAGTGGGCGTCGACCGCGGCGGTCTGCCGGTCGCTGCCGGTGCCGTCGCCCCAGGTGTCGTCGGCGTCGGTGACGAGCGAGCCGGTGCCGCTCTCGCCCTGGTTCAGGTCGTACGTCCTGTGGCCGCCGCGGTCGCCGTCGGTCAGCTCGAAGCCCGAGCCGCTCGCGGTGGTCGACAGGGTGACCTTGCCGCTGTACTGGCTGTTGCCGACGCCGGTCTCGATCGCCTCGTAACTGTGCAGCGTCCTGCCGGTGACGGCGTCCGTGATGACGTGACGCCTGCTGGGCGTGCCGTCCTTCTGCACGCCGGTCCGCACCGTCTCGAAGGCGAGGACGGGCTTGCCGCTGCCCGCCCAGATAACCTTGCGGGCGCTCGCCACGGTCTTCACCTTCGGCGTCGTGGACGGAACCGATATCCGGGCGCCGGTGGCCTTGGTGACGCTCTTGAGCTTTCCGCCGGCGGTGGTGTGGGTGACGAGGTCGCCGCCGAGGACGGGCAGTCCGGCGTAGGTGCGCTCGTAGCGGGTGTGGACGGTGCCGTCGGCGTCCTTGATCACATCGCGGACGATCAGCTTCTCCTGGCTGCCGAGCCCGAGCGAGTCGGCCGCCGAAGAGGCTTCCGACTGGGCCGACTTGATCGCGGCGGTCCGCTCCGACGCGGTGTCCGTGCCGATCGCGGTCTTCGCGCCGGACGTGCTGGTGGTACGGGTGGCGGAGGCGCCGTCGTGGGCGTTGCCCGGGGCCGCGGTCGCCGCACCGGACTGCACGCCGACGACGACCATCGTGGCCACGGCGGCCAGGGCTGCGGAGCGACGGGTGGTCATGTGGGGGGTCATGCGTTCTCCGTTGTTCGTTCCGTGGGGGGTTACGAGCGGAGAGCGTGCCATCGGACGACCGAGTTTGACGGTGTGCCGACAATTGCCTCACATTCTTTTGACCACTTCTTGTCCGACTGAGGTGCTCTTGTGTCCGTTATTCGGCGGGCTTCAGCAGCTTGCGCAACACCGCGCAGGGGCGGCCCAGTTGGCGGTCGGGTCGGTGGTCGATGACCTCGTAGCCGAGCGCGGTCCAGAAGGCGAGCGCCCTGGGGTTGTTCTCCAGGACCGCCAGCCGGACTCCGTCCCGCCCGGCTGCCCGGAACCGCTCCTCGACGAGGCCGGCCAGCTGCCGCCCGTAACCGGAGCGGTGCTGCCGTGCGTGGACCATGAGCAGTCCGATCCACGGGTCGGGGTCGGCCGGGTCCGGATGGTGCGCGAGGGTGATGGCCACGCCGACCAACTGCCCCTGCGACCGGGCGAGCAGTACCTCGGTGTCCGGGTTCGCCAGCTCCTCGGCGAGCGAGGCCGCGACCTGTTCCGACCGGATGTCGTGGGGGTCCGGGAAGTCGCCGCTGAGCTGCTGGAACGTCGGATCGGACGCGTAGAGCGCGGTGAGTTCGGCGAGCAGCGGGCCGGGAAGCGCGCCGGCCACCGGCAGCAGCGGTTCGATGATCACTCGGCGCAGCCTATGCGGGCGCGCGGTGCCGCCGTGCGGTGCCGCCGCGCGCAGCCACCCGTACGGCGGCCACCCACAGCGCGACCGCCCGTGGAACGGCCGGACGCCGCGCACATCTCCGGGAAACCGGTGGCTGTGCGCGGCGCGTGGGCGATCCGCAGGAGCCGTCGGGCGGTGGTGCCGGACGGCGTACTAGTTCACGTTGATCGCGGACCAGGCGGAGGCGACGGCTGCGTACTCCGCGCTGCCTGCTCCGTACAGGTCGGTCGCCGCCTGCAGGGTGGCGACCCGCGCCGCCGCGTAGTCGGTGGACGATGTCATGTACGTGGTCAGCGCCTTGTACCAGATCTGGACGGCCTTCGCGCGCCCGATGCCCGTGACCGTGGAGCCGTTGGAGGTCGGCGAGTTGTAGGCGACACCGTTGATGGTCTTCGCGCCGCTGCCCTCGGACAACAGGTAGAAGAAGTGGTTGGCGGGCCCGGACGAGTAGTGGACGTCGAGGCGGCCGACCGTCCTAGACCAGTAGTCCGCCGAACCGCCGTCCTTGCTGGGCTTGTCCATGTAGCGCAGCGGGGTGCCGTTGCCGTTGATGTCGATCTTCTCGCCGATGAGGTAGTCGCCGGCGTCGCTGCTGTTGCCCGCGTAGAACTCGACCGCGGTGCCGAACATGTCGCTGGTCGCCTCGTTGAGGCCGCCCGATTCACGGCTGTACTTCAGACCCGCGGTCGCCGCGGTCAGACCGTGGCTCATCTCGTGTCCGGCGACATCCAGCGAGGTGAGCGGCTTGAGGTTGCCCGAGCCGTCGCCGTACGTCATGCAGAAGCAGTTGTCCTGCCAGAAGGCGTTGACGTACGCGTTGCCGTAGTGGACCCGGGAGTAGGCGGCCCTGCCGTCGCCGGCGATGCCGTTGCGGCCCAGTTCGTTCTTGTAGAAGTCCCAGGTCATGGCGGCGCCGTAGTGGGCGTCGACCGCGGCGGTCTGACGGTTGGTCGCGAGACCGTTGCCCCAGATGTCGTCGGCGTCGGTGAAGAGGGTCCCGGTGCCGGAGGTGCCGCCGTTCAGGTCGTACGTGTTGTGGCCGCCGCGTCCGGCGTCGGTCAGGTTGTAGCCGGATCCGGAGGCCGAGGTGCCGAGGGCGACGGTGCCGCTGTACTGGCTGGTGCCGGACCCCGTGTCGATGGCCTCGTACGAGTAGAGCTCCTTGCCGCTGGCGGCGTCGGTGATGACGTGGCGCTCACTCGGCGTCCCGTCGGCCTGGGTGCCCTTGACCACGTTCTCGTAGGCGAGCGCAGGCTTGCCCGTGACGGCCCAGATCACCTTCCGGGCACCGGACTTGGCGGCGGCCGTGGCAGTCGTCGATGCCACGGATATCTTTGCGTCGGTTGCCTTGGACACCCCCTTGAGGGAGCCGTCCT